>JAEXZS010000087.1 GCA_023451375.1 Pseudomonadota bacterium
GCCCAGACCTACGGCGACGGGACCAGCGGCTGGCGCTGGCGCGCGGACCGGGCCGCCGTCGCCGCCCCCGCCGACGCCAAGGTGGCCTACGCCGGCCCCCTGAGCGGCTGGGGCCAGGTGGTGATCCTCGATCTGGGGCCGGGCTGGCGGGCGGTCATCGCCGGTCTGGAGACGGTGGAGGTCGAGGCCGACGCCCCCGTCGCCGACGGACAGACCCTGGGCCGCAGCGGCCCGGACGGCGACGTCTATTTCGAGCTCCGCCGCGACGAACGCCCGATCGATCCGGGGCCGTGGCTGCGCTAAACCCGTAATAGGCCTTTGCTTTCCGGCCTGACGCTGATTTTATCGGCGGGACGCCCCGCCGCCACGATTTCGTCGTGTCTGCGGGGCCTTTGATCGAAGTCCGGGCGCCTCCCATGATCGGGCCCACCGAAAGAGACCGAATGCGTAAACTGCTCCTCGTCGGCTGCGCCGCCCTGGCTCTCGGCGGATCCGCCGCCGCCGTCGCCAGCCAGACCCCGCGCAACGAAACCTTCCGCATGCTGGAGCTGTTCGGCGACGTCGTCGGCATCGTCGAGCAGCTGTACGTCGTCCCGGTCGACAACAAGAAGCTGATCGAGGCGGCGCTCAGCGGCATGATGACCGCGCTGGACCCGCACTCCAACTATCTGCCCCCCGACAACTACGACGACCTGCGCGAGCGGACCGAGGGGCAATATTCCGGCGTCGGCCTGACCATCACCTCCGAAGGCGGCCTGGTGAAGGTCATCTCGCCGATGGACGAGAGCCCGGCCGCGCGCGCCGGCGTCCAGGCGGGCGACGTCATCAGCGCCATCGACGGCCAGAACGCCTCGGGCCTGACCGTCAGCCAGGTGTCGGAGAAGCTGCGCGGCGAGGTCGGCACCAGCGTCAAGGTCACCTTCCTGCGCGACGGCGAGGACCCGCTGGAGGTTACGCTGACGCGCGAGGTCATCAAGGTCCAGTCGGTCACCGGCCGGGTCGAGGGCGACTTCGGCTATCTGCGCGTCTCGACCTTCAACGAGAACACCGGCCGCGAGCTGATCGAGGCGATCAACAAGATCAAGGCCGAGAAGCCGGGCGTGAAGGGCTACGTCCTGGACCTGCGCAACAACGGCGGAGGCCTGCTGACAGCGGCCATCGACGTGTCGGACGCCTTCCTGGAGCGCGGCGAGATCGTCAGCCAGCGCGGCCGCAAGCCCGAGCAGATCGAGCGCTACTCCGCCAAGCCGGGCGACCTGACCGGCGGCCTGCCGGTGGTGGTGCTGATCAACTACGGCTCCGCGTCGGCCTCCGAGATCGTCGCCGGCGCCCTGAAGGACCATGAGCGCGCCGTCGTCCTGGGCTTGACCAGCTTCGGCAAGGGGTCGGTGCAGACGGTGATCCCGCTCAGGAACGGCCGGGACGGCGCCCTGTCGATCACCACCGCGCGCTACTACACCCCGTCCGGCGCCTCGATCCAGAAGATCGGCATCGAACCGGACTACGAGGTCGCGCGCTCCGAGGCCGAGGCGCGCATCGTCTCGCGCTCCAGCTTCATCTACTCCGAGGCCGCCTACGCCACCGCGCTGGACTCCTCCATCGGCGCCGAGCGCAAGGGCGCCCACACACCGCGCGAGGCGCCGGGCGAAGCCTACGACAAGGACAAGGACTACCAGCTGGAACGCGCGCTGGACGTGCTCCGCGCCGGCGGCGACCTGTCCAAACTCAGCGCGCCGCCGGAAGGCGTCGTGGTGACGGAGCCGGGCTCTGAGCCCAAGCCGGATGCGACCCCGGCCGCCGCGCCGGAGACGGACGAGGAAGAATAACCGGCGACCTCAAGTCAGCAGGTCGGTGACCAGAACCCGCAGCGGGTTCTCGGGATCGGACAGCAGCTTGGCGACCATGGCCAGGCACACGACCACCAGCAGCGGCCGGATCAACCGAGGTCCGAAGCGCATGGCGGCGTGCGAGCCCAGCCGGCCGCCGATCAGCTGGCCGATGGCCATGGCCCCGCCCAGCATCCACAGCACATGGCCGCTGAGCCCCAACACCACCACGGAGATGAGATTGCTGGCGAAGTTCAGCGCCTTGGTGTGGGCCGTCGCGCGCGTCAGCCCCATGCCCATCAGGGTGACCAGGCTCAGGGCGAAGAAGGACCCTGTGCCGGGGCCGAAGAAGCCGTCATAGAAGCCGATCCCGAACGCCACGGCCGAATAGGCGACGGGCGTCAGCCGGGCGTGGGCGTCCTCGTCGCCGGCCTTTGGGCCGAACAGGAAATAGAGGGCGATGGCGCCCAGCATCAGCGGCAGCAGCACCATCAGCCAGCGCGCGTCCACCATCGTCACCGCCAGCGAGCCCAGCGCCGCCCCGGCCAGGGTCGCGGCCAACGGCCAGGTCAGCAGGCGGAAATCGATCCGTCCCGCCCGCCAGAAGCTCCAGGTCGCCGACGCCGTGCCGAAACTGCCCTGCACCTTGTTGGTGGCGATGGCCGAGACCGGATCGACGCCCGCGGCGAGCAGGACCGGCACGGTGATCAACCCGCCGCCGCCGGCGATGGCGTCGATGAAGCCGGCCACGAGCGCGGCGAGGCACAGCAGGGCGATGACGTCGGGGGCGAGGTCGAGCAAGGACGGCTCCGGGAGGAGGCGCGGCCATATCATTGCGATGCTCTGCGCGCCACGGCCTGACTCGCCTTGGTTGCTTTCGCCCGGCTTTTCCTCCATAAGCCGCCGCTTCCGACGCAAGTGAACCTGCGTCTCCACCATCACGACCCCATCTCAGGATGGATGAGGATGGCGAGAACCCTCCGCCGACGTGATCGTCGCCGGGGGCCGTTGTCGTATGGAGCCGTTTCACCCGTCGCCACGAGGTAGTGAATGTTCGAGGCTCTGAACGAGCGGCTGACAGGCGTCTTCGACCGGATCACCGGGCGCGGCGCCCTGTCCGAGAAGGACGTGCAGGAGGCGATGCGCGAGGTGCGCGTGGCCCTGCTGGAGGCCGACGTCGCCCTGCCCGTCGTCAAGGACTTCATCGCCTTCGCCACCGAACGCGCCACCGGCGAAGACGTCATCCGTTCGGTCAAGCCGGCCGACCAGGTGGTCAAGATCGTCTATGACGGCCTGATCGAGATGCTGGGCGGCGAGGAGCCGGTCCCGCTCAACACCAACGCCAATCCGCCCGCCGTGGTGCTGATGGCCGGCCTGCAGGGCTCGGGCAAGACCACGACCTCGGCCAAGCTGGCGCTGCGCCTGACCCGGTTCGATCGCAAGAAGGTCATGATGGCCTCGCTGGACACGCGCCGTCCGGCCGCGATGGAGCAGCTGGCCACCCTCGGCAAGCAGATCGATGTCGCCACCCTGCCGATCGTCCAGGGCGAGAGCGCGGTTCAGATCACCCGCCGGGCGCTGCAGTCCGCCAAGCTCCAGGGCTTCGACGTCCTGATCCTCGACACCGCCGGCCGCATCACCCTGGACGAGGGGCTGATGAACGAGGTGGCCGAGGTCGCGGAGATCGCCCGCCCCGTCGAGACTCTGCTGGTCGCCGACAGCCTGACCGGCCAGGACGCGGTGCGCACCGCCAAGGCCTTCCACGAGCGGCTGCCGCTGACCGGCCTGGTCCTGACCCGCGCCGACGGCGACGGGCGCGGCGGCGCCATGCTGTCGATGCGGGCCATCACCGGCCTGCCGATCAAATATCTGGGCGCGGGCGAGAAGGTCGACGCCCTGGACGTGTTCGACGCCCGCCGCGTCGCCGGCCGCATCCTGGGCCAGGGCGATATCGTCGCCCTGGTCGAAAAGGCCGCCCAGGACCTGGACCAGGCCAAGGCCGAAAAGATGGCCCGCAAGCTGGCCAAGGGCCAGTTCGACCTGGACGACCTGGCGGCCCAGCTGCAGCAGATGAAGCGGATGGGCGGTCTTCAGGGCATCATGGGCATGCTGCCCGGCGTGGCCAAGATGAAGAACCAGATGGCCGACAGCGGCATCGACGATCGCATGATCCTGCGCCAGGAAGCCATCATCTCCTCGATGACCAAGGCCGAGCGCAAAAAGCCGGACCTCTTGAACGCCAGCCGCAAGAAGCGCATCGCCGCCGGCGCGGGCGTCGAGGTCCAGGACGTGAACCGGGTCCTGAAGCAGCACCGCCAAATGGCCGACGTGGTCAAGTCGATGGCGCGCGGCGGACCCAAGAAGATGCAGCAGATGGCCGCCATGCTGGGCGGTCTCGGCGGCGGCGGCATGGGCGGGCCGGACATGGCGCGCCTGAAGGCCTTGGGCGGCGGCAAGGCGCCGGAACCCAGCGCCGACGAATTGAAGGCCATTCAGGACCGCCTGGCGGGCCTGGGCGGCGGACAACTCCCCCCGAACCTCTCCGGCGGCCTTCCGGGCCTGCCGGGCTTCCCTCCCAAGAAATAACGACTTTCTAGAAAGAGACTGACAATGCTGAAGATTCGTCTGGCCCGCGGCGGCGCCAAGAAGCGCCCCTACTACCACATCGTCATCGCCGACTCGCACTCGCCGCGCGACGGCAAGTTCATCGAGAAGGTCGGCAGCTACAACCCGATGCTGCCGAAGGACGGCGCCACGCCGCGCGTCGCCCTGAAGGTCGAGCGCATCGCCGAATGGCTGGGCAAGGGCGCCCAGCCCACCGACCGCGTCGCCCGCTTCCTGTCGCAGGACGAGACCCTGTCGGCCAAGGTGAAGTGGACCCAGGGCAACAACCCGCAGAAGGCCCAGCCGGGCAAGAAGGCGCAGGAACGCGCCGCCGAGCGGGCCCAGCGCGAAGCCGATCGCCTGGAGGCCGAAGCCGCCGCCAAGGCCGAAGCCGCCGAGGCCGCCGCGCGCGCCAAGGAAGAGGCCGAAGCCGCCAAGAACGCGCCCGCCGCCGAGGAGGCTCCGGCCGAGGAGGCTCCGGCCGCCGAAGCCGCTGCTGAAGAAGCGCCCGCCGCCGAGGAAGCCCCGGCCGCCGAAGAAGCGACCGAGGAAAAGGCCGAGGGCTAAGCCCTTCGCCATTCGGGTCTAGGGGAAAGCAGCGCCTGCGCGGGCGCTGCTTTTCTTTTGCGCCCCTCCGTCACTCCTCCCGTCACCCTCCGGCTTGCCCCTAGGGCCCACGGTTGGATAATCGCGGGCGGCGACGACGGAGCCCGAACGATCGTCCCTTGCTCAACGATGCGAGGAGCGGAACGGTGGGCCGTCGGACAAGCCCGAGGGTGATGAAGCGGTATCTGGAACCTCTGAGGACGACATGACCAAGGACAGCAGGCTCATCCTCGTCGGTCAGGTCGGCGGCGGCTTCGGCGTCAAGGGCGAGGTGCGGGTGACGGCCTTCACCGCCGATCCGCTGGCCCTGACCGCCTATGGCCCCTTGCTGCGCGCCGACGGCTCCGTCGCCCTGACCCTGACCTCGGCGCGGCCGGACAAGAACGGCGTCGTCGGTCGGGCCAAGGAGATCGCCACCAAGGAAGAGGCCGACGCCCTGCGTGGCCTGAAGCTGCACGTGCCCCGCGACCGCTTTCCCGAGCCCGAGGAGGACGAATTCTACCTGGCCGACCTGATCGGGCTGCAGGCCCGCGACGAAGAGGACGCGGTGATCGGCGTGGTCAAGGCGGTGCAGAACTTCGGCGCCGACGACATGCTGGAGATCGCCCCGGCGGCGGGCGGCCCGACCTGGTACCTGCCCTTCACCCGCGACGCCGTGCCCGAGGTCCGGCCCGCCGACGGCTGGCTGCGCGCCCTGCGCCCCAATGAGGTCGGCGAGCGCGAGCCGGAATAGCGCGCCGAACCCAAGAACCCGTCATTACAGGCTCCGCGGGACGAACCCAGCCCCAGAGGACGGGTTCCGGGCTCTTCGCTTCGCGACGGCCCGGAAGGACGGTTCAAAGCAGGTCTTTCAATAGAAGGTAGCGTCGTCCTGCTGGCGGGCCTGTCGCGGCGCGCGGGGCGCGGCCTGCGGAGCCGAGGCGCCGTTGGGCGGCGTCGCGGACCCGGGCGCTGGCGTCCCGGACGGCGCGGCGGGCTGGGTCGGCGGCGGAGGCGTCGGGCCGCTTGAGATGTCGGGATAGGCCATGGGCGGGACGGCCTCGCCCTCGACGACCGGAGAGCCGGGGTCGCCGATGCGGTCGGGCGCGCCGAGGTCGTCGCGGATGAAGGGCCAGCCGCGCGCGTCGGCGCAGGCGCACACCTTGAGGAAGCCGTCGCGATCGCGCCACAGGATCAGGGGATGAACCGGCTCCACCTCCGACGGCTCCAGCAGCTCCCTCAGCCGCGCGTCGAAGCCGCGCGCCGCCTCCACCACGGCCTCGCGCGCCAGGTTCCCGTCGGCCGACGCCAGGCCCTGAGCGGTCCAGCTGCGCGGCGGGGTGGAGGTCCAGCGCTGGAACAGCCGCCAGTCACGCGTCAGCCACAGCTCGGCGATGGTCGCCCGTTCGGCGGCGGTCGACTGGGCCATGCCCTCGCGGTCGGGCCGGGCGAACAGGATGAAGCGCGGCTCGGCCCCGCCCGCCTTGAGCCTAGGGACCTCCTCGCGCAGATAGCGCTCCATGGCGGCGCTGTCGCGATAGCCCACGACATAGACCGGCCGGCCCCCAGCGCCCTCCGAGACCCAGGAGGCCTCGTCCAACAGGCGCTGGATCTCGGCCTGGTCCTGGGTGACGGTAACCGGCTGGAAGCGGGCGAAGAAGTTCCAGTAGGCCCAGTAGCCGACCCCGATCAGGATCACGGCGACGATCGCCGTCAGGATCGACCAGATCAGAATACGCCGCATCGAACCGCCCCCAGCTTCGCTGTACCGGGATGCTAACGCACGGGCGGCGATTCCGTTGTCAGACGATCGTGATCAGGGCCGCCAGCCGGTCGTCTGACCGACCTCGAACTCGTCGGCCAGGGCGCCGCGCGTCTTCTTCACCTCGGCCCAGGCGGCGCGCAGCAGCTCGGGCACGCCCTCGCCGGACACGCCGGAGACCAGCATCGGCCGACGGCCGGCGACGGCCTCCAACTCGGCGGCCTTCTCCTCGCGCATTTCCGGCGTCAGGGCGTCGATCTTGTTCAGCGCCAGGATCTCGGCCTTTTCGGCCAGGCCCTCGCCATAGGCCTCCAGCTCGCCCCGGATGATGCGATAGGCGCCGACGACATCGTCCTGCGTCCCGTCGATCAGGTGGATCAGGCTGGCGGACCGCTCGACGTGGCCCAGGAAGCGCGTGCCCAGGCCCGCGCCCTCGCTGGCTCCCTCGATCAGCCCGGGGATGTCGGCGATGACGAACCGTTCGGACGGCGACAGGTCGACCATGCCCAGGTTCGGCGTCAGGGTGGTGAACGGATAGTCCGCCACCTTCGGCCGGGCCGCGCTGGCGGCCGACAGGAAGGTCGACTTGCCGGCGTTCGGCAGGCCCGCCAGGCCGATGTCGGCGATCAGCTTCAACCGCAGCCAGATCCAACGCTCCTGGCCCTCCTGGCCGGGATTGGCGTGGGTCGGGGCCTGGTTGACCGGGCCCTTGAAGTGCACGTTGCCCCAGCCGCCGTTGCCGCCCTTCAGCAGCAGCTCGGACTTGCCGGCCACATCCATGTCCAGCAGCACCGTCTCCTTGTCCTCGTCCAGCACCTGGGTGCCGACGGGGACCTTCAGCACCACGTCCTGGCCCTTGGCGCCGTGCATCTGGCGTCCCTGGCCGTGGGCGCCCGTCTGGGCCTTGAAATGCTGCTGGTAGCGATAGTCGATCAGGGTGTTCAGCCCCTCGACCGCCTCGATCCAGACGTCGCCGCCCTTGCCGCCGTCGCCGCCGTCGGGGCCGCCGTTGGGGATAAACTTCTCGCGCCGGAACGACACGGACCCCGCGCCGCCGTTGCCGGAACGGATATAGATCTTGGCCTGGTCTAGAAACTTCATCGGCGGCTTATGCCAAAAGACCGCGGCGAGGGCGAGGCGCCGGACGTTAAGACCTGATTAACCAAAGCAGCCGAGCGTTAACGCTCATGAAACCTTTGGCGTCGCCCGCGCTGATCCGTCCGCTTGTCGAGCCCGCGACGCCGGCCGCCGCGCGCGCCTGGCCGCCGCGCCTCGAAGCGGCGGAGTCCGAGCCGCCGCGTCGGATCGAACCGCGCGCGGAGCCTTCCGAGGCCGCCAAGCGCCACATCGACCAGCTGGCCGCTCACCTGCGCATCCTCCAGACCAGCGGCGCCGCCAATCCCGCGATGGCGGCGATGCTCGCCTATGAGATGCGGGCGGCGCTGGGCGCCTACGCCGCCGCCGGCGCGGTCGCGCCGTCCGTCGTGGGCCTGGAGGCGCTGCGGGCCCGCGCCGAAGCGGCGGCCGAGCCGGCCCCGCGCCGCATCAGCGTCGTGACCTAGGGCCCGCCGGACGGCTGCTGATCGTCATTCCGGGGCCGGAACCCAGAAAACCCCTAGAGCAGCGCCGAGATCGCCGCCCGCGCGGCCTCGCCCAGGTCGGCCCGCTTCAGGGCCAGGGCGACGTTGGCGCGCAGCAAGCCGATCTTGTCGCCGCAGTCGTGGGTAACGCCTGCGTATTCGACGGCGGTGAAGCTCTGGTCGGCCATCAGCCGGGCCATGGCGTCGGTCAGCTGGATCTCGCCCCCCGCGCCCTTCTCCTGCGTCGCCAGCAGGTCAAAGATTTCCGGCTGCAGGATGTAGCGGCCCGAGATCGACAGGTTGGACGGCGCCGTCCCCTTGGCGGGCTTTTCGACCATGCCCTTCATGACGATGCGGTCGCCGTCGCGGCGGACCGGGTCGACGATGCCGTATTTGTGGGTCTGCTCCTCGGGCACGGACTCCACGCCGA
>JAEXZS010000010.1 GCA_023451375.1 Pseudomonadota bacterium
GCCTCGCGCGCGGCCTTCTCGGCGCGCGCCTGGGCGGCGGCGTCGTAGTCGAAGGCCTGGCCTTGGGCCTTGCGGGCGAGGATGCGGGCGGCGAGCGACATGGGCGGGACTCCTGATCAGGTCAGACGAAGGGCGGGTCGGGCGGCGATCAGCCGCCCTCTTCCTCGGTCGGGCCGAACTGGATGTTCTCGATCAGGCAGCCGAAGTCGTAGTCCTCGACCACGTAGTCCTCGTTCGAAGACTCGAAGGTGCGGACGCAGTTGAACGACGGGTCGTCCCACACGCGGCGGCGGTTCTTGCCCTCCTGTTCGTAGAGCGACAGGTTGTCCAGGCGGGTCACGAAGATCGAGTTGGATGGGAAGTAGGGGACGGTGGCCGCCGCCTTGCCGCCAACGCGCTTGGCCGACAGGATCAGGTCGGCCGCGTTCACTTCGGTCGGCTTGTTGTCGTTGTCGACCAGCGGGAAGAAGATGTCGTGGTGCAGTTCGTCGCCCAGGATGACGATCAGCTCGCCATCGCCGCGCGCCCAACTGGGCATCAGGTTGAAGATGGCATCCAGCACCAGGGCGTTGACGTTGCGATAGTCGCCCGCGCCGGTCGGATCGATGATGATCTTGCCGACTTCAGTCTCGCCGGTGTCCAGCACGCGCTGACGCGCGCCGACGGCGGCGCTCGCCAGGCGGTACTTCTCCAGCCAGCCGATGTTGACGTCCTGCAGCAGGGGATTGGCGACGCGGTCGGTCGTGGGCGCCGCGCTGGTGCCGTTCCAGCCGATGGTGATTCGGTCCAGCGACTTGCGGGTCAGGATCTGCTGCGAGATGCGGCTTTCGAAGTCCGGGTACTTCGCCCACATGTCCAGCTTGCCGTAGCTCAGGTGGGTGTCGAAGTTGGTCTGACGGCACTCGTAGCCGTCGGTGTCGACGCCGCTGATGTCCACAGTCTGGCGCTTGGTGTTGCCGTTCGGGGTGGTCGCGGTGCGGCTGGCGATGGTGCCGGAGACGCCCAGGCCGAGCTTCTCGCCCTTCATCTCGGTCACCGGCACGACGTTGATACGCGACAGGAAGGCGGAGTCTTCCTGCTGCTTGTCGATCAGGCGTTGCTGCACCGAGGGCTCGCCCTCGGCGAAGGACTCATGCGCGATCGAGAAGGTCGCGCCGCCCTGGACGGAAGCGACGTCGGCGCCGTTCAGCTCGGCCTGGTGCTCCAGGTAGTCGCGGAAGGCCTGGCGGGTGTTGTTGTCCATCGGTGCGGGTTCCGGGTGTCAGAAGTCGGGAAGGGGACGGGGAGGCGTCGGATCGGGTCAGAAATCGGCGCGCTGGCGACCGCCCGAGGCGCCGGCGGCGGCGGGGCGGCTGCGGTGCTGCTGGTCGGGCGTCGTCTCCAGCTTCGACCGGAGGGTGGTCATGTCGCTGGCCAGTTGGTCGACCTTCGCCCGGTCTTCGGTGCGGTAGCGCTCCATCTGATCGGCGAACGCGGCCATGCCCTTGTTCAGTCCGTCCGTCAGCTCGGCGAAGGCGGCCGAGAAGTCCGGCGCCTGGTCGCCGCCCTGCTTGGGCGTGGCGATAGGCTCGGGCTTCTTCTCCTCGGTCTTGAGGCCGAACTTCTTGGCGGCAGCCTCCAGGAAGGAGTCGAAGGTAAAGGCCTGATCGGCGGCCTTGGCGGCGGTGAAGTTGAAGCTGACGGCCTCGGCCGCGGTGATGACGTTGTCGGCGTGCTGCTTACGGTCAGCGAACGGGTTCACCTTCGCCTTCGAGGCGAACTGCAGCATCTCGGTGCCAAGCGACGCCGGGCTGTCGGTCACGGCCAGGCCAACCAGATAGGCCTGGCCCTTGCCGGCGAAGTTCGGGTTCACCTCGATCGAGGTGTAGAGTTTCTGGCGCTTGCGGTTCAGCTCGACCAATTCGTCGGTGACGTCCAGCTGGGCGAAGAGCGCGCGCTTCGTCTCCTTCTTGCCGTTGAGCTCGATCTCGACGTCGTCGGCCTTCACCGCGATGACGTCGCCGTAGGAGTGGAAGGGCGCGTCGGCGGAATAGCCGCGGATGTGTTCCATGTTCACCCGGGCGCCGTAGGTCTCCGGATTGAAGTTGGTCGCCATCTCGTCGATCCAGCTGCGCTCGATCACGCGGCCGTCGGTCGTGGCGCCTTCGACGGCGACGCGGATGAAATCGGTCTTGGGCATGGGACGGCTGCTCTGGCTCGGCGGCGACCGGGGGCGGTCGGGGGAGAGCGCTCAGTCACGCCGGGAGGCCGTCTCGTCTCAACCTGACCCTGTTGTCGTCGCGGCGACGACAACAGGCGCGCGGCGGGAGGCGGGCGCACGCGCGGTTAGCGTCGCGCCGGATGCGCCAGCGACCGAAGACAGACCTGAAAACGGAGACCGACGCCCCCGACGATATCGGGGCGGTCATCGCCTCGTGCGCCGCGTTCGGGTTCCCGGTGGCGCCCAACATCGACCATCGGCGCGCGGCGAAGTTCCTCTATTGGGCCGCCTGGCGGCTGTGCGACATCGCTGAGCTGATGGGCCTGCCCGAGGGGACGCTGGCCAGCTGGAAGAGCCGCGACGCCTGGGACAAGGCCACCCCGCTCGAGAAGATGGAGGGCTGCACCGAGGCCCGCTATGTCCAGCTGATCTTCAAGCAGGGCAAGACCGGAGCCGACTACAAGGAGATCGATCTGCTCGGCCGCCAGGCCGAACGGTTCGCGCGCGTTCGCCGCTACGAGCAACCGGGCGGCAATGAGGGCGACCTAAACCCGAAGGTTGAGGCGCGAAACGCCGGCGGCAAGAAGAAGCAGCGGCGCAACGTCATCACCGCCGAGATGACGGCCGTCCTGAAGCAGCGCTTCCTGGACGAGCTGTTCGTCTATCAGGAGGGTTGGTACGACAGCTCGTCCCTCCGGACGCGGGCGATCCTGAAGAGCCGCCAGATCGGCGCGACCTGGTACTTCGCGCGGGAAGCCCTGATCGACGCCCTCGAGACCGGGCGGAACCAGATCTTCCTGTCGGCCTCCAAGAGCCAGGCCCACGTTTTCCGAGAGTATATCCGCGCCTTCGTGCTTGAGACCGTCGGCGTCGACCTGACCGGCGATCCGATCATCATCGACCGGGGCGAGGACGAGACAGGCACGGTGCTCGAGCAGCCGACGCTCTACTTCCTCGGCACCAACGCCCGCACGGCGCAGGGCTATCACGGCAATTTCTACTTCGACGAGTTCTTCTGGGTGTACGGCTTCGCCCAGCTGAACAAGGTCGCCAGCGGCATGGCGATGCACAAGAAGTGGCGCAAAACCTACTTCAGCACGCCGTCCTCGATCACTCACGAGGCGCACGGCTGGTGGTCGGGTGACGACTGGAACCGCCGGCGGCCCAAGGGCGAGAAGCGCGAGTTCGACACCAGCTGGAAGGCCACGAAGGACGGCCTGCTGCTGCCTGACCGCATCTGGCGTCAGACGGTGACTATCCAGGACGCGGCCGCCAAGGGCTGCGACCTGTTCGACCTGGAGGAGCTGAAGCAGGAGTACTCGTCGGCCGACTACGCCAACCTGCTGATGTGCGAGTTCGTCGACGACACCCTGTCGGTGTTCCCGATGCGCCTGCTGCAGACGTGCCAGGTCGACGAATGGGATGCGTGGCGCGACATCGACTGGGCCAAGATGGCGCTCGGCGTCGGCCGCCCCTACGCCGGCGAGGTTTGGCTGTCCTATGACCCGAACGGCGACGGGGAGAACGCCGACGGCGCCGGCCTGGTGCTGGTCGCGCCGCCGATCAATCCGGGAGAGGGCAAGTTCCGGATCATCCACAAGGAGCAGTTCAAGGGGTCGAAGTTCGCCGACCAGGCGCAGCGGATCTTCGACCTGGGCGATCGCTTCAACGTCACGAAGATCGACATCGATGAAACCGGCATCGGCAAGGCGGTGCTACAGCTGGTGCAGCAGCGCCGACCAGAGGCGCGCGGTCATCGATACGACCCCGCGGTGAAGACGCGGATGGTGCTGAAGACGCTCGACGTGATCGGCCGCGGCCGCCTGGAATATCCAATCGGCTGGACGGACCTGACCGGGGCGATGATGTCGATCCGGCGCGCCCTGACCGGATCCGGCCGGCACATGACCTATGAAGCGCCGCGCCAGAAGGGCACCGGCCACGCAGACTTGGCGTGGGCGACCTTCCAGGCCCTGGACAACGAGCCGCTGGAGGCCGCGATCGGCGGCGGCGCCACTTCGACCGTGAGGATTTTCTACGATGACTAGCTCGCGCGCCCGGGCTCTGGCCCGCACCCGCTTCGCCGCGCCCGCGATCGAGGGCGAGGTCCTGCCGGCGACGTCCTCGGCCGACGGCGGCGTCAAGGCGTTCAGCTTTGGCGCGCCCGAGCCGGTCATGAGCAGGCGCGAGTTCATCGACAACCTGGACTGCTGGCACAACGGACGCTGGTACTCGCCGCCCATATCGATGCAGGCCCTGACGCGCGCGGCGCACGTGAGCCCGCACCACGCCAGCGCAATCCAGGTGAAAATCAACCACCTGATCCGCGACTTCATCCCGCACCCGATGCTGGATCTCGCCACCTTCGAGGCCCTAGTCTTGGACTACCTCTCGCTGGCCAACGGCTACGTCGAGCGGGTTCCGAACCGCCTGGGCGGCACAGCGAAGCTGCGGCGGTCGCTGGCGAAGTACACTCGGCGCGGCCTGGTCGACGGCGAGTTCTATTTCGTCCAGAAGCACGGTCAGGAGCACCCGTTCGAGCCCGGGTCAGTTCTGCAGCTCATGCCGCCCGGCCTGGACCAGGAGATCTACGGCATCCCGCAGTACCTGAGCGCGATGCAGTCGGCCTTCCTGAACGAGGCGGCCGTGCTGTTCCGCCGGCGGTACTATCTCAACGGCAGCCACGCCGGCTTCATCATGTACATCAACGAGGCGGGGCTGAAGCAGACCGACAGCGAGGCGATCCAGGCGGCGCTGGAGAAGTCCAAGGGCGTCGGGAACTTCAAGAACCTGTTCCTGCACATCCCCGGCGGCAAGGAGAAGGGCGTCCAGCTAATCCACCCGGGCGAAGCCGCGGCCAAGGATGAGTTCCTGGGCATCAAGAACACGACGCGTGACGACATCCTGGCGGCGCACCGCGTGCCGCCCCAGCTGCTGGGTGTGGTGCCGGCGAATGCCGGGGGCTTCGGGGACGCGGCGACGGCCTCCGAGGTGTTCTACGAAAACGAGATCCAGCCGCTGCAGCGCCGGTTTCTGCCGATCAACGACTGGATCGGAGAGGAGGTGGTGCGGTTCCGCGAGCGCGCGCCGGCGGCAAAGCCGTCCTCGTGAGTCACTGCTCCGGTAGGCTGGGCCGATATCCCGTCTGGACCTCCACCATAAGCCGGATCGCCTCGGGACGGCTGATGTTATGCGGGTGCTTGGCGATCCAGTCGTCAAGGCGCTGAAGCAGTTCGGGCGGGAACTTCACCAGTACGCCGGTGGAGCCAATCGGGGGGCGCCCCATGTTTCGGATATCCGTTATTGACTGAAGATGGAGTTCCGGATATCCGTTATGACAGCCCAAGGCAAGGCGGCAACCTCGCCTTGGGCCTAACCTGAACCTACGATCAGCGGAGATCGAAATGGCCCAAGCTGAAACGAAGCTTAGCACGCGACGCGGCCTTATAGGGACCATGTTGCTCGCGCCCGTAGCGGCGTCCGCAGCGCCCTCATTGGCCGGCCCCGCCCAAACTACGCTGCCCGAACTTCCGGATGGCTACATCTGGGTCGCCGTGCTGGAGCAGCCTTGGAATGCGCTTATCTCCGCCGCACAGGGGCTCCACCACTCGTGAGGATGCGCGGCTCCGCTCGGCGAGGCGAACGCTTCGGCCGGCTAACAGCTCTTGGCGCGGCCGGGGTTTCACCATCCCGAAGAACGCTGTGGCTGATGGCCTGCGACTGCGGATCGGTGAAAGAGGTTGTCCTCTCAGACGCTCGGCGAGGCAGCGTTGTTAGCTGCGGTTGCCGATGGTCTGAAATCAAGGCGGGACGGGCGATACATGGTCATATGGGCGGACGACGCGCGTCGCGGACTTACGGCTCATGGCAGGCTGCGATCGCGCGCTGCGAAAACGAGAAGAGCCCGAGCTGGCAGTGGTATGGCGCGAAGGGGATCAAGGTCTGTGATCGGTGGCGCGAGAGCTTTGAGACGTTCCTCCGCGACATGGGGGAACGACCGGTGGGGCATACTCTAGACCGGATCGACCCAGCAGGTGACTATGAGCCTGGGAACTGCAGGTGGGCCACGCCGAAGGAACAGCGCGCGAACCGACGCCGCCAGTGAGGTGATCATCACCGGCGGCGGAACCTGATTGCTCCCGACCAGTTTGACTGGCGCGCCGTCCCCCCGCGGCGCCTAGCGGCCCGGCCTTCATCCCTCCTACAGCCCAGGCCGGGCCGCTCCTAAGGGCTGCACCCCCACCCGCGTGAACAAACAGGGTCCAACGCGCACTCAAGCGCGCGTGGACCCTGTCGCACGTCGATCGACCGCCCATCGGGACCCCTGCCCAGGCCCTCGGCGGCGCCCCTGCCCACCTCGACCTGGAGCGCCGCGCTTTTCCCCCCGCCTCGCCCGCGGGCTTTTCGTGTCGGATTCTGTGCACTGGCAGCTCTCCGCCGACGCCCGGCCGAGCCGGGCTGACCGGAGCGACGCGGACAGGTCCTGAGCTTGCGAATTCTTGCGCCCAAGCGCGTTACGGGATGACGCGGGGTGCAACGGCAATCAGAGCCGTCCGTAGGTTGGCCAGCACACGATCAGCTGCCGCATAGGTCGACGCCTCATCGTCTCCCCAAGCCCAGAAATTGAAAACGAAGCACTGGCCCTCTGGCTGCTCGGCCGCTGCGGCGAGTTCGGTGAACAGGTGGGGCCAACGCGAGACGCCGATGCAGCCGTCGGTGAAATCAGGGTCGGTCTCGTGAAGCATCGCAATCACCTGTGCGGTGAAACGCGCCACTACATCATCGTCGCAGTTCAGCCGAAGATTCCGGAACAGGAAGGTGACGCGGCCGGCAAGCTCCAACGGTCGCGGGTTCACGTCCAGAGACTGGTTTGGTTTGACGGGCCGCAGGCCGAAGTCGTTTGTCTCATATGGCTGGCCCTCGCTGTTCGCCCAGCTGAGTAGGTCAACTACGCTGCGCGAGATCGCCGTCTCCTCCAGACCCCGCAAATCCTCGAGCGTCTCGAGGATCTGATCGGGATTGGCTTTGAAGTCGACATACCGGCCATCGTCGGTGTGCTGGGTCGTGGTCCAAGGATGGTATCGGCCTGAGCGCTGCTGCTCCGCTTCCATGTCTCGCTCGTGGTAGGCCAGCATCAGTACCAACTCCGCTCATCCAGGCATCCGCCATCTTAGGTGAACTAGGATGTCGGCAGTTCGCGAGCCCATCAATAGCCGCGCTTCAGCATCTCGGCCGTGGCCTGGTGGCTCAGGTCAAAGAACGCTTCCAAGAGCGCCGACGCCTCCGCCCGACAAGCAGTCATGCCGGTTTCGTCGTCCGTCACAGCCCATCCCGAAAATTCGCTCATCTTGGCCAGGAGGCGACCTTGTGTGCCGGCGACACGCCGCTCTAGATCTGTCAGCTGCTTCACGCTGTTCACTCCTGTTCTGGTCCCCAGCAATTCCCCAGAAACGCGCCCAAACTGCGAGAACGAAACCGGAAACCAGACTGCTGCTGATCTAGGCGTGGCGGGCATTGGCGGCCCGTCCACCTTGTTTACACCGAGAGGGTCGGCGGTTCGAACCCGTCGCCGCCTACCAAGCCTTCTCCTCCGGCGCTTGACCTCGGCGTTGACGTCGGGGCAATCGGAAACGGCTTGCGAGGAAATCGACCGTGACCGACGCCGTCCTGCCCCGGAACTCCACAGGCCGCGTGCTGTTCGCCAGCCTGATCGGCACGACGATCGAGTTCTTCGACTTCTACATCTACGCCACGGCCGCCGTGCTGGTCTTTCCGACGCTGTTCTTTCCCGGCGCGGACCCGCTGGCCTCGACGCTGTCGTCCTTCGCCACCTTCGCCATCGCCTTCTTCGCGCGGCCGGTCGGCGCATTGGCCTTCGGTCATTTCGGCGACCGGGTGGGGCGCAAGGCCACCCTTGTCGCGGCGCTGATGACCATGGGGCTGTCCACCGTGGCGATCGGCTTTCTGCCCACCTACGCCCAGGCTGGAGTTATCGCGCCGCTGTTGCTGGCTCTGTGCCGCTTCGGCCAGGGGCTGGGCCTTGGCGGCGAATGGGGCGGGGCCGTGCTGCTGGCGACCGAGAATGCGCCGCCCGGCAAGAAGGCGTGGTTCGGCATGTTCCCGCAACTGGGCGCGCCGATCGGCTTCGTGCTGTCGACGGCATCCTTCATCATTCTCACCGCCGTCATGAACGAGCAGGCCTTCCTGGGCTGGGGATGGCGCATCCCCTTCCTCGCCAGCGCGGCCCTGGTCTTCGTCGGTCTGTGGGTGCGGCTGAAGATCGCCGAGACGCCGGAGTTCACCGCGGCTGTCGCCCGCGACGAACGGGTTCGGGCGCCGGCCCTGACCCTGATCGCCAGGCACAAGGCCGCTCTGGTGCTGGGGACGCTGGGGGCGACCACGACCTTCGTCCTGTTCTACCTGATGACCGTATTCGCCCTGGGCTGGGCGACAACGGGAATGGCGCTGGAGCGCGCCGACGTCCTGCCGGTGCAACTGATCGGGGTCTTGTTCTTCGCCGCGCTGATCCCGGTCGCCGCCCTGCTGGCCGACAGGTTCGGACAGATTCGGGTGCTGATCGCCGCGACGATCGGCATCGGCCTGTTCGGCGCGCTTTTCGCGCCCCTGCTGCAAGCGGGCCTGAGCGGGCTGCTGGTCTTCTTCGCGCTCGGCTTCGCGCTGATGGGCTGCACCTACGGGCCGCTCGGGGCGGCCATGGCGCGGCCGTTCCCGACGGCGGTGCGCTACACTGGGGCGTCGATGGCCTTCAATCTGGCGGGCATCGTCGGCGCTTCTCTGGCGCCCTATATCGCGCTGAAACTGGCGGGAAGCTGGGGCCCTGGCGCGGTCGGCGCCTATCTATCCGGCGCGGCGGTCATCACGGCCCTGGCTTTGTGGGGCATGAGCCGGGTGGCGCCGGAGCAGCACCGCTAGCCGGCGGCGCGGCCGACCCAATCCAGCGCCAGCAGCCTGCAGGCCGAGGCCAGCGGGCGTCGCCCCCGACCCGCGTCTATATCGGCCAGCAGGCCGGCCTTGCTGAGCCCCCGCGCCTCGGCGATCCGGTCCAGCACCGCCCAGAACTCCGGCTCCAGCGCGACCGATGTGGGGTGGCCGGCCAGGACGACCGAGCGCTTGGTCAGGCCCGCCATGAAGCTCAGCGCGCCGACTTCAGCACGATGTCCGCCGAACCCGGCGCGCCGTTCGTCAGCACCGCATGGCGCGTGTCGGTGACGAAGACCAGCCGCCCCGATGGATCGCGAATCTCGGCCCGGGCCGCATAGGAGTGGCGAGGATCAATCTGCGATGTCGGCACGCCCAGCGTAACGGCGTAGGGGGGAGCGCGGCCCTCCAGCGGCTCGCTGGCCTCGGCCAGCACCTGGGCCGGGGCGTCCGCCAGGCTGACGTCCTCGATTCGGACGGTCAGCACATGACCGGGCGGCAGCATGATGCGCTCGCGATAGGTGGCGCTGACATTGACCACAGTCATGCCGGTCGACATCTCGGGACTTGGCGCGGCGGCGCAGGCGGTCATGACCAGGGCGGCGGGCAGGATCATCGGCGCGAGGCGCATGGCGGTCTCCTTCATTCCAGGCAGTTTGTCACAGTCCGGCGCAAGACGTGAGCGGCGCCGCGAAGCTGTCGGTGATAAGCGGGCGCTCCCGTCCGGAGTTCCGCCCGTGAGTCGCCCTTTCGCGATCGCCGCCGTCGCCATCTGCGCCCTAATCTGGGGCACGACCTGGTTTGCGATAACCCTGCAGCTCGGGCCGGTGGACGCCGTCGTCTCGATTGTCTGGCGGTTTGGCCTGGCGGCCCTGTTGCTGTTCGCCTTCTGCGCCGCGACGCGCCAGCCGTTGCGACTGAACCGAACCCAGCATCTGGCGGCCGTGGGGCAGGGCGCCTTCGTCTTCGCCGCCAGCTACGGGTTCGTCTATGCGGCCGAGGAGAACGTGGCCTCAGCCATCGTCGCCGTGATCTTCGCCGCCCTGGCCTTCGTCAATCTGATCCTGTTCCGCCTGCTGGCGGGACAGAAGGCGGCGCCGGCGTCGTGGCTCGGCGCCTTGCTGGGCGTGGCGGGGGTCGCCGTGCTGTCGCTGGGCCAACTGTCGGGCGCGGGGGCGGGCGCGGATCCAGGCTTGGGCGTCGTTCTCGCCCTCACCGCCGTCGTGGCGTCGGCGCTGGGCAACTGGTTCGCCTGGCGTGCGCAGCAGGCCGGCGCGCCGATTATCCCGACGACGGCCTGGGCCATGGCGTACGGCACGGGGATGCTGGCGCTATATGGTTTCGCGACCGGCGTGGAGTGGCGCATCGAGCCGACCGCAGCCTATGTGCTCTCGCTGCTGTACCTGTCCATCTTCGGATCGGTGGTGGCCTTCGCGCTCTATTTCACCATCGCGCGGCACCGGGGTTATGCGGTGGCCAGCTACATCTCCGCCCTGACGCCGCCGATCGCCATGGTCGTTTCGGTGCTGTTCGAGGACGCGCGGTTCGGCTGGAGCGCCTTCGCCGGTCTGGCTCTGGTTCTGGCCGGGCAGGTGCTGCTGATCCGCGCGCCGAGGGGCTGAAATCAGTCCTCTCGCTTGTGGCCGTCGACGTGCTGCTCCGACCGAAGCCGTTCGAGCCGGGTTTTGTCCTTCTCCGCCCGGCTGCGGCCGTGCGCGGCGCGATTGGCGGCGGCGCGCGCCTTGTCTTCGGCCTTCGCCTTGGCTTTGCGCGCCTGGTTCAGATTGATGATCTCCGTCATCCGCAAGCTCCACGATTCGAAACTCCTTGCGTCGCTGGACATTGTCTCGGGGCGACGGAAGGAGACATCATGCTAGACGCCTCGCTCATCAAGGAACACCTCGAAGTCGTCGGCTCGGACGGCGAACATGTCGGCCGCGTCGACCATGTGAAGGGCGACCAGATCGAACTGGCCAAGCTGGATTTCGCCGGCGGGTTCAAGCACCACATGATCCCGGTCAGCTGGGTCGAGCGGGTGGACGACAAGCACGTTCACCTGAATCTGACGAAGGACGAAGCCAAGGCGCGCTGGACCGAAAAGCCACACTGACGGGCGTCAGCCCGGCTCCGGAGCTTCCACCCTCGGCGGTTCCGGCGGCCGGGCGGGCTTCAGGCCCGTCTCGCGGACGATGCGCCAGGCCCGCACGCGTTCAATGAAGACGCGGTTCGGGATGTCCTCGAGCGGAGTGTCCTCCATGACCCTGGCCATGTCGTCGGTCACCGCCTGGCTGCGGATGTAATAGCTATGCTCCAGGAAGGGGTCGGCGTCGCCCGCCACCACGCGGCAGTCCACCAGCGCGACCTTCTTCGGCATCAGGTCGACGAGGCGCGGACCGTCCGACCCGAGCCGGTCGGGGTTGGCCTTCGTCAGATTAGAGACCGTCAGCCCCTTGTCGTTCGGATTGTAATAGACCGTGACCTGCCGCCCGATGCGCGGCAACAGCCGCAGCTTCGTGTCGGTTTCAAAGGAGTCATCGTCCTCGTCTGGCGCGGACAGCATGATCTGGTCGAACAGACGCGTCAGGCCGTCGCGGTCCTTTGCGATCAAGGCCTGAAGGGCC
Source organism: Pseudomonadota bacterium (assembly GCA_023451375.1). Lineage (GTDB taxonomy): Bacteria > Pseudomonadota > Alphaproteobacteria > Caulobacterales > Caulobacteraceae > Brevundimonas. The sequence goes on from JAEXZS010000010.1 coordinate 11,761, forward strand.
TGACGCAGGACATAGGCGCCCATGCTGTGCGTCAGCAGATGAACGCGGCGCTGGCAGTAGTCCTGCTGATCCAGCGCCACTACGAAGTCGCGGAACTTCAGGAAGGCGCGGGCGACGGACGCGCCGGAGGCCCGGGCGTCCTCGCGATCGCTATAGTAGGACATCCAGGGCGTCGCCTCGCCGTCCGAGGGCCAGCTGAACACCACGACATTGATCGGCTGCCCGCCGACGGTCAGGTTCTGCGCCAGCATGGCGGCCGCCTGAAGCGCGCCGGTGAAGCTGACCTTGAAGCCATGGATGAACACCAGGGTGTCGCAGCGGCGGCCCGAAGCCATCGCAGCGCGCAGATCCTCCATGAACATGCCGCCGCCCGTCTTGGTGACGTCAGGCTGGTTCAGGATGTCGGGATAGACGTGAAGCCTCTCCAGCAGCGGTCGAACGGGATCGGGACGGAAGTCGGCGTAGCCGAACCGCAGCGCCGCCACCCCGTCCGGATTGAAGGTCTTGCCGAACACCTGCTTCTTGTTCGCGGGCTGATAGTTGCGATTGGTCGCGAAGAACACCCGGACATCGGCCATCGTCGTCTCCAGAAACGACAACGGCCCGAGGGTTGATCCCTCAGGCCGCGCCTTCGTCCAGAAACGTATCAGCCGAATGTTACGACGGCGAGATCATCTTCTCGGGCCGCACGTATTCGTCGAACTCCTCGTTCGTCAGATAGCCGCCGCCGACAGCTTCCTCGCGCAGCGTGGTGCCGTTCTTATGCGCCGTCTTGGCGATCTTGGCGCAGGCGTCGTAGCCCAGCTTGCCGTTCAGCGCAGTCACCAGCATCAGGCTGTTCTCGAGGCCACGCTTGATGTTGTCCTCGCGCGGCTCGATGCCGACGACGCAATTGTCGGTGAAGCTGATCGCCGCGTCGGCCATTAGGCGCACCGACTGGAGGAAGTTGTAAGCCATCACCGGGTTGAACACGTTCAACTCAAAATGCCCTTGCGATCCGGCGAAGGTCAGCGCGGCGTGGTTGCCGAACACTTGCACGCAGACTTGCGTCAGCGCCTCGCATTGGGTCGGATTGACCTTGCCCGGCATGATCGACGAGCCGGGCTCGTTTTCCGGCAAAGCCAGCTCGCCCAGGCCCGAGCGCGGGCCCGACCCCAGAAAGCGGATGTCGTTGGCGATCTTGAACAGGCTGGCGGCGACCGTGTTGATCGCGCCGTGGCTGAAGACCATGGCGTCGTGTGCGGCCAGGGCCTCGAACTTGTTCGGCGCCGTGGAGAAGGGAAGGCCGGTGATCTTGGCGATGTTCTCCGCGACCTTCTCGGCGAAGCCGACCGGCGCGTTCAGGCCGGTGCCGACGGCGGTGCCGCCCTGGGCCAGCTCCATCAGCTTGGGCAGTGTCTGCTCGATGCGCTCGATGCCGTTGGCGACCTGCTGGACGTAGCCGCCGAACTCCTGGCCCAGCGTCAGGGGAGTGGCGTCCTGGGTGTGAGTGCGGCCGATCTTGATGATGTGGGCCCAGGCTTCCGACTTGGCCTTCAGCGCGGCGTGCAGATGTTTCAGGGCCGGCAGAAGGTCGTTGACCACCTGCTCGGCGCAGGCGACATGCATGGCCGTCGGATAGGTGTCGTTCGACGACTGGCTCATGTTGACGTGGTCGTTCGGGTGGACGGGCTTCTTGGACCCCATCTCGCCGCCCAGGATCTCGATGGCTCGGTTAGAGATCACCTCGTTGGCGTTCATGTTCGACTGGGTGCCCGAACCCGTCTGCCACACGACCAGTGGAAAATGGTCGTTCAGCTTGCCTTCGATCACCTCGTTGGCCGCCTGGATGATGGCGTCGGCCAGTCCGGCGTCCAGTTTGCCCAGGTCGCGGTTGGTCTCAGCGGCGGCGCGCTTGACGATTCCCAGGGCGCGCACGACCGGCAGCGGTTGCTTTTCCCAGCCGATCTTGAAGTTGCCCAGCGAGCGTTGCGCCTGGGCGCCCCAGTAGCGGTCGGCCGCGACTTCGATCGGGCCGAAGGTGTCGGTTTCGGTGCGGACGTTGCTCATGGGACTCGTCTTCCGGCGTGGTGTTGCGTTGCGCAGGCGTGTAGCACGGGAGCCATGCAGGGCAAGGCGAACCCATCCATCCCGGGACCGGCGGCGGACGCATGACCCCCGGCTGGATCGGAACCGGCAAGGTCCGGGCGCGTGAGGATGGCGACGCGGTCGAGATCGTCATCGACGGCCTGACGACCCAGGCCAAATACTACAAGCCTCTGGTCTATGAGTTCATGCGCAAGGAATGGCGCGGGGCTCGGCCGGCCTGGGGCGACCATGTCGTCGAGATCCGCATGGAGCATGTCGGCGATCCGCCTTGGATGGACCTGGACAATCTGGCCAAGGCGCTGCTGGACGCCATCAAGGGCTATCTGTTTCACGACGACGCCCAGGTCGCCCGCCTACTGGTCGAACGCCACGAGGGCGAACGCGAGCGGATCACGATCCGGGCGTATCCCCGGTCGCCGGCCTGAAGCGCAGCGTCGGCAGCAACAGCTGCATCTCGGCGCCGACGAAGGTCTGCGGTTCGGATGGAGGCGATAGGCCTTCCTCCTCTTCCCGCGCAGCCACGCAAGCCGTCGTAGCCTGCGACAGCGCGATGAAGTCTGGGCTGTCCGGCAAACTCTTCAGTACGCATTCGTCGAAATAGGGATAGACGGCCTCGGCCCCGCAGCCGAACGACGACCGGTCTCGCCGGGCGGCGGTCATGACCAGGCGGTTCGGCGCCTTCAGCCCATCCACGAACACGCCGGAGAAACAGGCCGAGACAACGACCACGGTCGGGCGGCGGCCGCACAGGCGGTTCATGAGCAAGATCAGGTGCTCGGGCGCCAGGGTCGCCTCCGGCCCGAACACCACGCCCTCCTGCGATCCGTGGGACGTGATGTAGAAGAGGCACCCGTTCGGCGCGCGCGTTGCGGCGATCTGGAACTTCGCCAGCACGTCGGCCGACGTCGGCGCGTCGACGTCCGGCCCAAGGCTGGCGCTGACCATATGCGTCTCGGAGAAGCCCACGGCCTGGAAGTGCTTGGCCAAGTCGCGCCGAGCGTTGTCGAACGCCGCGATGGGTCGACCCCGACCGTCACGCCAGTCACCGGCGATGAAGGCGGAAGCCCAGCCGTCGAACGATTGGGCGCCGGCGCTGGTGGCCGCCATCGCAAGGAGGAACCCCGCCAGACGCCCGAGCCATCGCCTCATCGCTTCCTCCAGTGCACGCCTAGAACAACACCGCCGGGTTCATGATCCGCTTGGGATCGAGGGCGCGTCGGATGGCGGCCATGGTCTCGATTTCCAGCGGCGACTTGTAGCGTGTGACCTCTTCGGTCTTCAGCCGGCCCAAGCCGTGTTCGGCTGAGATCGAGCCGTGGTACACGCCGACCACGTCGTGGACGACCTCGGAGCCTTCCTTCCAGCGGCCGATGAAGGCGGGGATGTCCTCTCCGATCGCCGGCAGGATGTCGTAATGCAGATTGCCGTCGCCCACGTGGCCGAAGATCGAGACGCGGGCGCCGGGGTGGAACCGCTCGACGGCGGCCGAAGCCTCGTCGATGAAGTCGGCGATGCGGCTGATCGGGACCGAGACGTCGTGCTTCCAGCCGCCGCCCTCGGGCTTGAGGGCCGCCGAATGTTCTTCGCGCAGGCGCCAGAAGGCCGCCCGCTGCGCGTCGTTCTGGGCGATGGCGGCGTCGACGATCAGGCCTTCCTCGAAGGCGACCTCCAGCAGCCGCTCCATCTGGGCCTCCGCGCCGCCCGGCGTACCGGAGGCGATCTCGATCAGGACGTACCAGGGGGGCGTGGACTCCAGCGGCTCGCGCGTGTCGGGGATGTTCTTGAGCACCAGCTCCATGCCCAGCCGCTTCATCAACTCGAACGCCTCGACGCCGCCGCCGGTCTCGGCCTTGGCGCGGGCCAGCAGCTCAACGGAGGCGGCGGCCGTCTCCAGGCCCACAACGGCCACGGCGCGCGAACGCATGATGGGGAAAAGCTTCAGGGTGGCGGCGGTGACGACGCCCAGGGTGCCCTCGGCGCCGATCAGCAGCTGCTTCAGGTCATAGCCGGTATTATCCTTCCGTAGCCGCTTCAGGCCGTGGAAGATTTCGCCATTGGGCATGACCGCCTCGACCCCCAGCACCAGGTCGCGCATCATGCCGTAGCGCAGCACCTGGGTGCCGCCCGCATTGGTTGAGATGACGCCGCCGATGGTCGCCGATCCCTCGGCGGCCAAGCTGAGCGGAAAATAGCGGCCGGCCGCCGTCGCCGCCTGCTGCGCCTCCAACAGGGTCAGGCCGGCCTCGACCGTCATGGCGTCGTCCAGCGGCGTCACGTCGCGCACCGCCCGCATCTTGCGCGTCGACACCAGCACCTCGCCGAAGGGTATCTGGCCGCCGACCAGGCCGGTGCCGCCGCCGTGCGGGGTGATCGCCACGCCTTCGCGCGCGCAGATCGTCACGGCCCTGGCGACGTCCTCGGTCGAACGCGGCGTCAACAGGATCGGCGTGTTTCCGATCCAGCGATTGCGCCATTCGGTCAGGGACGGCCCGACGACCTCGGGGTCCTGGGTCCAGCCGCCGGGACCCAGCGCGGCCTTCAGTTCGTCGAGCACGGCGGAGGAGGGGGCGGACGTCTGCATGCCCCCTTGTGTCAGTCGCGGCCTTGAGTGGGAAGGCCCACGGGCGCGTCAGACGTCCAGTTCTTCTTTCACGAACTGCGCGTTGTCCTGGATGAACTGGAAGCGCGCCTCGGCGCGCTTGCCCATCAGCCGCTCGACCAGGTCCTCGACGCTGCTCTCGGCGTCCGGCACGGTGATGCGGGCCAGGGTGCGCTTCTTCGGGTCCATGGTGGTCTCCTTCAGCTGGGAGGCCATCATTTCGCCCAGGCCCTTGAAGCGCCCGATCTCCACCTTCTTGCCCTTGAAGACCGTCGCCATCAGCTCATCGCGGTGGGCGTCGTCGCGGGCGTACTCGCTCAGCGGCCCGGCCGATATCCGATAGAGGGGCGGCAGGGCCATGAAGACCCGGCCCTGGCGGATGGTCTCGGGCATCACCCGATAGAAGAAGGTGATCAGCAGCGCCGCGATGTGGGCGCCGTCCACGTCCGCGTCGGTCATGATGACGATCCGCTCGTAGCGAAGGTCGTCGATGTTGAAGCGGTTGCCGGGCTGGACGCCCAGGGCCAGCGCCAGGTCGGACAGTTCGACGTTCTGTCGCAGCTTGTCCGCCGTGGCGGAAGCGACGTTCAGGATCTTGCCGCGCAGGGGCAGGATGGCCTGGGTCGTACGGTCGCGGGCCTGCTTGGCCGAGCCGCCCGCCGAATCGCCTTCGACGATGAACAGTTCAGTGCCCTCGGCGGCTTGGCGGCTGCAGTCGGACAACTTGCCGGGCAGGCGCAGCTTGCGGGTGGCGGCGGCGCGCTGGACCTCCTTGTCCTTGCGACGGCGCAGACGGTCCTCGGCGCGATCGATGACGAAACCGAGCAGGGCGTTGGCTTGTTTCGGGCTTTCCGTCAGCCAGTGGTCCAGTGGATCGCGGAGCAGTTGCTCCACCAGCCGTGCGCCTTCCGGCGAGGACAGGCGGTCCTTGGTCTGGCCCTGGAATTCGGGATTGCGGATAAAGACGCTGATCAGGGCGCCGGCGTTGGCGATGACGTCCTCGGCCGTGATGACGCCCGCGCGCTTCTCATTGGTCAGTTCGCCATAGGCTTTCAGTCCCTTGACCAGGGCGGCGCGGAAACCGGCCTCGTGGGTGCCGCCGTCCGGGGTGGAGACGGTGTTGCAGTAGGACTGGATGAAGCCGTCGGACTCGCCAAAGCCGATCGGCGACCAGGTCACGGCCCATTCAAAGGCGCCCGCTTCGCCTTGGCGCTCGGCGCGGCCGGCGAAGGTGGGGGTGACGGTCTCAAGCTCGCCAATGCGATCGGCCAGGGCGTCGGCCAGCCCCCCGGGGAAGTGCAGGATCGCCTGGGCCGGCGTCGCGTCGGTGATGCGTTCGGGCGCGCACGTCCATCTGATCTCGACGCCGCGGAACAGATAGGCCTTGGACCGGGCCATGCGGAACAGGCGGGCGGGCTTGAAGGCCGCGCCGACGCCGAAGATCTCCTCGTCCGGCTTGAAGCGGATCAGGGTGCCGCGCTTCTTTGACGGCTGGACCTGCTGGATCGATCCCAGGGAATGGCCGCGCGAGAAGGATTGCTTCCATTCGAAGCCGTCGCGCCAGACCGTGACGTCCAGGCGTTCGCTCAGGGCGTTGACGACGGAGACGCCTACGCCGTGCAGACCGCCGGAGGTCTCATAGGCCTTGCCCGAGAACTTGCCGCCCGAGTGGAGCACGGTCATGACCACCTCCAGGGCGGACTTCCCGGGGTGCTTCGGGTGCGGATCGACGGGGATGCCGCGGCCGTCGTCGCGGACGGACAGATAGCCTTCAGCGTCGAGATCGACGGTGATCAGCTTCGCGTGGCGGGCCACGGCCTCGTCCATCGCATTGTCGAGGACTTCTGCGAACAGGTGATGCAGGGCGCGTTCATCGGTGCCGCCGATGTACATGCCGGGGCGTTTGCGGACGGGCTCCAGCCCTTCCAGCACCTCGATCGAGGAGGCGGAATAGGCCCCCGGCGATCCGGCCGTGGGCGCGGTATGCGGCGCGGGCGCCGGGGCCGGCGGGGCCTCGGGCGGCTTTACGGCGACAGCAGCGGGCTTGGGCGGCTCGGGCCTCACGGGCTCGGGCTGCGGATCAAAGGCGAACAGGTCGTCGGCGGGCTGGGCCATTCACATAGTCTGAGGCGATTCGGGGCCGGTTCTGGTAGGCCCGCGCGGGCTTGGGGGCAAGCGGGGCCCGGACCGGGGCGGGCTCGAACGTCACCGCGCGCGAAAGAATGGCCAGCATCAGCACCCACGGCAGGTTGGCGTGGGTCAGCAGAACGCTTTCCGACAGGCTCAGGACCGTGAAGGCGGCGAAGTAGGCGAGGCTCCAATAGCCCTCGCGCGCGCCCATGCCGTTGATCCGCCCGATGATCAGCAGCGCCGAGACGGCCATGACGCCGCCGACCGCGATGGCCCCGGGCCAGCCCAACTGGACCAGCAGGTCGATCCAGCCGTTGTGGGCCGACGGGACCGGCCATTGGGTATCGAGACGGATCTCCAGCGCGGGAATCGAAGTCTCGCCCCAGAAGGCGCTGAAGCCGTAGCCGGTCCAGGGGCGTTCGGCGACCTTGCGCATCAGGGCTTCCCAGATCAGCGTCCGGCCGGTCAGCGACGGGTCCTTGCCCAGCGCCTCCAGGATCACCGCGGAATCGGAGTTCCAGATCCAGGCGCCCAGCGCCGAGACGACCACCCCCAGCCAGATGGCGGCGATGGTGAGGGCGGCTCCACCCATGCGCAGCACCCACCAGCCGCCGACCAGCCCCACGCCCAGCATCCAGCACAGCAGCGAGGTCTTGGACTGGGTGGCGATGACCAACAGGGTGCATAAAGCGAGACCGGCTATCGCGGCCCAGGGGCGGCGGCCGTTTCCGGAAATGTGATCCGAAGCCAGGGTCGCGGCGGCGGAGACGGCGCCGACCACCATCACCAGGCCCATCTGGTTCTTCTCGTACCAGAGGCCGCGCCACAGGCCCGCGTTCTCGAACTGGTGCACGCCGATGCGGGGGACGGCGAAGACCATGATCAGGCTGCCGACCGCCATCAGCAGACAGGTCCACATCAGCATGCGGGGCAGGGCGACGCCCCGGAAAACGCAGCCGACATAGATGGCGAAGGCGCTATTGAGAGCCATGGCGATGACCCGGCGCTGGGTCACGCCGGGATCGATCGACCAGTATCTCGAGACATAGGCGAGGGCGATCAGGCCGAACAGCATCAGCCAGGCCGGCCAGGCCTTGATGACCTTGTCGAAGCGGAAGGCGATGAGGCCGGCGGTGACGGCGTAGACGGGAATCCAGATCAGGCGGAGGATCGGCGTCTCGCCCTGGTCGGGAGCGATAACAGGGGCGATCAGGGCGCCCGTCAGCATGAAGATGACGAAGCCCGCCGCCAGCCGTTCCCACGGCGGCGGTTCCTCCTGGACGGTCCCCGACGGCTGGAATCGATCTACGGCCACGGCCGGAAGGTTCCACCGCCGGCTTAAGGAAGCGTTCGCTTCAGCGCGTGCGCCAGGCGCGCAGGGCGGAATCGACGGCGACGCCGAACCACACCGCCGCGATGATGACCATCAGGCCGTAGTCGTGTCCGGGGAAGAAGACGGGGACGGCGGCGGCGAAGATGACGGCGAGCGGGAAGAGACCGGCCAGAACGGTGCTGGTCGGGGCCTCGGTGCGGATCAGCGGCTGAAGATCGGTCTGGCCCATGCGGCGCGCCATCCAGGAGTTCAGCCCCGCCACGATGGCCGAGCAGATGACGGCTGAGACGACATATTTGACGGTGTTGCCCGGCTCGCCGAACGCGCTGGCGGTCATCAGCAACAGGACCAGGGCCACGCCGGTGGAGACGGCCAGCAGGATGTTGGGTTCGAGACGACTCAAGACTTTACTTTCACATAGCTGCCGGGCGCGGGCTCGATCGCCGAGAGCGGGCCGCGCAGCGGGTCGCGGGCCGGGACCTGTGGGCCGGAGCGTTCGCGCAGCCAGGCCGCCCAATGCTCCCACCAACTGCCCGGATGCTCCGCGGCGCCCGCTTGCCACTCAGCGAGTGTGGGGGGAAGGGCGTCGTTGGTCCAGTGCTGGTACTTTCGCGCCGAGGGGGCGTTGATGACGCCGGCTATATGGCCCGATCCGGAAAGGGTGTAGGTCACGGCCGCTCCGCTGAACAGCCGCGCCGACCTATATACGGAATTCATCGGCGCGATGTGGTCCTCTCGGCTCGCCTGGAAGAAGAGGGGGATTTCGACCTTGGACAGGTCGACACGCTCGCCCCCGATCTCGAAGGCGCCCGTCGCGAGGGCGTTCGCCCCATACATCTGGCGCAGATAGGCCATGTGCAGCGTCTTGGGCATGCGCGTCTGGTCGGCGTTCCAGAACAGCAGGTCGAAGGCGGGCGGATCCTTGCCCATGAGATAGTTGCTGACGAAGAAGGACCAGATCAGGTCGTTGGCGCGCAGGGCGTTGAAGGTGTCGGCCATGGCCGCGCCGGGCAGGACGCCGCCGGCGGCATCCATTTGCCGCTCGACCTCGGCCAGCCAGTGCTCGTCGGTGAAGAGCAGGAGATCGCCGGCCTCCTCGAAATCGTGTTGGGCCGCGAAGAAGGTGGCGGCGGCGATGCGTTCGTCTTTCCGGGCCGCCATGTGCGCCAGGGCGGCGCCCAGCAGCGTGCCGCCGATGCAGTAGCCGACGGCGTTCAGGCGGTCGGTCCCCGCCTGTTCCAGCGCCTTCTCGACAGCACGGTAGATGCCCTTCTCGAGATACTCGTCGAAGCCCAACGCGGCCTTGTCGAGATCGGGATTGATCCAGGAGCAGACGAAGACCGTGAAGCCCTGCGCGGACATCCAGCGGATCAGCGAGTTCGTCGGCTGGAGGTCCAGGATGTAGAATTTGTTGATCCAGGGCGGGAAGATCAGCAGCGGAACCTCGTGCTGGCTTTCGCTGTCCGGCGCGTAGTGGATCAATTCGAAAAGCTCGTCGCGCCACACCACCTGCCCCGGCGCGGTGGCCACGTTCTCGCCTACGACGAACTTGCCGTAGTCCGCCTGGCTGATGCGCAGCGAGCCGCCGCCGCGTTCCAGGTCGGCGGCGAAGTTCTGCATGCCGCGAACCAGGGATTCGCCACTGGTTTCCGCCAGCGCCTTCAGCGCCACCGGGTTGGAGGCCAGGAAGTTGGCGGGCGAGAACGCGTCGGTCAGCAGGCGGGTGAAGAACTGCGCGCGGCGCTTCACCGTCGGATCGACATCCTCCACCCCCGCGATCAGGCCGTTCATCCAGTCGGAGGTCAGCAGGTAGGACCGCCGCATCAGATCGAACATCGGGTTCTCAGACCAGGCCGGGTCCTTGAACCGCTTGTCGGCGGGCGGGGCGGAGGGCGGCTCGCCGGCGGCCTGCCGTGCACTGGAGGCCCACAGGTCCATGTAGCGGCCGAACAAATCGGCCTGGGCCTGAAACAGCTTTTCGGGCCGGGAAGCCAGGCTGGTCATGACCGAGCTCATGGCCGGCGCGACGTTGAACGGATCGGGCGAAAGGGCGGCGGGCCGGTCAGCCTGAGCCAAGGCCGCCTCGGCGATGGCGCCCTGGGCCAGGATGGCGGCCTTGGCCAGGTTCATGGACAGCGTCTCGAGAAGCTGCGCCTGGTCAGCCCCAAAGGCGGTCGGCGTCTCGGGCGGCGGCGTATCGGCGGGCGGGACCGTGACCTTGGCCTGGGGTTCCTGCGGCGCCTTGCGGGCGCCTTGCGGGCGCGGCGGCTTGGGCGAGGTGGGGCGTCCGGCCTTTCGACGCGGCTTTTCGGCGGGGTCGGCGGGCGGCGGGGGCGGCTTGGCCATCAGGGTCCTTCGCGACAACGAACGGAGCAAGGCGGTCCTGCGCCCTTCCGCATGTCGCGATGATGGCATAAGACCGGGCTGGAAATGAACGCGCCGCGATCCAAAAAAACGAGACCTTTCGCCGCCGCCCTGGCGGCGATGGCGCTTTCGGCCGGTCTCGGCGGCTGCGCGGACCGTTTTGCGCCCCCGACGGACGCGGCGTCGCCGCTGGCGCCTAGGGTCCAGGCGCTGGTCGACGCCAATCGCCGCTATCCGAGCTGGACCGATTTCCCCGCCTCGCCGACCGATCTGCCCGATCCGGCTCAGGTCGCAGCCAACGTCGATCACCTCGACAGCCAGGCCGGGGCGCTCGGCGGCGAGGTGGCGCGGATCGCCTGGACGTTGCCGGATGCTGAAACCCTGGCGGCCGAGACGCGCGCCGTCGTCAGCGACATTCCGGTGTCCCCCGACGCCGCCCGCACCTCCGCCGAGATCGAAGCTCTGGCACAGGACCTGCGCGATCGCGCCAAGGCGCCGCCGCCGATCGATCGTCGCCCGCCGCAATGAGGCGGTCGCCGGGAGCGGAGAATCCCGGGATGATGTCCTGATGGCGGACGACGGCTGCATCAAGGGACTGAGCGCCTTCCTGGGGGTGACGCGATCCCTATCGGGTCGGGCCTGGCGCATGCGGCCGGCGGAGGCGGAGACCACCCGCGCGCACATGCAGGCGCACGGATTCGACGAGCCGCTGGCCCGAGCCTTGGCCTCGCGGGGCGTCGGCCCCGGGCAGGGCGCCGATTTCCTGAGGCCGACGCTGCGGGCGCTCTTCCCCGACCCCTCCAGCTTCATGGACATGGACGCCGCGGCCCAGGCCATCATCGACGCGCTGCGGGCCAAGGCTCGGGTACATGTCTTCGCCGACTATGACGTCGACGGCGCTTCCAGCGCGGCGTTGCTGGTGCGCTGGTTCCGGGTCCTGGGCGCGGAGCTGCCGATCTACGTGCCCGACCGGTTGACCGAGGGATACGGGCCCAGCGCGCGAGCCTTTGACACCCTGAAGGCCGCCGGAGCCGACTTGGTCATTACAGTCGACTGCGGCGCGGCGGCGAACGAGGCGCTGGCCCATGCGGCGGCCATCGGCCTGAACGTGGTGGTCATCGACCACCATCTGATGCGCGACTCACCGCCCAAGGCGCTGGCCGTGGTCAATCCGAACCGACCCGGCTGCAACTCCGGCCAAGGAAACCTGGCCGCCGCGGGCGTGGTGTTCGTGCTGCTGGCGGCGTTGAACCGCGAGGCGCGCCGTCGCGGCCTGTTCGCCGACCGCGCCGAGCCGGACATCCGGCAGTGGTTGGACCTCGCCGCTCTGGGCGCCATCTGCGACGTGACTGGACTGACCGGCTTCAACCGGGCGCTGACGGGCCTCGGTCTCAAGGTGATGAGCGACTGGCGCAACCCCGGGCTTCGCGCCCTGCTGGCGGCGGCCGGCGCCGAGCCGGGACCCGCCAAGTCCAATCACTGCGGCTTCATCCTGGGCCCCCGGATCAATGCGGGCGGGCGCATCGGGCGTGCTGACCTCGGCGCTCGGCTGTTGTCGACCGACGATCCGGCGGAGGCGGCGGCCCTGGCCGCCGAGCTGGACGCCCTGAACCTGTCGCGCCGTGAGGTCGAGCGGACGGTCACCGAGGCGGCCGTGCGCCGGGTCGAGGCATCCGGCGCGCATGCTGACGAGTCGGCCGTCGTGTTGGTCGAGGGCGAGGACTGGCACCCGGGCGTGGTCGGCATCGTCGCCGGACGGCTGCGGGAGCGCTGGCGCAAGCCGGTGATCGTCATCGGCGTGGATCCGGTGACCGGGGTCGGCAAGGGCTCCGGCCGCTCTCAACCCGGCATGAATCTGGGCCGGGCCGTGCAGGCCGCATGGGAAGCCGGCGTGCTGATGGCCGGCGGCGGCCACGCCATGGCGGCCGGCCTGACCGTCGGCGGCGGCCGTATCGGCGAGCTGAAGGCCTTTCTGAACGACCGTCTGGCCAACGAGCGGATCATCGCGGTCGCCGAGGACTGGCTGGAGGTCGACGCCCTGCTCGATCCGGGCGGCGCGACGCGGGACCTGTTCGAAGCGTTCGAGCAATTGGCGCCTTTCGGACCGGCCAATCCCGAACCCGTCTTCGCCCTGGCCGGGGTGCAGGCGCGTGAGCCGGCGCAGATGAACGGGGGCCATGTCCGATGCCGACTGGTCGGCGCGGATGGGGCGTCCATCCGCGCGGTGGCCTGGCGCTGCGCGGACTTGCCGTCGGGCCAAGCGCTGCTGTCGGGGCAGGGGGGACTGAACGTGGTGGGTCGACTGAAGGCCGATGACTGGAACGGCCGGCGCGGCGTTCAGCTGGAGATCGAGGATGTCGCCGATCCCCGTATGGTCCAGGGCTGAGGCTCTCGGAAGCGGGGTGGAAAAATCCGGAGGGGGAGGCTTGCACCGGTCCGAGGGCGCGGCTATATCGCCGGCTCTCCCGCGCAGCGGTCCCTTCGTCTATCGGTTAGGACGTCAGGTTTTCAACCTGAAAAGAGGGGTTCGATTCCCCTAGGGACTGCCACGCGGGGTGTGATCCAGCCTGGGCTGACAGGCCGCTGGAACCTTCCGGACCCGTTACATCATCACAGGCGACGCGCCGAGAAGCGCCTCGATGGTTGCTTGCTGGCGACAGGTGGCGGCCATTTCGCCTGAAGATTGCGGCCCTCCCACATTTACGCTCCCGAATATTCGCCGAACAGTGTTAAGCTTCTTTTGTTCGCATCGAGGGAAGCGCGAGCGGGGGTTTGCAAGTTGTCTGATTACAATGGGACTGAAACGGCGGAGACCGTTCGGGTTGTAGGGCGGGTGAAGTGGTTCGATCCGGCGAAGGGCTACGGCTTCATCGTACCGGACGACCCTGCGCTGACCGAGCTTCGCGACGTCCTCCTGCACATCAGCAGTCTGCGCGACAGCGGGCGCGAGATGGCCGAGGAGGGCGCCCCCATCACCTGCGACTGCGTAAAGCGCTCCAAGGGCTGGCAGGCGATAGAGATCCTGGACCTGGGGGCCGGCGTGGTCGCGGCCGCGCCGCGCCGGTCGACTCCCTCGCCTCAACCGCTGCCCCTGTCCGACGGGCTCGAGCCGGCCGTGGTCAAGTGGTTCAACCGCACCAAGGGCTACGGATTCGTGGTGCGCGACGGCGACGCGGGCGATATCTTCGTCCATATCGAGACGCTGCGGCGCTGCGGGCTGGACGATCTGGTTCCCGGCGCGGCGGTGCATGTGCGCTTCGCCAACGGACCCAAGGGCCTGGTCGTGGCGGAGATCAGACCAGGCGGCTGACCGCGCCGCCCGAAAGCGAGGGCGGATGACGCGCTGGAACCGACGGACGACCATCACGGGCCTGATGGCGCTGACCCTTGGCCTGGGCCTGTCGGCCTGCGCGCCCAAGGCGCCGACGGACGGGGCCGGCGAGCCGCTGGAGCCCCTGACGATCGTCACGGATGGCGGCCGTCACGAATTCTGGGTCGAGATCGCCGACGAGGAGAGCGAGCGTCAGCGCGGGCTTATGTTCCGGCCGCCTCTGGAGGCCGATCGCGGCATGTTGTTCACCTGGCCCGGGGAAGCCCCGCGCGAGCAGAGCTTCTGGATGCGCAACACGCCCAGCCCGCTGGACATCGTCTATATCGATCCCACCGGCCGCATCGTCTCCATCGCCTCGCACACCACCCCTTATTCCGAAGCCCCCATCCCTTCCAACGGCGCCGCCAACGGCGTCCTGGAGCTTCGCGCCGGGAGGGCGGAGGAGATCGGGGCCAAGGCCGGCGATCGGGTTGAGCATCCTTATTTTCAACCGTGATTGCGGTCCGTCGCGCGAAGTGGCAAGAGGGCGCTCCTTCGGTCCGGGGTGTAGCGCAGCCTGGTAGCGCATCTGGTTTGGGACCAGAGGGTCGCAGGTTCGAATCCTGCCGCCCCGACCAAGGAAAAGCCGCCGCAGCCACGAGGATTTCGTCATGCTCGCCCGCATCTATCGCCCGGCCAAGACCGCGATGCAGTCCGGCAAGGCCAAGACCCGCGACTGGCGCCTGGAGTTCGAGCCGGCCTCGGCGCGCACCATCGACCCGCTGATGGGCTGGACCAGCTCCAGCGACATGAACGGCCAGGTGCGCTTGACGTTCGACACCAAGGAAGAGGCGATCGCCTACGCCGAGCGTCACGGCATCCCTTTCCGGCTGCACGAGCCGCACGAAGCGCCGGTCATCATCAAGGCGTACGCCGACAACTTCGCGCCGAACCGCAAGCAGCCCTGGACGCACTGACGCCCGGTGCGACGGGCGCCCTTAGCTCAACCGGATAGAGCACTCGCCTTCTAAGCGAACGGTTGCAGGTTCGAGTCCTGCAGGGCGCGCCATCTCCACGGTTATCGCCTGGCGCGATTGGGCCTATCGTGACGACTTCCGTCGTGTGGAGCCGCCATGTCCGCCCTTCGTCCAATCGCCGGCCTCGACACCCACGAGGTCGTCAACCAGCCGCCGCCGCTGGAGAACATGAACCTGTTCACGGGCGACCGCGGGCTGTCGGACGCGGTCGTAAGCGCCGGGGGCGGCGGCCACGTCGAGCGACTGACGGCGCTGGGCGCGCGCTGCGGATCGGCCGAGGTGATCGGCTGGGGCGCCGAGGCCAATCGCCAGACGCCGGCGTTGGAAAGCTTCGACCACTACGGCCGACGAATCGACGAGATTCGCTTTCATCCCGCCTATCATCGGTTGCTGGCCCTGGGGCTCGACAGCGGCTTCGCCTCGGTCGCCTGGGACGGGACTCCGGCGGGCCAAGTCGCCCACGCCGCCATCCTGTTCCTGACGGCGCAAGCCGACTCGGGCACGACCTGTCCCATGACCATGACCTATGCGTCGGTTCCGGCGCTGGCGACGGAGCCCGCCATCGCGGCCGAGTGGACGCCGCGCGTGCTGGCGGGGCGGTACGATCCCGCCGTTTCGCCGGCGTCGCACAAGGCCGGCGTCACGATCGGCATGGCCATGACCGAGAAACAGGGCGGCTCGGACGTGCGCGCGAACACCACGCGAGCCGATCCGGTGGACGAGCCGGGCTGGTATCGGCTGACGGGGCACAAGTGGTTCTGCTCCGCGCCGATGTCGGACGCCTTCCTGACGCTGGCCTACGCCGAAGGCGGGCTGACCTGCTTCCTGGTTCCGCGATGGACGCCGGACGGCCGGCGCAACGCCGGCTTCCGGGTCATGCGTCTGAAGGACAAGCTGGGCGACCGCTCGAACGCCTCGTCCGAGATCGAATATCGGCGCCTTGGCGCGGAGGGTGGGACCGGAGGGTCGGGGCGTCGCCACCATCATCCGCATGGTGCAGCACACGCGGCTGGACTGCGTTCTGGGATCGGCCCAGCAGATGCGCGGTGCGCTCGCCCAGGCCGTGTGGCACGCCGCCCACCGCACGGCCTTCCAGAAGCGGCTGATCGACCAGCCGATGATGGCGGCCGTCCTGGCCGACCTCGCGGTGGAGGGCGAGGCGTCCACGGCGCTGGGCCTCCGGCTGGCCCAGGCCTTTGACCAGGACGATCCATTGGCGCGCCTGCTGACGCCGATCGCGAAATACTGGGTGTGCAAGCGCGCGCCGGGCTTCGTCTATGAGGCGATGGAAAGCCTGGGCGGCGGCGGCTATGTCGAGACCGGGCCGATGCCCCGCCTGTTCCGCCAGTCGCCGTTGAACGCGATCTGGGAGGGCTCCGGCAACGTCATCGCCCTGGACGTCTTGCGGGTCGTCGGCCGCGAGCTCGAGGCGGTGGCGGCCCTGCGGGACTTCCTGGAGGGGCAGAGGGGACGCGACGCCGACTATGACGCCTGGCTGAACAGCCTGACGTTCGAGCCCGTCCCGGAGGCGCACGCCCGCACGACGGTGGAGCGCCTGGCGCTGGCGGGGCAGGCGGCTGTCCTGCTGGCGTGGAACAGCCCCGTGGCCGAGGCCTTTTGCCGGCTGAGGCTGAGACCGCGCGGCGCGGCCTACGGCGCCTTCGAGGCGCGGATCGATGTCGGCGCGATCCTAGATCGGGCCATGCCGGCCTGATCAGCCGCCGAAGGCTTTCAGGCCGACGGCGAGGTCGGCGAGCAGATCGTCCGGATCCTCCAGCCCGACGTGCAGCCGGATCAGTTCGCCTTCCAGCGCCGGGGGATGGTCGCGATAGGCCATCTGGTGCGTCTCGTGCGTCGCCAGGCTTTCGAAGCCGCCCCACGAATAGCCCAGGCCGAACAGCGTCAGCGCGTCGAGGAATCGGCGGCCCGCCGCCGCGTCGCCGCCCCTCATGACCACGCTCATCAGCGATGCGGCCCCGGTGAAATCGCGACGCCACAGGTCGTGCCCGACCGAACCGGGCAGCGGGGGATAGAGCACGCGCGACACCTCCGGCCGCGCCTGCAGCCACCGCGCCACCTGCAAGGCGGAACGCGCCTGCTCGTCATAGCGCAAGGGCAGGGTGCGGAGGCCCCGCAGCGCCAGCCAGGCGTCGTCCGGTGAGACATGCCAGCCCAGGTCTTCAATCGTGTCCGCCACCGCGCGGAGGTGACGAGGCTCATTGGCCGCGATGGCCCCCATCAGCAGATCCGAGTGTCCGGCCACGTACTTGGTCAGCGCCTGGACGCTGAGGTCCACGCCATGGTCCAGCGGCTTGAAGCCCAGGCCCGCGCCCCAGGTGTTGTCCAGGACGCTGATCACCCCGCGCGCGCGGCAGCCGGCCGCCACGGCGGCGACATCGATCATTTCAAACGTCAGCGAGGCAGGCGACTCCATCAGCACCAGTCGCGTCCGTTCCCCGATGGCGCCCAGGACAGCGTCGGCGTCCGCGCCGGCGGGCAGGAAGCGGGTCGTGACGCCCCTGGCGGCCTGGTAGCGGTCGAGGAAACGGCGGCTGGGGCCATAGACGGCGTCCGTCGTCAGGACCTCGTCTCCCGGCCGCGTCAGCGCCAGCAGCGGCACGGTCACGGCGGCCAGTCCGGAAGGCACGATGAAGGCATTGGAGGCCCGCTCCAACTCGGCCACGGCCCAGCGCAGTTCCCGGGCCGCGGCGGTCCCTTCCAGTCCGTACACTGGGCCTTCGGAGCCGTCCCGCATCTGCTCCGAACGATCGCTCAACATCGTCGAGGCGCGTTCGATCGGGGGATTGACGGGTCGGCGCCCCTGGCCGCGGCGGGTGGCGGAGGCGATCAGGCGCGTGCGGTCCGAAGGCGGCTTCATGGTCCCCCCGATGGGTTGCGGATCGGGTCCTAAAGGCCTCTAAAGTCCCTCGGGGCGCAAGCGGCGGAGGAACGAGCGCGATGCGGTTCTGGATGATTGGCGTGATGGCGGCCCTGCTCGCGACGGCAGGGTGCCAGCGACGCGAGGCGGAACCGACCGAGACGCCGGCGACGCCGGCCCCTTCGACCCCGATCGTGACGGAAAGACCCGAAAGTCGCACGCTGGCGGCCGTGAAGCGGCGCGGCCGGCTGAACTGCGGCGTTCATCAGGGGCTGGTCGGTTTCGCCTACACCGACAACCGGGGGCAATGGCGGGGTTTTGACGCCGACTTCTGTCGCGCCTTGGCCGCCGCCGTCCTCGGGAACTCCGAGGCGGTGCGGTTCGTGCCGCTGACCGCCGCCGAACGTTTCCCCGCGCTGAAGGACGGCCGCATCGACGTCTTGTGGCGCAACACCTCCTGGACCATGAGCCGCGACGCCGGCGAGGGCTTCGTCTTCGCCGGCGTCAACTACTACGACGGCCAGGGCTTCCTGGTGCGACGCGCGCTGAACCTGGCCAGCGCCACCGAATTGAATGGCGCCCGCGTCTGCGTGCAGCAGGGCTCCAACGCCCAGGCCAACGCCGACGACTTCTTCCGCTCTCGCGGCGTCGAGTACCGGCCGATCGTCCAGCCGACCGAGGAGGCGGCGCGAGACGCCTATGGTCGCGAGGATTGCGACGCCTTTAGCGCCGACATCTCGGCCTTGGCGGCGGCGCGGACGGTGCTGTCCAGTCCGCAGGAGCACGTAATTTTGTCCGACGTCGTGTCGAAAGAGCCTCTGGGTCCGGTCGTGGCGCCTGCCGACGAAGGTTGGGCCGCCGTCGTCCGTTGGACGCTGAACGCGGTGATTCTGGCGGAAGAACTGGGTGTCACGCGCGAGAACGCCGAGGCCTTGGCGGAGGAGAGCCGCGACCCGCGCGTTCGCCGCCTGCTGGGGATGGAAGGCGACTACGGCGCGATGCTGGGGCTGTCGAAGACCTGGGCGCGGGATGCGATCCAGGCCAGCGGCAATTACGGACAGATCTTCGAGCAGAACCTGGGCGCTCAATCGCCTCTCGACCTGGCGCGCGGATTGAACGCACAATGGAACGCGCGGCCCGGCGGCTTGATCTACGGCCTGCCTATCCGATAAGCGCCGCCTCTTCACAACCGTCCCGGGGGACAGATGACGCAGACGAAACGCGGGCTTCCGCTTCACTGGCTGATGCTGATCGGCTTCGTCGTCGGACTGGGCGGCGGCCTGTTCGTCAATCTGACGCTGGGCGCCGACGTAGCCTGGGTGGAGTGGCTGACCGCGAACGTGACGGGCCCCATCGGCCAGATATTCCTGCGCCTGCTCTTCATGATGGTGATCCCGCTGCTGTTCTCGGCGCTGGTGATCGGCGTCGCCGAAATGGGCGACCTGGCGTCCCTCGGGCGGGCGGGACTGAAGACCCTGTTGCTGACGGTTCTGATCTCGGGGATTGCCGTGGTCATCGGCTTGGGCATGGTGAACTTGCTCCAGCCGGGCAGGGGCGTGGATCCCGTTCTGGCTCAGTCGCTGCTGGAACAGGGTCGCGCCGGCGCCGCCAACATCGTCGAGAACGCCCCGACCAGCATCTCGCTGGGCGACTTCTTCCTGGACCTGGTGCCGTCCAACGTCTTCACCGCCGCCGCCGAGAACGCGATCCTGCCGGTGATGGTCTTCGCCCTGTTCTTCGGCATAGGCCTGGTCATGGCCAAGAGCCCGGCCACCGATCGGCTGCAGGAGGTGATCCAGGGCCTGTTCGAAGTGACGATGAAGCTGATCAACCTCTTCATCAAGCTGGCCCCCGTGGCCATCGCCTGCCTGATGTTCAACCTAGCCGCCCTGTTCGGGGTGGAGCTGCTGCTGCGTCTGGCCGCCTATGTCGGCGTGGCCGTGGGCGCGATGGCGATCCACATGTTCGTTGTCTACCCTCTGGTCGTCTGGCTGCTGGGCGGCATGTCGCCGATCGCCTTCTTCCGCGGCGTGCGGGAGCCGATGATCGTGGCCTTCTCCACCGCGTCCTCGAACGCTTCGCTGACCTTCTCGCTGCGCGCCGCCGAGGAGCAGTTGAAGCTGCCGCGCAAGATAGCGCGCTTCGTTCTTACCGTGGGCGCCACCGCCAACCAGAACGGCACCGCCTTGTTCGAAGGCGTCACCGTGCTGTTCCTGGCCCAGTTCTTCGGCATCGACCTGACCATCACTCAGCAGGTCGTGGTGATGCTGGTCTGCATCCTGGGCGGCGTCGGCACCGCGGGCGTGCCGGCGGGTTCGCTGCCCGTCGTGGCCATGATTTTGGTGATGGTCGGCGTACCGGCAGAGGGGATCGGCCTGATCCTGGGCGTCGACCGCTTCCTGGACATGTGCCGAACGACGCTGAATGTCACCGGCGACCTGGCCCTGGCCACCATCGTGTCACGCGGCGAGGCGGACGACTCGGAAGGTCTCATCGAGGAAGGGCTGGCGGGCGAAGGCCGGCGCGGCCCGGCGCTCGGAACGGCGGACTGAGTCTCAGCCCGCCGCGACGGGCGTGTCGTCGCGCGCGCCCCATTCGGACCAGGAGCCGTCGTACAGCCGCGACGGTTTGCCCAACTCCGCCAGACCGAGGCTGAGGATGGCGGCGGTGACCCCCGAGCCGCAGGTGGTCGTCACCGGGCGGTCGACGTCAACGCCCACATCGGCGAAGGCGCGCGCCAGGACGGCGCCCCGCTTCATCGTGCCGTCGTCGTTGAGCAGACGGTTGTAGGGCAGGTTGATCGCGCCGGGCATGTGGCCGTTGCGAACGCCCGGACGCGGCTCGGGGGCCTCTCCGCGAAAGCGCGGGGCGCCGCGCGCATCGACGACCTGCCCGCCCTGGGCCAACTCTGCGCGGACATCCTCAAGGGCCGCGACCCGCTCTCGCGACAGGCTCGGCTGGAACGTCGCCGTCCCTGGATCCGCCCCTCCCGAGGCCAGCGCCCGGCCTTCGGCGATCCATTTCGGAAGGCCGCCGTCCAGCACCCGGACGTCTCGCGCGCCCATGACGCTCAACATCCACCAGATCCGCGCCGCCGAGAACAAGCCGGCCGTATCATAGACGACGACGCTGTCGTTCTCTGACACGCCAAGCGCCCCGGCCGTGTTCGCCAGGGCGTCGGGCGAGGGCAGCATGTGGGGCAGGGGACTGTTTGCGTCCGAGGCGGCTTCCAAGTCGAAGAAGACGGCGCCCGGAATGTGCGCCCTCGCGAAATCGGCCTGGGCGTCGCGTCCGTCCAGATGCCAGCTGCCGTCCAGCACGCGCAGGCCCGGCTCCTCCAGCCGCTCCGCCAGTTCCTCCGTCGAGATCAGCGGGCTCATGCGCGCGGCAGGCCCGGCCCCACCCCGTCGAGCCGCCCGGAGATCCAGTCGGCGCCCGACAGGCGAGCCGGCGTCGCGAACGGACGGGAGGTCCTGAAGGCGGCGGCCTCGATCATGGCGGCGGCGAGGTTCATCGGCCTCGATCTTTTCACCGTCGCGGCGGCGCGGTCAATCCGACCCACGCGCCGGACTTGCGCTCGCCCGGAAATGACGCCACCTGATGGCCGCATAGTCGCGGCAAGACGCCGCCCGATCGCCGCTGCTGAAGAAAGCCGTTCCCGTGAGCCGACCCAACGCCGTCATTACGTTGTCCGAAGGTCTTCGGACGCCCGTCGTCATCGGCGGCGGCGCGCGCATAGCCTTCATCGCCGGGCCCTGCCAGATGGAGAGCCGCCAGCACGCGCTGGAGACCGCCCATGCGCTGAAGGAGATCGGCGAGCGGCTGAACGTCGGCATCATATACAAGACCAGCTTCGACAAGGCCAACCGCACCAGCGCGACCGCCGCGCGCGGCATCGGCCTCAAGGACGCGATGCCGATCTTCGCCGAGGTCCGCGAGGTGACCGGCCTGCCGACCCTGACCGACGTCCACTCCGAGGCTCAGTGCGGGTCGGTCGGCGAAGTGGTCGACGTGCTGCAGATTCCCGCCTTCCTCAGCCGCCAGACCGATCTCCTCCTCGCCGCCGCCGCGACGGGCAAGGCGATCAACATCAAGAAGGGGCAGTTCCTGGCCCCCTGGGACATGAAGAACGTCATCGCCAAGGTAGTCGGCGCGGGCAATCCAAACGTCATGGCCTGCGAGCGGGGCGCCAGCTTCGGCTACAACACCCTGGTCAGCGACATGCGCGCCCTGCCGGTGTTGCGCGACATCGGTTGCCCGGTCGTGTTCGACGCCACCCACAGCGTGCAGCAGCCGGGCGGGCAGGGCACGTCGTCGGGCGGCCAGCGCGAATTCGTGCCGGTCCTGGCCCGCGCCGCCGTCTCTGTCGGCGTGGACGCCGTCTTCATGGAGACGCATCCGGATCCCGACCACGCGCCTTCGGACGGACCGAACATGGTGCCTCTGGATCAGTTCGAGGCCCTGGCGGCGCAACTGATCGCCTTCGACGACCTGGCCATAAAGACCGGCGCCAAGGGGCCGGTGGCGCTGGCGGCCTGAATCCTCTAGGTCGGACGCATGTCTGACACGCTCGATCTCGGCGCCCTGCAGAAGCTGCTGGAGCGCGTGCGCGACCTGAAGGTGGCGTGTGTCGGGGACCTGATGCTGGACCGATACGTCTATGGCGAGGTCAGTCGCATCTCGCCCGAGGCGCCCATCCCGGTGCTGCGGACGCGTCGCACGACGGCCATGCCGGGCGGGGTTGGCAACGTCGCGCGCAACCTGGCCGCTCTTGGCGGCCTGGCGCGGCTGGGCGCCGTCGTGGGGGACGACCCCGCCGGCGAGGAGCTCAGGGCCCTGATCGCGGCTGAAGACCGGATCGTCGATTTCATCGCCCGTCCGCGCGGCGCCAGGACCGTCGTCAAGACGCGCTTCGTCGCCGCCGGCCAGCAGCTGCTCCGGCTGGACGACGAAGCCGCCGCTTCCACCATCGAGAATTCAGACGCCTTTACCAAAGCTTCGGCGATTCTCCTGTCGGATTACGCCAAGGGCGTCGTTGGCGACGCCCTGATCGCTGCGGCGTTGGCGGCCGCCCGGACGATTGGCGCGCCCGTGATCGTGGATCCCAAGGGCCGCGACTTCGCCCGCTACGGCGCCGTCGACGTCATCAAGCCGAACGCCTCCGAGCTGGCGGGCGCCACCGGCCTGCCGGTCGAGAGCGATGCGGAGGTCGAGGCGGCGCTGGCGGCCCTGCTGGCGGGCACGACGGCCAAGGCCATCGTCGTCACCCGCGCCGGCAAGGGCATGAGCCTGATGCGGCGGGACGGGCCGGTCCGGCACTTCCCCGGCCGGGCGCGCGAGGTGTTCGACGTGTCGGGGGCCGGCGACACCGTGCTCGCCTCCCTCGGCCTGGCGCTGGGCGCGGGCGCATCGCTGGAGACGGCCGTGCAGTTCGCCATCCTGGCCTCTGGCGTGGTGGTCGGAAAGGCGGGCACGGCGGTCGTCACGCCGAACGAGTTGGTCGAAGCCGAACTGAGCCAGCACGCCGTTGCGGCCCAGGCCAAGGTCACGCCGCTGGACGAGCTGGCGGCCGAGGTCGAGGGCTGGCGACGACAGGGGCTGAAGGTCGGCTTCACCAACGGCTGCTTCGACATCCTGCACCGGGGCCACGTCGCCTATCTGGCTCAAGCGCGCAGCTGGTGCGACCGGCTGGTCGTGGCGCTGAACACCGACGCCTCTGTTCGAAGGCTGAAGGGCGAAGGCCGGCCGGTCAACGATCTGGACAGCCGCGCCGTCGTCATCGGCGGCTTGGCCAGCGTGGATCGGGTGACCAGCTTCGACGATCCGACGCCGATCGCCCTGATCGAGCGGCTGCGGCCTGACGTGCTCATCAAGGGCTCAGACTACACCCGCGAGGGCGTGGTCGGCGGCGACCTGGTCGAAAGCTGGGGCGGCGTCGTTCGGCTGGCGGACTTCAAGGACGGCTATTCCACCACGCGCACGATCGAGAAGATGACGGGAGCCGCCCAATGACGCCGCGCATGATCGTGGTCACCGGCGGCGCCGGCTTCATCGGCTCCAACATCGTGGCCCGTCTGACAGCCGAGACCGCTTATGACGTGGTCGTCTGCGACCGGCTGGAAACGGCGGACCTGGCCAAGTGGAAGAACATCGCCAAACATCCGATCGCTGACTTCTGGGCGCCTGGGGAGCTGTTCGAGCAGCTTGAGCGCCATGCCGATCGCGTCGAGGCCGTGGTCCACATGGGGGCGATCTCGTCGACAACCGAGGCGGACGCCGACCTGATCATTCGCACCAACTTCAGCCTGTCGCGCGACATCTGGGAATGGTGCGCCTTGCGGGACGCCCGGATGATCTATGCCTCCTCGGCGGCGACCTACGGCGATGGGGAGGCGGGATTCAACGACGATGACGACGCGGAGTCTCTGTCTCAGCTTAGACCTTTAAACGCCTATGGTTATTCAAAAATGCTGTTTGACCAGTATGCGGCGCGGCAGGCGGACAGAGGTCAGGCCCCGCGCCAGTGGGCGGGACTGAAGTTCTTCAACGTCTACGGACCGAACGAGGGTCACAAGGGCGGCATGAAGTCGGTCGTGGCGCAGATATGGCCCAAGGTGGCGGCGGGCGAGACCGTCAACCTGTTCAGGTCGCACAATCCAGACTACCCCGACGGCGGACAGTTGCGCGACTTCGTCTATGTGGACGACGTGGTCGACATCATGGAGTGGCTGCTTCAGTCGCCCGAGGTGTCGGGCGTGTTCAACGCCGGCTCCGGCCAGGCGCGGTCCTTCGCCGACCTGGCGTGTGCGACCTTCGCCGCCGCCGGCAGGGAACCGTCGATCCAGTATGTCGACATGCCCGAGGTCATCCGCGACCGGTACCAGTACTTCACCGAAGCGCGCATGGATCGCATCCGCGCCGCCGGCTTTCCTGGCCAATCGACGCCGCTGGAGGAGGGGGTGCGCCGCTATGTCCAGCACTTCCTGTCTCAGCCGGATCCTTATCGCTGATGAAGTCCGGGCTGACCTTCCGCCAGTGGGTCGGCTACGCCGGCTTCGCCCTGGTCTTCCTGCTGACCGCCGCCGTCGCGGTATGGCGCGGAGACATTCTGCGGGCGGGGCTCGATCCGCAGATTCCCTTCCAGACCTATCAGCCGCCGCCCGCGCCCGACTATTCCGATCGTCGCGCCTGGGCTCTGCTGGATGCGCGGGTCGGCGACGCCGGGCCTGCGGCCGTTTTCTTCGTCCATTCCACCACCTTCGACGGGGGGCGAGACTGGAACGGGCCGGTCGGAGATCCGGAGGCTGACGCCTATCTGCGTCGCGTCGTGCTGCCGAACTATGCGGCGCCCTTCGCGCGGGCCGGCGCGGTCAGCGCGCCGCACTACCGGCAGGCCAGCCTCTACACCCGACTGACCCTGCGCGATGATGCCCGCGAGGCGCGCGCCTTCGCTTATCGCGACATCGAGGCCGCCTTCTCCGCCTGGCTGGCCCGCAACCCGGATGGGCCGATCGTGCTGGCGGGCGTGGAGCAGGGCGCCGATCTGCTGGACCGGCTGATCCGCGAACGGATCGCGCCCGATCCGGATCTGCGCCGACGGTTGGCGGCGGCGTATCTGATGGACACCCTCATCGCGCGCGAGAACCTGTCGGCCGCCGTGCCTGCCTGTTCCACCCGTCGTCAGGTCGGCTGCATCGTGGCCTGGTCCGAGGTGGGCGAAGGAGATGACGGCGCGGCGCGACGCCGGCTGCGACGCGCCCTGGTCTGGGATGATAGGGGACGGTTGGTCGACCTGGCCGACCGCCCCACCGTCTGCGTCAACCCGGTAACGGGATCGACGGCCGAGGCTGAAGCCCCGGCGCGAATGCATCGCGGCGCCACCAACGCCACCGGGCTGGAGTGGGGCGCGCGGCCCGCGCTGATCGCCCGCGAGGTCGCCGCCCAGTGCCGCGACGGTCTGCTGCGACATAGTCGCCCCGACCTGGAGTCCTTCCGCGCCTCCGGCAATTGGGCCGATCGCAGAAAGGCGCGTCCTTACAACCTGTTCTATGGCGATCTTGAGGCCGACGTAGCGGCTCGGCTGGCGGCCTTCGAACAAAGGGCGACCTGAGCGAATTCGCCGAACATCGTCCGGTTTCTATGGCGCCGCTCCTTGCGTGCGGTTAGGCTCCGAACCGAGTTAGGAGGACCGGATGGACGTGACCACAATCTTCGCCGGCGTCGTGCTGCTGCTGGCTATCGCGCTGCTGTTCAGCGTCATTAAGATCGTGCCCCAGGGCCGCGAGTTCACGATCGAGCGTTTCGGCAAATACACCAAGACGCTGACGCCCGGCATCGGCTTCCTGACGCCCTTTGTGGAGCGTGTGGGTCGTCGCATGAACATGATGGAGCAGGTTCTTGATGTGCCGACTCAGGAAGTCATCACCAAGGACAACGCCATGGTGAAAGTGGACGGCATCGTCTTCATCCAGGTGATGGACGCCGCCAAGGCCGCCTATCGCGTCGACGACCTGCCCTACGCCATATCCCAGCTCTGCATGACCAACCTGCGGACCGTGGTCGGCTCCATGGAGCTGGATGAGGTGCTGAGCCAGCGCGACAGCATCAACACCCGCCTGCTGCACGTCATCGACGCGGCGACCGAGCCATGGGGCGTCAAGGTCAACCGCATCGAGATCAAGGACCTGACGCCGCCGACCGACATCACCAACGCCATGGCCCGCCAGATGAAGGCCGAGCGCGAGCGCCGCGCCGTCATCACCGAGGCCGACGGCGAGAAGGCGGCCGCCATCGCCAGGGCCGAGGGCGCCAAACAGGCCGCCATCCTGCAGGCCGAAGGCCGCAAGGAGGCCGCTTTCCGCGACGCCGAGGCGCGCGAACGGGAGGCCGAGGCCGAGGCTCGCGCCACCGCCATGGTGTCGGAGGCCATCGCCCGCGGCGACGTCAACGCCATCAACTACTTCGTCGCCCAGAAGTATGTGGAGGCCTTCGCCGAACTGGCTCGCAGCCCACAGCAGCGCACCGTCATCGTGCCCGCCGAGATGGGCGCCCTGGTCGGCACCATCGCGGGGATCGGCGAGATGGTGGGGCTGGCCAAGGGCCAGCAGCGCGACGGCGCCAATCCGACGCCGCCGTCGACCGCTCCGCGACCGCCCCGACCGCCGGCGGGCGCCGCCGTGCCGCCCACCGCCTGAGGAGGCTGAACCATGACCGCGCTAGCCGAACTCTACGCCGCCCAGCCGTTCTGGATCTGGCTGGCCGTCGGCGTGCTGCTGCTCGCGGTGGAGGCGATGTTCTCCACCGAATGGCTGTTGTGGCCGGCGGTGTCCGCCGGCGTGGTCGCGGTGCTGACCGCGGTGGGCTTCCAGCCCGGCCTGCCGGCCGAGGTGGCCATCTTCGCCCTGCTGACGGTCATCGCGACCATCCTGTCGCGCCGCCTGGTCAGCAAGGCCAACCCGGCCGGCCCGGACGTCAACGACCGCGACAGCCGCCTGGTGGGCCAACGCGCACGGGTGGTGGAGGCCTTCGTCGGGGGACGGGGGCGGGTCTTCGTCTCCGGCGCCGAATGGTCGGCCGAGATCGAGGGCGAGGCGCCGCCCGCCGGTCAGGACGTGGTCGTCGACCAAGTCAACGGATCGCTGCTGAGAGTCCGTCGTTCGGCATGAGCCGACGCATCAACGCCCACGCAGCTCGCTGACGCCTCGATTGGCCAACGAATCGGCGCGCTCATTCAGCGCGTGGCCCGCGTGGCCCTTGACCCAACGCCAGCGGACGTCGTGCCGCGCGCGGGCAGCATCCAGCCGCTGCCACAGGTCGGCGTTCTTGACCGGCTTCTTGTCCGCGGTGAGCCACCCGCGCGCCTTCCAGCCGCGCATCCATTCCGTGATGCCCTGCATGACGTATTTGCTGTCGGTGTGCAGCTCGACCCTGCACGGCCTCTTCAGCGCCTCCAGCGCCTTGATGGCGGCCATCAGCTCCATGCGGTTGTTGGTGGTGTTCGGCTCTCCGCCCCACAGTTCCTTCTCGTGGCCGCCGCCGGTCTGGAGCACGGCCCCCCAGCCGCCGGGGCCCGGATTGCCCTTGCAGGCGCCGTCGGTGTGGATGATGACGTGATCGGAGGGACTCATGGTCGCGCAGACCTACAGCCTCCCTTGGCGCGGGGCCATCACTCGGCCTATATGCAGATCGAAGAATAGTGGACGGGATCGATCACCGATCCCCGCGAGGAGAATACGCCATGGGCTCCATGAGCATCTGGCACTGGGCCATCGTCATCGTCGTCGTCGCCCTGCTGTTCGGCGGCCGCGGCAAGCTGTCCAGCATCATGGGCGACGCGGCCAAGGGCATCCGCGCCTTCAAGGACGGCCTGCGGGACGACGACAAGAAGGATGGTCCCCGCGACGGCGTGAGCTCGCTGCCGCGCACCGACGCCGAGAAGGAAGAGATCAAGCGCTGACCGTCGTCTGCAAGGGCTGACGCATGGGCGGGCTTGGCCCCGGTATCGGGGGATTTGAATTAGTCGTGGTCGGTCTGGTGGCCCTGCTTGTGGTGGGGCCCAAGGATCTGCCTGTGCTGATGCGTCGCGTGGGCCAGATGGTCGCCAAGGCGCGCGCCATGGCCAACGAGTTCCGCTCCAGCTTCGACGAGATGGCCCGCCAGTCGGAGCTGGACGACCTGCGCAAGGAGGTCGAGGCGCTGCGCAGCGGACAGGGGATGTATCCGCTCGGCAAGGAGGCGGAAGACGCCTTCAAGGACATCAACGATGAACTGGCGAAGCCGGTCGAGGCGCTGCCTGCCCCGACGGCCGAAGTGCCCGCGATGACACCCACGCCCAGCGAATGGCCCGATACGGTTGCCACTGAGTCCGTCGCCGCGGAGACGGAAGCCAGGCCCAAGATCAAACGCCCGGCCTCTAGGCCCGCGACCGCGAAGGCGGTTCCCGCCAAGGCGAAGTCAACCGCCAAGTCCGGCTCCACGCCGAAAACGCCGGCGTCCAAACCTAAGGTCACGCGCAAGAAGGCGGCGGACCTGTGAGCGCGCTCGACCGCGACGAGGCCGAGATCGAGGCGTCCCGCGCGCCCCTGATGGATCACCTGATCGAGCTCAGGAACCGGCTGCTGATCTGCGTCATCGCCTTCGCGGCCGGCTTCATCCTGTGCTTCGCCTTCTCCGAGCCGCTGTACCTGTTCCTCGTCAAGCCTTTCGCGGCGGCGGCGGCCTTCCACGCCGCGGTCGGACCCGGCGGCCATGTGTCGCCGATCGACCTGATCCTCGGCACGGCGGGCCTCAAGGCGCTGCCGCACATCGACGGCCAGACCATCAACCTGATCTACACCGCGCCGCTCGAGATCCTCTTCACCAAGATGAAGCTGGCAGGCTTCGGCGCTGTCTTCGTGACCTTCCCGATCCTGGCCTGGCAGTTGTACCGCTTCGTCGCGCCGGGGCTTTATCGCAACGAACGCGGCGCCTTCGCCCCCTTCCTGATCGCCGCGCCGTTGCTGTTCCTGCTGGGCGCGGCGCTGGTCTATTTCGTCATGCTGCCCTTCGTCATGTGGTTCTCGCTCAGCCAGCAGATCGTGGGCGACGGCGTGCAGGCGAACCTGCTGCCCAAGGTGTCGGATTATCTGAGCCTGGTGACGGCGCTGCTGTTGGCTTTCGGCCTGTGCTTCCAGCTGCCGGTCGTGATGACCCTGCTGGGGCTGGCGGGGCTGATCAATTCGAAGCTGATGGCGACCGGCCGCCGCTACGCCATCGTCGCCGTCGTCGTGGTGGCCGCGATCGTCACCCCGCCGGATCCCATCAGTCAGCTGATGCTGGCCGTGCCCTTGGTCATTCTTTACGAGATTTCCATCTGGTGCGTGCGGCTGATCGAGCTGAGACGCGACAAGGCCGATGCTTTGGCGGAGGCGGCCTGAAGCGCATCGTCGCAGCCGGGAAACCCGCCGGCCCGACATCGTTGATGCTGGGATGTATCGACGTTCGTTTCTCGGCGCCGGCCTGAGCCTTCCTTTCGTGCAGGGATGCAGCCGGCCTGGCGACCCCCTGCCGCCACTGCCACCGACCCGTGGTCTGGACGCCGCCCTGATGCAGCGCGCCGCCGCGAGGGCTCAGAGTCTGCCCAAACTGCATGCCATGATCGTGGCTCGCGACGGACAGAGACTGTTCGAGCGCGTCTGGCGCGGCCCTCCGCTGGAGACGCCGGTCAACGTCAAGTCGGCATCGAAATCGGTCATCGCCGCCCTAGGCGGCATCGCGATCCGGCAGGGCCTGTTCGAAGGCGTCGACCAGCCGATCTCGACGTTTCTGTCCGATCGCTTTCCCGCCGAGCCTGATCCTCGCCTCGCCGAGGTGACCCTCGGTCATCTGCTGTCGATGCAGGCCGGGCTAGGCTCCACGTCCGGGCCGAAGTACGGCGCCTGGGTTTCCAGCCGCGATTGGGTTCGTTATGCCCTCGCGCAGCCGTTCGAGGCCGAGCCCGGCGGCCGCATGGTCTATTCCACCGGTACGTCGCATCTGCTGTCGGCCTGCCTGACCCGCGCCAGCGGCCGCTCGACTCTGGCTCTGGCTCGAAACTGGCTGGGCGCACCGATGGACATGGACATCCCGCAGTGGCCCGCCGATCCTCAGGGCGTCTATTTCGGGGGCAACGACATGCGGCTTTCGCCGCTGGACCTGCTGACGTTCGGCGAGGTTTATCGCAATGACGGCCTTCATCAGGGGCGGCGTGTCCTGCCCGAAGGCTGGGTCGAGGCGTCGTGGCGGGGCAGGGGGACGTCGCGCTGGAGCGGTAATCCCTACGGCTACGGCTGGTGGATTCGCCGGTCGGGCCGTCATGAGGTCTTCTTCGCGTGGGGGTACGGCGGCCAGATGGTCTTCGTGGCGCCCGACCTGCGCCTGACGGTCGTGATGACCTCGGACCCGGCGCCGGCGCAGAGCCGTGACGGCCATGTCGACGCGCTACACGCCCTGCTCGACCAGCATGTCATTGCGGCGGCGGAGCGGGGACAGGGCGCCGCCTGACACGGAGAAGGCGCCGAACGGTCTCCCGCCCGGCGCCTCCGCTCAGCCTCGGCCGCCGATCAGCAGCTGTAGTACATGTCGAATTCGACGGGGTGTGGATGCAGTTGCAGGCGCATCACCTCTTCCATCTTCAGCTCGATGTAGGCGTCGATGAAGTCGTCGTCCATCACGCCGCCCTTCTTGAGGAAGGCGCGGTCCTTGTCGAGGCTCTCCAGAGCCTCGCGCAGCGAGCCGCACACCTCCGGGATCGAGCCGCGCTCTTCCGGCGGCAGGTCGTAGAGGTTCTTGTCGGCCGGCGCGCCCGGATCGATCCGGTTCTCGATGCCGTCCAGGCCGGCCATCAGCAACGCCACGAAGGTCAGATAGGGGTTGCCCATCGGATCGGGGAAGCGGGCTTCCAGGCGCTTGGCCTTCGGCGACGACACGTGCGGGATGCGGATCGACGCCGACCGGTTGCGGGCCGAATAGGCCAGCTTCACCGGCGCCTCATATCCCGGCACCAGGCGCTTGTAGCTGTTGGTGGTGGAGTTGGCGAAGGCGTTGACGGCCTTGGCGTGCTTGATGATGCCGCCGATGTACCACAGGCATTCCTGCGACAGGCCGGCGTACTTGTCGCCCGCGAACTGCGGCTTGCCGTCCTTCCAGATCGACATGTGCACGTGCATGCCCGAGCCGTTGTCGGCGAACATCGGCTTGGCCATGAAGGTCGCCGACTTGCCATAGGCCGCGGCCACGTTGTGGATCACATACTTGTAGAGCTGCATGCGGTCGGCCATCGTCAGCAGGTCCGAGAACTTCAGGCCCAGCTCGTGTTGCGCCGGCGCGACTTCATGGTGGTGCTTCTCGGGCTCCAGGCCCAGATCACGCATCACGCCCAGCATCTCGCCGCGCAGGTCCTGGCCCGAATCCACCGGATTGACGGGGAAATAGCCGCCCTTGGCGCCCGGGCGGTGACCCATGTTGCCTTCAGTGTATTCGGCGTTGGTGTTCGCCGGCAATTCGGTCGAGTCGTACGAATAGGACGTGTTGTGCGCCTGGGTCGACCAGCGCACGTCATCGAAGATGAAGAACTCGGCCTCGGGACCGAAGAAGACGGTGTCGCCCACACCCGACGACTGCACATAGGACAGGGCCTTCTTGGCCATGGAGCGGCTGTCACGATTGTAGGGCTCGTTGGTGTCCGGGTTCAGCACGTCGCAGAACAGGAACATCGTCGTCTGCTGGTAGAATGGATCGATATAGGCCGTGGACAGGTCCGGCTTCAGCAGCATGTCGGACTCGTTGATCGCCTTCCAGCCGGCGATGGACGAGCCGTCGAACATCGTGCCTTCTTCGAGGAAATCCTCGTCGACCAGGTCGATGTCGAACGTGACGTGCTGCAGCTTGCCACGCGTGTCGGTGAAGCGAACGTCGACGTACTTGACGTCCTTGTCCTTGATCTCCTTCAAGATCTTGTCTGCGGCGCTCATTCTCGAAAGTCCTGTTTTTGGTCGTTGGGGAGGAGCCGGACAGCGACCCGAAGGCCGAGGGCCGGGGAGGGGTACGCGAACTCAGACGGCCTGTGCGCCGGTCTCGCCGGTGCGGATGCGGATCACGTCGGCGACATCGGAGACGAAGATCTTGCCGTCGCCGATCTTGCCCGTGCGGGCCGAGGTCTGGATGGCCTCGACGACGGCGGGCGCGAGGTCATCGGCGACCACGACCTCGATCTTGATCTTGGGCAGGAAGTCGATGACGTATTCGGCGCCGCGATACAGTTCCGAATGACCCTTCTGGCGGCCGTATCCCTTGGCCTCCAGCACCGTCATGCCTTGCACGCCCACGTCTTGGAGCGCTTCTTTGACGTCATCCAGCTTGAACGGCTTGATGATGGCTTCGATCTTCTTCATGGCGACCCCTGAGCGGCGCACGGAATGCAGCGGCGCTCGGGCGGGAATGGGACACGGCGAAGCCGTCAAAGGCAAGCGGTTTTCGCAGAAAAGTCACGGATAAACGGCGAGCGACCATGCAAACCAACGACCCCGCGATCTGGCGCAATAATCTTCCCTGGCCGGACAGGAATACGCACAAGCATACGCGGGGTCGCCTTGGCGTGGTGTCGGGACGGGCGCTGCACACCGGCGCCGCGCGGCTGGCGGCCAGGGCGGGGTTGCGGATGGGCGCGGGGGTGGTGCGGATTCTCTGTCCGCCGGACGCGGCTGGGGTGATCGCGCCGTCGATCGAGGCCGTCATGCTGACCGCCTTCGCCAGCCCGGAGGCGCTGGCCCGGGAAGCCGCCCAGATGGACGCCATCGTCATCGGCCCCGCGGCGGGTCTGGATGACGTGACCGTGGCCAACATCCAGGCCGTCGCCTTGGGCGGCGCCGCGCTGGTCATCGACGCCGACGGCCTCAGCGTCTTCAAGGGTCGCGGAGACGAGCTGTTCGCGGCGCTGGACCGGGACGACGTGCTGACCCCGCACGAAGGCGAGTTCGAGCGGCTGTTTCCTGGGCTGCTGGACCAGGGCCGTGAGGGCGCCGCGGTTGAGGCGGCGCGCCGCGCCGGCTCCGTCCTCGTGCTGAAGGGTTTTGAAACGATCATCGCTGCGCCGGACGGGCGGGCGGCGATCAACCCCAATGGGTCGCCATGGCTAGCGACCGCCGGCACCGGCGACGTGTTGGCCGGCATGATCGGCGGCTTGCTGGCTCAACGAATGGACAGCTTCGACGCGACGTGCGCGGCGGTATGGGTTCACGCAGAAGCCGCCAATGAGTTCGGCCCGGGCCTCATCTCGGAAGATATCGAAGCTATGTTGCCCAACGTGCTGAAAAAGCTGCTTGATGGCTGACCAGCGCGTATCCACCAGATGGAACTAATTTCGCATAATATATCTTAGGCGGCAATACGCGAGGTCTATCGTCGGCGCCTCTCTGCCATCAGATCGCGTTCGTCAGCATCACGTCCCTCTCGGCTTCGTTCGGGTCGTCGGCGCCGCTTCGGCGGGGTTCTCCGGCCAGGAATGGCGGGGATAGCGGCCGCGCATTTCGGACCGCACGGCCGCCCATGAGCCCGCCCAAAAGCCCGGCAGGTCTTTCGTCACCTGCACGGGCCGGCGCGCCGGCGACAGCAACGCCAGGGTCAGCGGTATCCGACCGCCGCCGACGCTCGGGTGGGTCTTCAGCCCGAACAGCTCCTGGACGCGAATATCCACCCGCGGGCCGCCCTCCGCCGCATAGTCGATGGCCGCCGAGCCCAGGGGCGTCGTCAGCCGGGGCGGCGCCAAATCATCCAACCGACGCTGCAGGTCCCAGGGGATCAGATGGCGCAGCGCTTCGGCCAAGGCGGAGTCGCCGATCGCCGTGAGCGAGGCGACGCCGTCCAGCAAGGGCCAGAGCCAGTCCTCGCGCGTTTTCAGCAGCCCCTGGTCCGAGACGTCGGGCCAGATGTCGTCCAACGCATGAAGGAAGGCCAGCCGGGCCCGCAGCGCCTTGGCCTGCTCGCCCCACTTCAACGCGCCCAACCCGTCCGCCTCGACCTCCGCCTTCAGAAGCGACGCCATACGGGCGGGATCGGCGGCGCCTAAGGTCTTCTCGCCGATGACCAGGGCTCCGATCTTTCGGATGCGCCGGATCATGGCTCGGCCTGAGGGCTCCCGGACCAGCCGCTCCTCGACCTCGATCAGGCGGGCGAAGTCGGTCTCGATCAGGGCGCCGTCCAGCCTGGCCGCCAGTCGGATCCGGTCGCGGGCTTCGCCGCCGCCCAGCTCCCCGACCGCCAGCCAGGTCTCCCGCGCGAGATGATCCGTCGCTTCCAGCGCCGCGCCGCGACCGGCGGCCAGCAGGAATTCGCCGGGCTTGCCGCGGGCGCGGGCGATACGTTCGGGAAAAGCCTGGGCCAGCAGGACCGCGGGATCGGGCGCGCCCCCCTTCCCTCCGCCGGCCGCCCTGGCCCAGCGATCCGCCAGCTTCAGCGCATCCCTGGCGCGCGGGGAACGGTCGCGCTCCAGGGCGTTCAACCGGTCGACCAGGTCCGTGCTCGCGCCGCCCAGTGCGGGCTCGCTCAGGATCGCCGCCACGCGAGCACCCGTCATCGCGTCGCCCGCGTCGGATGCGGCGGCGGTCATATGGGCCAGGCGCGGCGACAGGGGCAGGCGCGACAGGCGGCGGCCATGGTCGGTCAGCGCCCCTCCCGCATCCAGCGCGCCCAGCCGCGTCAGCACCTTGCGCGCCTCGGCCATAGCGCCGGCCGGCGGCGGGTCCAGCAGCGCCATGTCCTCCGTCGACCGCACGCCCCAGCGGGCCAGATCCAGGGCCAGGCCCGTCAGGTCCGCTTCCTGGATCTCCGGCCGCTGGTGCGGGACCAGGCCTCGGGTCTCAGCCTCGTCCCACAGCCGATAGCAGACGCCCGGCTGGGTGCGGCCCGCGCGGCCGCGCCGCTGCTCTGCCGACGACCGGCTGACCCGCACCGTGGCGAGGCGGGTCAGGCCGCTTGAGGCCTCGAAGCGGGGCACGCGCGACAGGCCGCCGTCGATGACGACCCGCACCCCTTCGATGGTCAGGCTGGTTTCCGCGACGGATGTGGCCAGCACCAGCTTGCGGCGCCCCTCCGCCGCCGGCTCGATGGCGCGGTCCTGCTCGGCTCGATCCAGGCCGCCGTATAGAGGCGCGACATCGACATTGGGCAAGCGCAGTCGTTCAGTGACCAAGCGCGCCGTGCGGTGGATTTCCCCCTGCCCCGGGAGGAAGGCGAGGATCGAGCCGGCCTCCTCGCCAAGGGCGGTCAGACAGGCGCGAGCCATCGCCTCCTCGAAGCGCTCGGCGGGATTGCGGCCCAGATAGCGGGTCTCGACCGGATGGACCCGGCCCTCGGCTTCGATCACCGGCGCCCCGTCCAGCAGGCGCGACACCCCCGCCACGTCCAGCGTCGCCGACATCACCACCAGGCGCAAATCCGGCCGCAGCGCGCCTTGCGCCTCCCGCGCCAGGGCCAGCCCCAGGTCGGCGTCCAGGCTGCGCTCGTGGAACTCGTCGAACAGCACGGCGCCGATCCCCTCAAGCCCCGGATCGTCCAGGATCATGCGGGTGAAGACGCCCTCGGTCACCACCTCGATGCGCGTGGTTGGGCCGACGCGGCTCTGCAAGCGGGTGCGATAGCCGACGC
This sequence comes from Pseudomonadota bacterium, assembly GCA_023451375.1. Lineage (GTDB taxonomy): Bacteria > Pseudomonadota > Alphaproteobacteria > Caulobacterales > Caulobacteraceae > Brevundimonas. Next base: position 47,659 of record JAEXZS010000010.1, read on the forward strand.
GCCCGCCCGCCGCCTCGCCCAGCGTTCGCGCCATGCGCTCGGCGGCGTTGCGCGCGGCCAGGCGTCGCGGCTCCAGCACCATGATCTTGCCGTCCCCGAGCCAAGGCTGATCCAGCAGGGCCAACGGGACGACGGTCGTCTTCCCGGCGCCGGGCGGCGCGGCCAGCACAGCCGTGTTTCCCCCGTCGAGGGCGGCCTTCAGGGAGTCCAGCACGGCGTGGATAGGCAGCATCCGCCGCCTGTAGCCTGACGCGGCTCGATCACGAAAGCGTCGTCACGGATTAACCGCGCCGTCATGCGCGTTGCGCGGGACCGCGTACGTCGCTAGCGTCCGCCCCGACGCAGCGAGGCTGCCGTAAAAAACGTGGGGGATATAAATGTGGCGCGTTAAATCGCTAGATGCGATTCTGGCCACGGCCGAGAAGAAGTCGCTTCATCGGTCGCTCGGCCCGGTTCAACTGACACTGCTGGGCATCGGGGCAATCATCGGCACCGGCATCTTCGTGCTGACCGCGGCCGCCTCGCAGAAGGCGGGCCCGGGCATGATGGTAAGCTTCGTCATCGCCGGCGCGGTCTGCGCCGTCGCGGCGCTTTGCTACTCCGAACTGGCGTCAATGGCGCCGGTTTCGGGCTCGGCCTACACATACACCTATGCCGTGATGGGCGAACTGCTGGCCTGGTGCGTGGGCTGGGCGCTGATTCTCGAGTATGCCGTCGCGGCGTCGGCCGTGTCGGTCGGGTGGTCGGGCTATGTGCTGGGCTTGATAGAGAACGGCCTAGGATTCGACTTCCCAGACCTCCTATCCGCCGGACCCGCCTGGTCGATGAACGGCTTCATTCCGACCCCGGACTTCTCGGTCGGCGTGATCAATGTTCCGGCCATCATGGTCGCGCTTGCCGTCACCGGTCTGCTGATGATCGGCACGACGGAATCGGCGCGCGTCAACGCCGTCCTGGTGGCCGTCAAGGTCGCCGCCCTGACGATCTTCATCGCCCTGACCCTGCCGGTGATCGACACGGCGAACCTTTCGCCCTTCGCGCCCAACGGCATGTTCGGAGCCTATTCGGGCATGGGCGTCGTCGGCGCCGCCGCCTCCATCTTCTTCGCCTACGTCGGCTTCGACGCCGTATCCACCGCGGCGGAAGAGACCAAGAACCCGCAGCGCAACGTGCCCATCGGCCTGATCGGATCGTTGGCGATCTGCACCATCTTCTATCTGCTGGTCGCCCTGGGCGCCGCGGGCGCGATCGGCGCCCAGCCGGTGCTTGGCGCCGCGGGGGAAGCCGTCCAACCGGGCTCGCCGGCCTTCGTCGCCGCCTGCGCCCTGCCCGCCAACGCCGAACAGCTGGTCTGCTCGAACGAGGCGCTGGCCCATGTCCTGCGCGTCATCGGTCATCCGCAGATCGGCAACGCCCTGGGCCTGGCCGCCATGCTGGCCCTGCCGTCGGTCATCCTGATGATGATCTATGGCCAGACCCGCATCTTCTTCGTCATGGCGCGCGACGGCCTGCTGCCGGAAGGCCTGACCAAGATGCACTCCAAGTGGAAGACGCCCTACATCGTCACCCTGTTCACCGGCATCGCGGTGGCGATCGCCGGGGCCCTGTTCCCCGTCGGTCAACTGGCCGACATCTCGAACTCGGGCACCCTGTTCGCCTTCTTCATGGTGTCGATCGCCGTGTTGATGCTGCGCGTGAAGGATCCCAAGCGCCATCGCCCCTTCAGGACGCCGGCGGTATGGATCATCGCTCCGCTCTCCGCCCTGGGCTGCCTGGCGCTGTTCTGGAACCTGCCGCACGACGCCAAGATGGTGCTGCCGATCTGGGGCGGCGTGGGCCTGGTGATCTATCTGCTCTATGGCTACCGCAAGAGCCACGTCGGTCGCGGCATCGTGGACGTCCCGGAGCTGTCTCCCGACGCCCCTCCCGGACCGGTCCCGCCGATGCCGGGCGCTCCGGCGCCGGGCTCGAGGGAAGAGCGCGAGTAACCCTGGAAGGCGGTCTTCGGACCGCCTTCTTTTTTGCCTCGCCCGCTTCTATGGATGCGGCATGAGCCAGTCCTCGCCCATCGGCGTCTTCGTCACGCCCGTCACCCCGCTGCAGCAGAACTGCACGGCCGTCTGGTGCACGGCCACCAACAAGGCCGCCGTGATCGACCCCGGCGGCGGCGTGGACGCGGTGCTGGGCGAGATCACACGGCGCGGGCTGACGCTCGATCAGATATGGATCACCCACGCGCATCTCGACCACGCGGGCGGCGCGGCGGAGATGCAGGAGAAGTCCGGTGTCCCGATCATCGGCCCGCAGGCGGCCGACCAGTTCTGGATCGACCGCATCATGGAGACGGGCCGCATGTACGGCGTGCCCGAGGCGCGCGTCTTCACGCCCGACCGCTGGCTCGAGGACGGGGATGTCGTCACGTTGGGACAAACGAGCTGGGACGTGCGTCACTGCCCCGGCCACACCCCCGGCCACGTCATCTTCTTCAATCGCGCCGCGCGCTTCGCCCAGGTCGGCGATGTCCTGTTCAAGGGCTCGGTCGGCCGCACCGACTTCCCCATGAGCGATCCGTCGGCCCTGATACGTTCAGTGATCGAAAAGCTGTGGCCGTTGGGCGACGACGTGACCTTCGTGCCGGGCCACGGCCCGATCTCGACCTTTGGGGAGGAGCGCCGCACCAACCCGTTCGTGTCGGATCAGGCCCTGACGCGGGCGCCGATCATACGGCCGGCGAGCGGCCCCGCGTGAATCTCAACGCCTGAATCTCACCGCCTGAGCAGCATGCCCAGGATGACGCCGATACCGAGAGCATAGAGGGCCGCTCGCGTCGGCTCCTGCCGGATCACCTCGCGGGCTTGCACCACCCCGTCCTCCAGGCCTTCGCGGATGCGCGAAGCGTCCGCGCGGACAGCCTCGCGGACAGAGGCGACGCGCTCGAAACTGCGAGCTTCGCCCTCGGCGATCAGGGCGTCGGCCTCGCGGTCGAGGCGGTGGGTCAGGCTGTCGTCCTCCAGCACGATGTCGTCAGGGCTGGGGGCGGCGATGGGGGTCTGGGTCATGGGACAGGTCTCCGACTGTTCCGCGATCAACCCGCCGTCCGCCGCCGGGTTCCCGCTCAGGTGACTTGGCGCTTCTCCAGCTTGCGCGCCAGGGTGCGTCGATGCATCCCCAGCCGCCTCGCCGCCTCGGAGATGTTGAAGTCGGTCTCCACCAGGACGGCGTGGATCCGCTCCCACTCCAGCGTCTTGATTGAGGTCGGCCGGGTGCCCAGGGGCGCCGCCGCATCTCCCTCGCCCCGGCCGAACGCCGCCTCGATGTCGTCGGTGCTGGCCGGCTTGGCCAGATAGTGCCGCGCGCCCAGCTTAATCGCCTCGACCGCCGTGGCGATGCTGGCGAAGCCGGTCAGCACGACGATGTTCATCTCCGGATCGAACTCGTGCAGCGTCTCCACGCATGTCAGGCCCGACGAGGTCCCCAGCTTCAGGTCCACCACGGCGTAGCCGGGCCGATGCGCCTTCAGCACGTCGGCCATCTGCTCCGGGCTGGCGGCGCTGACGACCGAATAACCCCGCCGCTCGAACGAGCGTCGCAGCGTGGCCGCGAAGGACGCGTCGTCCTCGACGATCAGCAGCAGTCGCGATTCATCGACCATGGCCGGCCTCCTCCTTGGGCGCCAGGGCGACGAGCGGCAAGCTGAGGCGCACCTCGCCGCCGCCGCTCGGCGGGTTCGTCGCCTGGACAGCGCCGCCCAGCGACCGGATCACATTCACCAGCAGAAACAGCCCCAGTCCAGCCCCCGGCCTGGGTTTGGTCGAGGTGTAGGGCTGTCCCAGTCGCATCAGGACCTCCTCCGCGAACCCCGGTCCGTCGTCGCGCGCCGAAATCTCCAGCGCGTCGCCCACCAGGGCCGTGGCCAGGACCAGACGCCGGGCGCCGGCTTCCACCGCGTTGTCGAACAGCACGCCGAGCACCTGCCGCAACGCCGGATCGGCGATGATGACCGGATCGCGGTCCAGGGCGTGCCGAACCTCCACCGTCATCGGCCCGGGGCTCCAGCCTTCGACCGTATCGGCGATGAGACGGCGCACCGTGGTGCGCTCCGGGGCCTGCCCCCTCGCCTCCCCGGCCGACATCAGGATGCCGGTGACGATCGCCTTGCAGCGCTCCACCTCGGCGCGCATCACGTCCATGTCCTGGGCCAGATCCGGATCGTCGGCGAAGGCGGGCATCCGTTTCCAGTCGCTCAGGATCACCGACAGCGAGGCCAGCGGCGTGCCCAGTTCGTGCGCGGCGCCCGACGCCAGCAGACCCATGCGGACGATATGGTCGTGCTCGGCCGCCTGTTGCCGCATGGCCGCCATGGCCGCGTCGCGCTCGCGCAGGTTCCGGCCGATCCGCGTCACGAACAGCACCAGCAGCACCGCCATCAGCACGAAGCTGATCAGGCTGCCCTGCAGATACAGGCTAAGCAGGGCGTCTTCCCGCGTAGGCGGCAGGGCCAGCGGCTTGTTGTGCAGGCCCAGGCCGGCGAAACACAGGCTGGTCGCGCCGATCAGCGCCCAAGCGTACGCCGGCGGCAGCATCACCGCCCCCAGCACCACCTGCAACAGGTACAGCGAGACGAACGGGTTGGCCGTCCCTCCGGTCAGGTACAGCTGCCAGGTCAGGGCCGCGACGTCGAACAGCAGCGCCAGCATCAACTCCTGATCGGCCACCCCCTTTCGTCGACTGACGATCGGAGCGCTGATTAGGTTCAGCGCCGCCAGCGCCATCGGCGCGGCCAGCAGCCAGCCCAGCGGCAGCGGAATGCCCATGGCGTAGTGCACGATCAGGATCGTCGCCAGCTGACCCGCAACGGCCAGCCAGCGCAGCTGGATCAGCAGCAGCAGGTTCCGGCGGTTGGCGCCCTCGTGCGACGACACGCCCTCGCGCCAGCCGCCCAGCCCCAGCAACCGCTCCAGGTTCGAGGTCACGTGCGTCTCCGCCGCTCGCGAACGAAGACCCAGAGGCCGATCAGCGTCAGGGCCGCCATGCCGAACCAGGTCAGGGCGTAGACCAGATGACTGTTAGTGAAGCGGATAACCGTCAGCCCCCCGCGCGGCCAACCGCCTGGATTGGCCGTGACATCGGCGTCGATGAAGTACGGGGCGACATCCGACAGGCCGCGCGCCTCGGCGATCGCGTCCACATCGCGCGAGAACCATCGATCCGTATTCGGATCATTGCGCCTCAGGAAGCCGCCGCCCGGCTCGGAGAGGCGCACCAGGCCGACGACGGTCTGCGGTCCGGTCGCCTGCCCCGCCGCGCGCGTTGCCGGGTCGCGCCGCTCGGGCGGTACGAACCCCCGGTTCACCAGCACGGTGAAGCCGCGATTGGTCCGCATCGGCGTCATCACCCAGGCGCCGGCGCCCAGATCCGTCACCGCCTGGACCCGCGTCTCGCGATCATGGAGGAAGACGCCCCGCACCACGACCCGGCGATACTGGTCGCGTTCACGCGAAACGGTCGGCCAAGCCTCCGGGCCGGGCGCAGGGACCGGCGCGGCGTGCACCCGCGCGTCGACCTGGGCGATCAGCTCTGTCTTCCACGCCAGCCGCTGCACCTGCCACACGCCCAGGGCGACGAAGGTCGCGAACAGCAACGCCGCGCCCGCGGAGGCCCAGATCGGGACCGAGGCGGCGCGCGGCGTCTTTAGCCGTTGCGGCGGAATGGCGAGCTCCTCGCGATGGACGGCCTTAGCCGCCCATCTGCGTCATGTCGTGGGTCGGCATCATGTTGGTGTTCAGGTGGTACATCACCCACAGCGACCCGGCCAGGCAGATGACCACGATCACGATGGTGAAGATCAGGGCCATCATGGTCCAGCCGCCCTCGGACTTCGAGTTCATGTGCAGGAAGTAGATCATGTGCACCACGATCTGCACCGCCGCCGCGCCCATGACGATCATCGCCGTGGCGTTGGTCGGCAGCACGCCGGTCATGACCAGGGCGAACGGAATGGCGGTCAGGATCACCGACAGCACGAAGCCGATCATATAGCCCTTGAACGAGCCGTGGTTGTGCCCCTCGTGACCAAGGTGGTCGACATCGTGGGATTCCGGCGAGTGGTCGGACTTGGGGGCGCTCATCGCAGCATTCCCATCAGGTAGACGAAGGTGAAGACGCCGATCCAGATGACGTCCAGGAAGTGCCAGAACATCGACAGGCACATCAGCCGCCGCTTGTTCGCCGGGATCAGCCCCTTCATGCCCACCTGCACCATCAGCGTCACCAGCCAGATGATGCCGAAGGTCACGTGCAGGCCGTGGGTGCCCACCAGGGTGAAGAAGGACGACAGGAACGCGCTGCGCTGCGGCGTCGCCCCCTCATGGATCAGGTGCGCGAACTCGTAGAGTTCGATCCCCAGGAAGGCCAGGCCGAACAGGCCGGTGACGCCAAGCCAGAGTTGCGTCTGCTTCACGGCGTTTCGGTCCATCGCCAGCATGGCGAAGCCGTAGGTGATCGACGAGAACAGCAGCATGGCGGTGTTCAGCGCCACCAGCTCCAGGTCGAACAGCTCCTTCGGTCCCGGCCCGGCGGCATAGTTGCCGCCCAGCACCCCGAACACCGCGAACAGCATCGCGAAGATCAGGCAGTCGCTCATCAGATAGAGCCAGAAGCCCAGCATGGTGCTGGAGCCTTCCTCGTGGTGCGGCTCTTCTTCCAGGTAGAAGACGGTCTTGTCGTCGATCGGGTTCGACGCGGATTGGACGGCGGTCGCGCTCATCGATCAGGCCTCCGTCGCCTTGAGGGCGCGGTTGTAGGCGTCCTCGCTCTCGCGCACCTCATCGGCGGGGATGTGGTGGTCGCGCTTGTAGTTGAAGGTATGGCCGATTGAGACCGCGATCACAGCCAGGAAGCTCAGGGCCGCCAGCCACCAGATGTACCAGACCAGCGCCAGGCCCATCACGAGGCACAGACCGGAGATGATCACGCCCGCGCCCGTGTTGCTGGGCATGTGGATGTCGCGATAACCCTTCAGCGGACGCTTGTAGCCGCGGTTCTTCATGTCCCACCAGGCGTCGCCGTCGTGGATCACCGGCGTGAAGGCGAAGTTATAGTCCGGCGGCGGAGAGGACGTGGACCACTCGAGCGTGCGGCCGCCCCACGGGTCGCCCGTGACGTCGCGCAGCTTTTCCCGGTTCAGGACGCTGACGGCGATCTGGATGAGGAAGGCCAGGATGCCGACCGCGATCACGACCGCCCCGACTGCGGCGATGACGAACCAGATCTGCAGCGACGGATCGTCGAACACCCGCATCCGGCGCGTCACGCCCATCAGGCCCAGCACGTACAGCGGCGCGAACGCCAGCCAGAAGCCGACAACCCAGCACCAGAAGCTGACCAGGCCCCACTTCTTGTCCAGCTTGAAACCGAACGCCTTGGGGAACCAGAAGTTGATGCCGGCGAACAGGCCGAACAGCACCCCGCCGATGATGACGTTGTGGAAGTGCGCCACCAGGAACAGGCTGTTGTGCAGCACGAAGTCGGCCGGCGGGACGGCCAGCAGCACGCCGGTCATGCCCCCGATCACGAAGGTCAGCATGAAGGCGATCAACCACATCATCGGCAGCTCGAAGCGGATGCGTCCGCGATACATCGTGAACAGCCAGTTGAAGATCTTCGCGCCCGTGGGGATCGAGATGATCATCGTCGTGATGCCGAAGAAGCTGTTCACCGAGGCGCCTGAGCCCATGGTGAAGAAGTGGTGCAGCCACACCAGGTACGACAGGATGGTGATGACGACCGTCGCATAGACCATCGACGTGTAGCCGAAGAGCTTCTTGCCCGAGAAGGTAGAGGCGACTTCCGAGAACACGCCGAACAGCGGCAGGATCAGGATGTAGACCTCGGGGTGACCCCAGATCCAGATCAGGTTCACGTACATCATCGGGTTGCCGCCGAAGTCGTTCGTGAAGAAGTTGGTGCCGACGTAGCGGTCCAGCGTCAGCAGGGCCAGCACGGCGGTCAGGACTGGGAAGGAGGCGACGATCAGCACGTTGGTGCACAGCGACGTCCAGGTGAAGACCGGCATCTTCATCATCGACATGCCCGGCGCCCGCATCTTCACGATGGTCGCGATCAGGTTGATGCCGGACAGCGTCGTGCCCACCCCAGCGATCTGCAGCGCCCATATGTAATAGTCGACCCCGACCCCCGGACTGTAGCCGATGCCCGACAGCGGCGGATACGCCAGCCAGCCGGTGCGGGCGAACTCGCCGACGAACAGCGAGGCCATGATGATGATGGCCCCGGCCGTGGTCATCCAGAAGCTGAAGTTGTTCAGGAACGGAAAGGACACGTCCCGCGCGCCGATCTGCAGCGGCACCACGTAGTTCATCAGCCCCGTGACCAGCGGCATGGCCACGAAGAAGATCATGATCACGCCGTGGGCGGTGAAGATCTGGTCGTAGTGGTGGGCGTTCAGATAGCCCTCGGATCCGCCGAAGGCGATCGCCTGCTGGATGCGCATCATGATGGCGTCAGCAAAGCCGCGCAGCAGCATGATGATGCCCAGGATCATGTACATGATCCCGATCTTCTTGTGGTCCACCGTCGTGAACCACTCCTTCCAGAGATAGCCCCAGAGCTTGAAATAGGTCAGCGCGCCCACCAGGGCGACACCGCCCAGGGCGACGACGATCATGGTCACCACCAGGATCGGCTCGTGCAGCGGCAGCGCCTCCCAGTTCAGGCGGCCGAAAATCAGCGGGATCAGTTGGTCAGCGGACATCGTCGGTCGCTCAGGCGTTGGGGGCGGAGGGGACGCCGGCCTGAACCGGTCCCGTCGCGAAAGGTGAAAGCGAGGCCATCGGCACGCTCTGCGGCGTCAGGCCCTGGCCCGACAGCGGCGACCGGTCGACCGGTCCGCGGGAGGCGTTCAGCAGCTCCGAACGGCGGGCGCGCTCGGCGGCGGCCGCTTCGGCCTGCAGCGGCGTGCAGATGGTCATGACGTAGCTGTCGTCGGAGCCGAAGTAGGCCGCTGTGGAGCCGCGCCCGGCGTACTTGTCATAGACCAGCGGCATGGTGTTGCGCACCGACGCCAGGGTCAGGCCGCCCCTGCGGTCGATGTCCATCATCTCGCCCATGCACATCTTCCCGGGCTCGACGCACATGTTCAGGATGGCGTCCCACAAACCGCCCTCGACGGCGGAGAAGCGCATCGGCGGCACCTTCTCGCTGGGCTTCTCCAGCTCCAGATAGCGTTCGCGATCCAGCGGTCGCCCGCCCTGACGCACTCCGGCGATCCAGCGGTCGAAGCCCTGCTGGTCAAGGCCATGGAAGGCGAAACGCATGTTGGAGAAGCCGTCGCCCGAGTAGTTGGCCGAGAAGCCCTGGTATTCGCCCGGATGGTTGATGACGGCGTGCAGCTTCGTCTCCATGCCCGGCATGGCGTAGATTTGGCCGGCCAAGGCGGGGATGTAGAAGCTGTTCATCACCGAGGACGAGGTGATGTGGAAGCGGATGGGCCGGTCGACCGGCACGGCCATCTCATTGACCGTGGCGACGCCGTATTCCGGATAGATGAACAGCCATTTCCAGTCGAGCGCGACGACATTGACCTGCAGCGGCTGCACGTCCGCGGCGACGGCCTGCCCGGGCTTGATCCGGTCCAGCGGCCTGTAGGGATCCAGCAGGTGGGTCCCGGCCCAGGTCAGGGCGCCCAGGCAGATGATGATCAGCAGCGGCGCCGACCAAATCACCAGCTCCAGGGAAGTCGAGTGGTCCCAGTCCGGCTGGTATTCGGCCTCCTTGTTCGATTCCCGGTACTTCCAGGCGAAGAAGACGATCAGCGCCATCACCGGGATGATGATCAGCAGCATCAGCAGGGTGGAGACGACCAGCAGGTCGCGCTGCTGCGCCGCCACGTCGCCGGCGGGCGCCATCACGACCATGTCGCAGGCCGAAAGCAGCGCCACGACGGGCGCGAGCAGGAGTGGGCGCAATCGGCGCAAGACGGCTCCAATCGAAAGGCGTGCGGCTACCGGGGAGGGCCGCGACGGTTCAGGGGCGTTATGAAGGCGGCGATAATCGTGTCGGCGGTGGAACGACATTGGACAATCTGTCCTATCCTCTCGCCGGACCTTTCGTCGCAAAGGGCGCGGTGAATGATCGCGGCATTCCGCCGCCCGTCCTGCCGATTTGGAGCGACCCGATCCCATGACCGCCTCGACGACCCCTTCGTCAGAGTCGCTGGAACGCGACGCCGCTGTCATCAACACCCGCCATGGCAAGGTGGATGCAGGCGAAATCGCCATCGGCGTGATTATCGGCCGCACGTCCGAGTTTTTCGACTTTTTCGTCTATGCGATCGCCTCGGTCGTGGTGTTCCCGCAGCTGATCTTTCCGTTCGCCGGCGCGGTCGGCGGCACTCTCCTGTCCTTCGCCGTCTTCGCCCTGGCGTTCCTGGCCCGGCCGCTGGGAACGCTGATCTTCATCAACATCGACCGCCGGTTCGGACGCGGCGCCAAGCTTACGACCGCCCTCTTCCTTCTGGGCACCTCGACCGTGGCCGTGGCCTTCATCCCCAGCTACGAGAGCATCGGCGTCTGGGCGCCCATCCTGCTGGCCGCCACCCGCATCGGCCAGGGCATCGCCCTGGGCGGCGCCTGGGACGGGCTGGCCTCGCTGCTGGCCCTGAACGCGCCCGAGAACCGTCGCGGCTGGTACGCCATGGTGCCGCAACTGGGGGCCCCGATCGGGCTGATCGTCGCCTCGGCCCTGTTCGCCTTCTTCCTGAACACCCTGTCGGCCCCCGACTTCCTTGACTGGGGCTGGCGCTATCCGTTCTTCGTGGCCTTCGCCATTAACGTGGTGGCGCTGTTCGCCCGCCTGCGCATCGTGGTGACCCCGGCTTTCCAGAAACTGTTCGAGAGCCGGGAGCTTCAACCCACGCCGGTATCGCAAGCCGTCCGGCAGGAGGGGCCGCGCATCTGGATCGGCGCCTTCGCCCCGCTGGCCAGCTTCGCCATGTTCCACATGGTCACCGTGTTCCCGCTGTCCTGGATCTTCCTCTACACCGATGAAACCCCGGTCCGCTTCCTGCTGATCGAGATGGTCGGGGCGGTGTTCGGCCTGCTGGCCATCCTGGCTTCCGGCGTCCTGGCCGACCGCTACGGTCGCCGCACCCTGCTGGCGATCACGGCCGCAGGGATCGCCGCCTTCTCGGGCTTCGCCCCGCAACTGCTGAACGGCGGCGCGGCGGGCGAACTGACCTTCATGATCTCGGGCTTCATCCTGCTGGGCCTTTCGTTCGGCCAAGCGTCCGGCCCGGTCGCCTCCAGCTTCAGCCTGACGAACCGCTATACCGCCTCGGCCCTCACATCCGACCTGGCCTGGTTGTTCGGCGCCGGTTTCGCGCCCCTGGCGGCCCTGTGGATATCGAGCACCTTCGGCCTGATCGCCGCCGGCGCCTATCTGCTGTCGGGCGCCGTCTTCACCCTGTTGGCCCTCTGGCTGAACCGTGAACTGGCGCGCAGCTCGTCGGACAAGCAGCGGGTCGCCAAGACCGGCTGACCCCCTCCCCGTCGGACATGAGGACGCCGCCCGCTGACCCAGCGGGCGGCGTTTTTCGTCGGTGGGCCGCGGCGGCGGCTCAGAACAGGCCGGAGCCCTTGGGCAGTTCGTTGTAGCGATGCACCCGCATCGACAGCACGAAGGCGAAGCCGATCATCACGGTCATCATCGAGGAGCCGCCGTACGACAGCAGCGGCATGGGCACACCCACGACCGGCGCCAGGCCCATCACCATGGCGCCGTTGATCAGGACGAACAGGGCGAAGAAGGCGGTCATGCCCGCGGCGCCGATCCGCCCGAAATGACTGTGGGCCAGCGAGGCGATCCGCAGGGCGATCACGATCACGCCGATGTAGCACAGCAGCAGGAAGCACGAGCCGACGAAGCCGAACTCCTCCGCCACGGTCGAGAAGATGAAGTCCGTGTGCCGTTCCGGCAGGAACTCCAGCTGGCTCTGGCTGCCCAGGCCGTAGCCCTTGCCGAGGATGCCGCCGGAGCCGAGCGCGATCTTGGACTGGATGATGTTGTAGCCCGTGCCGCTGGGATCGCTCTCGGGGCTGAGGAAGGTCAAGACTCGGTTGCGCTGATAGTCATGCATGCCGAACATGACGAACGGCGGCACGACGACTGCGGCGGCGGCGGCCAGTATGCCGATGATGCGCCAGCTCAAGCCCGCCATGAACATGACCGTCGCCCCGGTCAGGCCGATGATCATCGCCGACCCGAGGTCCGGCTGCTTGGCCACCAGGATGAAGGGCACGCCGATCATCGCCGCCGGGATGACCAGCTTCCAGTGCCAGCGGGCCTCCTCGGCGGAATGGTTGTGGTACCAGCGCGCCAGGGCCAGCACCAATCCCAGCTTCACGAACTCGGCGGGCTGGATGCGGGTGAAGCCCAGGTTCAGCCAGTTCTTCGCGCCGCCGGCGGTGTAGCCCAGCGGTGTGAACTCGATCATCAGCACCAGGACGAGCAGGACGCCGTAAAGGGGATAGGCGGCCCGGAACCACCAGCGCGGATTGACCAGCGCCAGGGCCACCATGACGAACACCATGCCGGTGAAGCGGATCAGCTGGTTCAGCGCCCACGGCGTCCATGAACCGCCCGCGATGGAATACAGCATTGCGATGCCGGAGCCGGCGATGACGCCGATCAGGCCGACCAGGCGCCAATCGATCTCGACCAGCTTGCTGGACAGCCGTTCTCGTTGCCCGGGCCGCGTGAGGGCGGATGCGGTCATCGCGGATCCTCGGCCGAATAGGGTCGCGGGCCGCTCGAGACACGCGGGGCGGGTCGGGCGGGCGCCTCCGCTGAAGGCGGCGCGGCGCCGGCGGCGGGCTCCGACGCCGGCGGTCGCTGAATTCGGGCGCGCATTTCGGGGTCCTTGAGCAGGGCGACCTTCATCACCTCGCGCGCTCGCGGCGCGGCGGCGGTGCCCCCGCCGAGGCCGCCGTGCTGAATGATCACCGAAACCGCGTAGCGCGGATTGTCGGCGGGCGCGAAGGCGATGAACAGGTTGTGGTCCTTCTGCGACCACGGACGCCCGGCTCCCTTGCGTGAGCCCGCGCCGTAGTTCTGCGCCTGGGCGGTGCCGGTCTTGCCGGCCATGCGAATGTCGCCCAGCCCCAGCTGACTGTTGCGGAAGCCCGTCCCCCCCGCCTCGGTCACGGCCTCCATGCCGTCGCGCAGCACCTTGAGGAAAGCGGGGTCATACGGCAGGTCCGCGAAGGCGGAGGCGGCCTCTCGCTCCACGCCGCCGACCGACTTGATCAGGCGTGGGACCACGGCCTTGCGGCCGTTGGCCATCCGCGAGGTATAGACCGCCAGCTGCAGGGCGTTCACCGTCAGGGCGCCCTGGCCGATGCCGTAGCTGGGCGTTTCGCCCGGGTACCACTTGCCGTCCCCCCGAACAGGATTTTCCCGCCGCCACGTCCGATCCGGCACCAGACCGGCCTTCTGCCCCGGAATGCCGATGTCGAACGTTTGGCCGAATCCCATCTCGCGGGCGGTCTCGGCGATGGCGTCTGGGCCCGCCTCCACCGCCAGGGTCATGAAGTAGACGTTGCAGGAGTTCTTGATCGCCTGGCGCATGTCCTGCGAGCCGTGACGCCCCAGACAGGCGAACCGGCGGCCCAGGTAGTAGGCGCCGTTGCAAGTGATGCGCCGGTCAGGGCTGGCCCCCCGTTTCAGGGCTGCGAGACCGACGACGGGCTTGAAGGTCGAACCGGGCGCGAAGGTCCCGGTCAACGCCTTGTCCAGCAGCGGACGACGCTCATAGTCGGCCAGCGCCCGATAGATGCTCGTGGGCACGCCGCCGACGAAAAGGTTCGGATCGAACGACGGCGACGAGGACATGGCCAGGATGTCGCCGTTGCGGACGTCCATGACGACGCAGGCCCCCGACTCCTCGCCGAACACCTCAAGGGCGCGGTTCTGAACATCGGCGTCCAGGGTCAGGACCACCTCCGCGCCGGGCGTGGCGGGGCGGGACCCGCCGATGTCCTCCGCGACGACCCGTCCACGAGCGTCGACTTCGACCCGATTGCCGCCGGCGACGCCGCGCAACTCTTCGTCCAGCGCCTTCTCCACCCCCTGCTTGCCGATGCGGAAGGCGGGATTGAACAGGATCTCGGGCGGGTCCTTGCCGGCATCGCGGATCGCCTTGACGTCGCGGTCCGACACCTTGGCCACATAGCCGACGACGTGAGCGAAGGCGCCGCCGAACGGGTAGTAGCGGGCGTCGTTCATGTCGACCATGACGCCGGGCAGCTCGTTGGCGTACTGGTTGACCTTGGCGAACTCCTCCCAGGTCAGGTCCGACTTCACCGGCACCGGCATGAAGCGCCGCGCGGCGTTCACCTCGCGGATGATGGCGCGGCGCCGCTCCACCGTGTCGGGCAGCAGGCGGCCCAGCAGGTCCAGCGTCTGGTCCAGGTCCTTGGTCTCGTCGCGCAGCACCAGGACACGGAAGCTGGGCCGGTTGCCGGCGACGACAACGCCGTTACGGTCCTTGATCAGGCCGCGCGGCGGCGGAACCAGGCGGAAGTTGAACTGGTTCTGCGTCGCCAGGGTCGCATACTCCTGCGCCTGTACGACCTGCAGCTGGCCCAGCCGGCCGATCAGGGCGACGATGCCCAGGCCGGTCAGGCCGCCCAGCACGAAGGTGCGCCTCAGGAAGGAGCCCTGGCGCTCATTGACGTCGGAGAAGAAGATCGACGGTTCGCTGCTCATCGGAATCTCGTGTCCCCGTCGTCGAACCGCTCGATCAGCCAGTTGGCGATCGGGTACAGCAGCAGGGTGGGGATCACCTGGGCCGCCAGGGGCCAGATCGCCGCCGGATTGCCGACCCGCAGCGCCACGATGACATAGGCCAGGGCGAACGCTCCCAGGGTGCAGATCGCATAGGCCGCGAAACGGACCAGACCCTCATGGCCGGCCAGCAGGTGCCGCGTGAACAGGACGGTCGCATAGACGCCCATCAGGCACAGCGGCCACAGCCCCAGCGGCCCGCCCCAGAACAGATCCAGGAACACTCCCGTCCCGAACAGCACCGCCGGCCCGATCATCGAGGGGCGGATCAGCGGCCAGGCGAAGGCCAGCACCATCGGTATCACGGGCTCCGGCAGATACAGGCCGAACAGCGAAGCTGGAGTGCCGAGGACGAGGGTGGCGGCGAGCGCCGCGAGGGCCGGATAGAGGATCCACTGCAGGGGTCCGACGACGCGGACCGCGGCCGGCCGTCTCACGTCCCGTCCCCCGTCTGCGGCTGAGGCGCCGGCGCCGGCCCGGCGGGTGCTGCGTTCGACGTCGCGGCCGCCGCAGCGTTCGCCCGGGCTTGGTCGCGCGCGGTCCTCACCGCCTCGGCGCGTTCTCTTTCGGTCTCGGCGGCGGCGCGGCGGCGCGCGGCCGCGTCGGCGATCTGCGCCGCCTGCTCCGGCGTCGGTTCCGGCGCGGTCTGCAGGCCGGCCAACGGCGGCGCATTGAGCGCCTCCGGACTGACCAGTTGGGCGAAGTTCTGGAACAGCAGGATGCGGACGTAGTCGATCGCGCCCCGATCGCTGTACAGCTTGACGCGCCAGGCTCCGTCGACCCCGCGCGCGACCACCCCGACCGGCAGGCCGCGCGGCACGCCGCCGCCGTCGCCCGAGGTCACCACCCGGTCGCCAGGCTGCAGTGATCCCGCGCCGCGCACATAGTCCAGGCGTGGATTGTCGCCGCCGTCGCCCACCAGGACGGCGCGCGCGTCCGTCCGCGCGATCAGCACCGGCACCCGCGACGCCACGTCGGTCAGCAGCACCATCCGGCTGACATCGCGGGTGACGCCGGACACGCGACCCGTCAGTCCGAACTCGTTCATCACCGGATTGCCGATGCGCACGCCCTTGCCGGCGCCGGCGTCCAGCAGCCGCGCCCGATTGAACGGCCCCCGCGCGTCTGAGATGGCCCGCGCCGTCACCATCGGCAGCGGCGGCTCCGTCCTCAGGCCCATCATGGCCTCGTAGCGGCTGTTGACGTTCTTCAGCGCGATGGCCTCGTCTCGCCACGCGCGCAGGTCGGCGATCTCGGCTTTCAGCCGCCGGTTCTCGGACACGGCGAAGAAGTAGCCGCCGATATAGTCGCTCACGGCGCCGACCCAGCGCACCGGCGCGGACAAGACGCCGCCGGCCGGCGCGACCACGGTCTCGAACCCGCCGCGCACCGCGCCGTAGCTGGTTTCGCTCTCAGGCGTCCGGCGATCGCTGATCAGCAGCAGCACGGCCCCGATGATCGCGACCACGACCACCACGGCCGCCGTCCATGTCAGCGGCACCTTGATATTTTCGAAGGGGCCGTCG
The DNA here is from genome assembly GCA_023451375.1 of Pseudomonadota bacterium. Classification (GTDB taxonomy): domain Bacteria; phylum Pseudomonadota; class Alphaproteobacteria; order Caulobacterales; family Caulobacteraceae; genus Brevundimonas. The sequence continues at coordinate 64,047 of JAEXZS010000010.1, forward strand.
CGAAACGCCACGGGCGACCTGCCAATCAGAGGGTTGGAATCGGCGGACTCAGTACGCCTGCTGGCCTGCCTATCGCAAAATCAGGGCCGGAATGAAACCGGCATCACGAAGGCCTGAAAGCGTTGCGGCTTCAGAAGGCGGCGTCGAGGACGCCCTTCATCCAGCGCGGATGCTCCAGCACCCGGCCACAGCCCACGGCCACGCACGACAGCGGGTCGTCGGCGACCGAGACCGGCAGGCCGGTGTGGTCGCGGATCTCCACGTCCAGGCCGCGCAGCAGGGCGCCGCCGCCGGTCAGCATGATGCCCTTGTCGGCGATGTCGGCGGCCAGTTCGGGCGGCGTGGCCTCCAGCGCGACCTTCACGGCTTCTATGATCTGGGTCACCGGCTCGGCCAGGGCCTCTGCGGCCTGCCGCTCGGAGATGCGGACCTCGCGCGGCACGCCCTGCATCAGGTCGCGGCCCTTAACCTCGATCGACAGGCCCTCGCCGTCGGCCGGGATGCGGGCGGTGCCGATATCCTTCTTGATGCGCTCGGCGGTCGTCTCGCCGATCAGCAGGTTATGGTTGCGGCGCATGTAGCTGATGATGCTGTCGTCCATCTTGTCGCCGCCGACGCGGACCGAACGCGAATAGACGATGCCGGACAGCGACAGCACGGCCACTTCGGTCGTCCCGCCCCCGATGTCCACGACCATGGAGCCGGTCGGCTCGTGGATCGGCAGGCCCGCGCCGATCGCGGCCGCCATCGGCTCGTCGATCAGGCCCACGCGACGCGCGCCGGCGTTCAGGCAGCTGTCGTTGATGGCCCGGCGCTCGACCGCCGTCGCGCCGGACGGCACGCAGACGATGATCTTCGGATTCACGAACCCCTTGCGGTTATGCACCTTGCGGATGAAGTGCTTGATCATCTCCTCGGCGACTTCGAAGTCGGCGATGACCCCGTCCCGCATCGGGCGGATGGCTTCCATGTGGCCCGGCGTCCGGCCCAGCATCTGCTTGGCCTCTATTCCGACGGCGTGGACGATCTTGCGACCGCCGACGTTCCTCAGCGCCACGACCGACGGCTCGTTCAGCACGATGCCCTTGCCCTTCTGGTAGATCAGGGTGTTGGCGGTGCCCAGGTCCATCGCGATGTCGTTCGAGATCGCGCCGAAGAGGGAAAAGCTCATGGGAAAAGATACCGTTGTTCTTTGGCCGAGGGCGTCTGTTGTCGCAGTCGACTTGGCGACGCCCACGCGTCGGGGATCCCCTCCCCCGTCCGCGTCCTGATCGTCTTCGCCACGCCTACTGAAGCCCGTTTGCCCGCATGCGGACACGATAGCAAGCCCCGATAACGGCCTCGTCAGCTTGACGGTTGACAGCCCTCAGGCGGCTCGGTCGATGGTCGTCGCGACCAGGGGATAAAGCTCGCGTTCCTCGCGATCGCATCGGCGCGCGAGGGCCTCCATCAGGCTGCCCGTCGCCGCCCTGAATCGGGCCGGCTCACGGTGAATCGCCTCGACTGACCACACTGTCAGATGATCGCGCCAGGCCTCGCTGACGCCGCCCACATCCTCCATGCAGTCGGCGATGACGGCGCGCGCCGCCGGATGGGCGGCGGCCATTAGGGCGGGCATCAGTTCGAGATCCTCGATCTCCAGGTGCAGGCCCAGCACGCGGTCCAGCCGCTCCAGCACGAGCCGGACTTCGCTCGCGTCTTCGCGCGTGTGCAACTCGCTCGCCAGGCCGACCACCCGGCTGGTCAGCCGGACGATGGCGCGGTGCTGGCCGTACAGCTTCTGAAAATCCATTACGCTACTCCACCTCCGCACAAGTGCCGTGGAGGCGTGAAGACCGCCTGAACCGGCGACTAGGGGATAGTCCTGATCAGTCGCCCACGTCAGTCGCCCCCCGTCAGTCGCCCCGGGTCAGTCGCCCCGGGCGGTCTCCCGTCGCCGCACGATCTCCCGCACCGTCAGCATCAGCCCCAGCCAGGCGAAGGCGACGCCCGCCAGGATGGCCGAGGTCCACACACCGTCGCCGCTGACCGCCGTCATGAACGAACCGCCGAAGAAGGCCACCAGCGCGGTCTTGGGCAGAACGCCAAGGGCGCACCCGCTTAGGAACAGCGGAAAGGACGCGCGGGCCGCGCCGAACGCCATGTTGACGACGATGAAGGGCGCCGAGGGCACGTTGCGGATCATGAAGCTGGCGTAGAAGGCGTTCTTGCCCACGAACCGCGTCAGCCGCCCGATGGTGCGACCTCCGTGCCGCGCCAGAAGGCGCGCCGTCGGTCCCCGCCCCATCCAGTAGGTCACGCCGGCCGACGCCACCGTCGCGATCCAGCTGTACAGGAAGCCGAACCACGGCCCGAACGCCACCACGCAGGCGGCGATCAGGATGAACTGGGGCGCGCCGAAGAGGGCGGCGATCGTGAACACCACGATGGTGACGGGCAGTCCCCAGGGTCCGTGCCGAAATCCGCCGAGCCAGGCCTCCAGCTGCGCCTCCGCGCCCAGGCCCAGCTGCGTTTTGCCCACGGCGAACAGGGCGATCATCGCGCCGAGCAACAACGCCGTCGCCAGCGCCGCACGCCAGCGACGCGCCTCCATGTTGGACAGGAAGTCGAGGAGCCAGCGCATCAGCCGCGCGCCTTATCACCCGATCCGCGCATTAGCGAGCGTCGACGCATTGTCCCGGCGGGCGACCGCGCGTAAGGAACCTCGCCTCCCCGGCAAGAAACTTCCACGATCGACGGGAAAATCATGTCCAGCCTGCAATCCTCCGCCCTCGCCCGCGTCAAGCCGTCGGCCACCATCGCGGTGACCGCCCGGGCGCGCGAGCTGAAACGCGAAGGACGCGACGTGATCGGCCTGGGCGCCGGCGAGCCGGACTTCGACACGCCGGACAACGTCAAGCAGGCGGCTGTCGACGCCATCAATCGCGGCGAGACCAAATACACCGACGCAGACGGCATGCCCGAGCTGAAGGAAGCCATCGCCGCCAAGTTCAAGCGCGAGAACGGCCTGGACTACACCCCGGCCCATATCCACGTCGCCCCGGGCGGCAAGCCGGTCATCTTCAACGCCCTGGTCGCCACCCTGAACCCCGGCGACGAGGTGATCGTGCCCGCGCCCTACTGGGTCTCCTATCCCGACATGGTGCTGCTCGCCGGCGGCGAGCCGGTCACCGTCGTCGGCGAGGAGAAGGACGGCTTCAAGTTGCGGCCCGAGGTGCTTGACGCGGCGATCACGTCGAAGACCCGCTGGCTGATCCTCAACAGCCCGTCGAACCCGACCGGTGCGGCCTATACGCGCGCCGAGCTGGAGGCGTTGGCCGAGGTCCTGCGCCGCCACCCGCACGTCTGGGTGCTCACCGACGACATGTACGAGCACCTGGTCTATGGCGACTTCGAATACACCACCATCGCCCAGGTGGCGCCCGACCTGATCGACCGCACTCTCACGGTCAACGGGGTCTCCAAGGCCTACGCCATGACCGGCTGGCGCATCGGCTACGCCGGGGGACCCAAGCCGCTGATCGACCTGATGCGCAAGGTGGCCAGCCAGACCACCTCCAATCCCGCCAGCATCAGCCAGTGGGCGGCGGTCGAGGCGCTGAACGGTCCGCAGGACTTCATGGCCGAACGCCGCGACGCCTTCGAAAAGCGCCGCGACCTCGTCGTCTCCATGCTGAACCAGGCGACGGGCATCACCTGCGCCACGCCCGAAGGCGCCTTCTACGTCTATCCGTCCATCGCCGGCCTGATCGGCAAGACGACCGAGACGGGCGTGACCATCGACGGCGACAGCACCTTCGCCGCCGAACTGCTGAACGCCGAGGGCGTGGCCGTGGTCCAGGGCGAGGCCTTCGGCCTCAGCCCCTATTTCCGCATCAGCTACGCCACCTCGGACGCCGTGCTGGAAGAAGCGTGCGGCCGCATCCAACGCTTCGCGGCCTCGCTGCGCTGATCGAGCGAACACGTCCTGAAACGGAAACGGCGGCTCCATTCGGAGCCGCCGTTTTTCATTGCCGCAAGCAGACGATCAGGGCCGACTGGCCATGCCCAGCTTGATAGGCTTGGCCTCGTCGCTGGAGCCGCCGCGCTTCACGCCCCACAGCAGGATCACCGGCGCGCCGACATAGATCGACGAATAGGTGCCGATGATGATGCCGAACATCAGGGCGATGGAGAAGCCGAACAGCGCCTCGCCGCCCCAGATGGCCAGCGCCGCCAGCACCATGACGGCCGTGCCGCCGGTGATGATGGTCCGCGTCAGGGTCTCGTTCAGCGACAGGTCGATCACGTCCCGTAGCGGCATCGACTTGTACTTGCGCAGGTTCTCGCGCAGGCGGTCGAAAACCACGACGGTGTCGTTCATCGAATAGCCGATGATGGTCAGGATGGCCGCCACCATGTTCAGGCTGAACTCGAGCCGGAACAGCACGATCAGGCCGAAGGTCAGGATCACGTCGTGCAGCAGGCCGATCACGGCACCGAAGCCGAACTGCGGCTCGAAGCGGAACCAGATATAGAGGAACATCAGCAGCACGGCGACCCCCAGGGCCATCAGGCCGGAGGTGAACAACTCGCCCGAGACCTTGGAGCCGACGACGCTGACGCCGGAATAGCTGACCTGTCCGATCGCCTCCGATACGGCGCTCTCGACCTGGCGCACGACCTGCGTCTGATCGCGGCCTTCAGGGATCTGGAAGCGCAGGATCGCGGTGGAACCGTCATTGGCGTTGGTGTCGCGCCGGGCGATGCCCTGCACCTGCACGTCGCCGAGGTTCAAGCCGCTGACGGCCTCGCGCACCTGGTCAAGCGCGATCACCTGGCCGGCGGGCTTGGACACCTCCATCGAGGCGCCGCCCCTGAAGTCGATGCCCATGTTCAGGCCCGGATAGAAGCAGCCGATGATCGACGCCACGCACAGGATCACCGACAGGACGCCTGCGGCCTTCGCGTATTTGACGAAATGGAAATTCGTCTTCTGCGGCAGCACTTTGATGAGGGGCCATCCACGCATCGCCATCACTCCGCGATCGGCAGTTTTTTGGGCCTGGCCGTCTTCAGCCAGTAGGACAGCAGGACCTGCGACACCATCACCGCCGAGAACATCGAGGTGAAGACGCCGATCGTCAGGGTCCAGGCGAAGCCGCGCACCGGGCCGGCCCCGAAGATGAACATGATGCCCGCGGCGACCAGGGTGGTCAGGTTGGCGTCGATGATGGTGCCCATGGCCTTGTTGAAGCCGGCGTCCATGCTGGCGATGACGCTGCGGCCCGCACGGGCCTCGTCGCGCATCCGCTCATAGATCAGCACGTTGGCGTCCACCGCCACGGCGAAGGTCAGGATCAGACCGGCGATGCCGGGCAGGGTCAGGGTCGCCTGGGTCAGCGACATGGCGGCGATGATCAGCACCCCGTTCAGGATCAGGCCCAGCACCGAGACGCCGCCGAACAGGAACCCGTAGGCCAGGATCATGAAGACCACGATGATGGCGAAGCCGATGGCGGTCGAAAGGGCGCCGGCCGCCACGGCGTCCGCTCCCAGCTCCGCCGTCACGACCCGGCGCTCCTCCACGTTCAGCGGCGCCGGCAGGGCCCCGCCGTTCAGCAGGTTCACCAGGGTCGCGGCTTCCTCGATGCTGAACTGGCCGGTGATCTGACCCGTGCCGCCGGTGATGGCGCCCTGGATCGTCGGGGCCGAGATGACCTTGCCGTCCAGGATGATGGCGAACGGCCGGCCGATGTTGGCTGCGGTCGCCTCGCCGAACCGGCGCGCGCCCGTGCCGTCGAAACGGAAGTCGATGGCCGGTCGGCCGCTCTGGTCCGCGCCGACGCTGGCGCGGGTCAGGTTCTCGCCGGAGACCAGAACGCGCCGCTTGACCAGATAGGGCGTGCCCAGTTCGTCCTGCAGCAGTTGGGCGTCAGGCGGCACGCGCCCGGCCATGGCTTCCTGGATGGAGTTCTCGACGTCGACCATCTGGAAGGTCAGCTGCGCGGTCTGGCCGATCACCTCCTCCAGCTGGGTCGGATCGCTTTCGCCCGGCGCCTGGACCACGATGCGGTCGGCGCCCTGGCGGGTGATGGAGGGTTCGCGCGTGCCCAGGCTGTCGATCCGGCGGCGCACCACCTCGATGGACTGGTCGACCGCCGCGGCGCCCATGCCGTTCAGCGCGGCGTCCGTATAGACGAAGCGGATGCGGTTATCGCCCAGCCGGGTCGCCGTGCGCTCGACCTGGCCGCTCGGCCCCGGCGCGCCGGCCAGGGTGCGCAGCGCCTCGAAAGCCGCGTCCTGCTGCGCCGGATTGGCCAGGGTGACGATGACCCCGCCCTCCTCGCGCTGGAAGCCGCGGGTGCTGATCCCCGCTTCGTTCAGCGTGACCCGCACGTCCTCGACCAGATTGCTGATGCGGGCCTGACGCATCGCCGGCACGTCCACTTCCAGCAACAGATAGGACCCGCCCTGCAGGTCCAGTCCCAGGTTCAGCGTGTTCTTCGGCAGCCAGCCGGGCAGCGCCTCGCGCTGCGCCGGGCTCAGCAGGTTCGGATAGGCGAACAGGCAGCCGAAGATGACGGCGGCCACCACCAGAGTGACTTTCCAGCGCGAGAGCTGAACCATTTGGGCGATCCCCGATCAGCGACAGGCGCGCGTCAAGCCTTGGAGTCGTTCGCCGCGATGGCGGTGCGGTTGCGGACCTCGGCGATCATCCCCTTGACCACGCGCACGTTGACGCTGGGCGCGATCTCCAGGTTCACCTCGCCCTCTTCGACGCGGCTCACCTTGCCGATCATGCCGCTGGACAGGACCACGGTGTCGCCGCGCTTCACCGCCGAAATGGCGGCTGCGTGTTCCTTGGCGCGCTTCTGCTGCGGGCGGATCAGCAGGAAGTAGAACAGGATGAAGATGGCGACGATCGGCAGGAACTGCATGATCACGGCCATCATGCCGCCGTCAGCGGGAGCGCCCATGGAAATCTCCGAACACGGGGGGACAGCCCTCGTCGGCGCCCCAGTCAAAACGAGGCGCGGAACCTAGGGCCGGTCCCCTAAGAATGCAACGCGGCTAAGCGTCAGCGCGGCAACACCGTCAGCGGATCGATCGCCACCGGATCGTCGCCCTGCATGCGGCGCGTCTCGAAGTGGATCGAGGGCCGCCCGTCGCCGGCCGTCAGTCCGACCGTGCCGATCTGCTGGCCCTGGCGCACGTCGTCGCCGTCGTCCACCGTGGCCGAGCCCAGATGGCCGTAGACCGTGCGCCAGCCGTCGGCGTGGACGATCAGCACCGTCAGCCCCTGGCCCACCAGGTCGTCGCCGACGTAGGCCACGCGTCCCGGGGCCGCCGCCACGACGGCCGCGCCGGCCGAGGCGCCGATGTTGATCCCGTTGTTGCGCTCGCCCATGCCCATCGGCCCGAAGCGGCGCAGGATGTCTCCGCGCACCGGCCAGACCAGATTGGTCGAGCCGGGGGTCGCCGACGGCGTGGTCGCGGTCGACGGAGCAGGCCGCGTCTCGGCGGGCAGGGCCGGATTGCCCGACGGCGGCGGCGGGGGCGGAGGCGCCGAACCATTCGGCACCAGCACGCCGCTGGGCGACGGCCCGGTGGCATAAGGATCCCGTCCGGTGTCCACCGCCGTGTCCGGCAGGATGATTCGCTGGCCCGGCGTGATCGCGCCGCGCGGTCCCAGTCCGTTCAGGTCGATCAGGGTCTGCACCGGCGTCTGGAAGCGTCGGCCGACCCCCGAGATGGTGTCGCCCGGCTGGATCCCATAAGCGGCGCCCGCCCGCACCGGTCCGGGGGCGGTCGCGGGCGGCGTGTAGGTCGGCTGCTGGGCCGGCGGCGTCAGGGCGACGGACGGCGGCAGGGTCCCGCCCTGGATGTCGCCCACCGGCGCGGTCGCGGCGGCGGGCGGCGGCTCCGTCGGCGCCGGCTGATAGGGCTGCCCCTGCGGCGGATAGCCCTGGGTCGGATAGGGCTGCTGGCCGGCGGCCGGCGCGGCCCGGGTCGAATAGCGCGGCTCGGACGGATAGCTGATGCAGGCCGCCAGGCTCGCCGCCGCCCCCGCGATCGCGACCACTCTCATCCAGCCCGAAAATCCCGCCACCGGCCGCTCCTCATACGGTTAAAACTCGCCCGCCCGGTGTGCCCCGTCGGCGCCGCCAAGCCAACCCCGCAATCGTCGCCGAATTTGGGCGTGAAGGTTAACAGCTGAAGCAGCGAGCGACGGCGTCGAGAGCGATAGCGCCGAAAAACGCGCTTGAAGCAGCGAGCGACCGCGTCGAGAGCGATAGCCCAAAAAAAACGCGCTCAAGCAGCGAGCGACCGCGTCGAGAGCGATAGCGCCAAAAAACGCGCTGAAGCAGCGAGCGACGGCGTCGAGAGCGATAGCGCCAAAAAACGCGCCCTAACCTTCCTTCGCGGTGCCCTCCACCAGCGGCACGAATCGCACCTCCGCCAGGCTCTCCCGGCGGAAAGAGCCGTCGGCCTGCCCCACATACCGATGCAGCATCTGCACCGACGTCCGCCCCACCGGCGCCACCAGCACTCCGCTCGGCTTCAGTTGCTTCAGCAGTTCCGTCGGCTCATGCGGCGAGGCGGCGGTGACCATGATGCGGTCGAACGGCGCCTGCTCGGGCCAGCCCAGTCCGCCGTCGCCGTGCCGAGTGATGACGTTGTCGATCTCCAGCGTCCTCAGCTTCGCCTCGGCCTCGTTCAGCAGGCTGCGGTACCGCTCCACCGAATAGACATAGCGCGCCAGCTTCGACAGCACGGCGCACTGGTATCCGCTGCCGGTGCCGATCTCCAGCACCCGGTGGCGCGGCTGCACGTCCAGCGCCTGGGTCATCAGGCCGACGATATAGGGCTGGCTGATCGTCTGGGCGCAGTCGATCGGCAGGGCCTGGTCCTCCCACGCCTGGTCCAGGAATTTCTCATGCACGAAGACGGCGCGGTCGATGCTCTCCATCGCCTTCAGCACGCGCGGCTCGGTCACCCCCTGACGCCTCAGCGACAGGATCAGCCGGCCCGCGCGGTCGTCATGCAGGTTCATGCGGCCCGGATCACCGTCTTAGGCGGCGCCCCGCCCAGCACCTTCTTCAGGTCGTTCACGCTGGCCATGTGCGTCAGGTCGATGTGCAGCGGCGTGACCGAAATCCGCCCCTCGTCGATGGCCCGCAGGTCCGTGCCCTCGGCATGCTCCTGCTTCTGCCCGCGGAAGCTCATCCAGTAGTAATCGCGCCCGCGCAGGTCGGTTCGCCGGACCGCGTGCATCTCGCCCACGTCGCGGAAGCCCTGCGTCGTCACCTCCACCGCCTCGACCTGTTCCGGCCGCAGGTTGGGGAAGTTCAGGTTCATCACCACGCCCGGCTGCCACTTCTGTTCCAGAAGGCGGCTGATGATCGCCGGCGCATAGGCCTCGGCCGTCTCCCAGTGGGCGATGACTTCGTCGTGGAACCGCTCCAGGCTCTGGCTCAGGGCGATGGAGCGGATGCCGAAGGCCATCCCCTGCAGCGCCCCCGCGACCGTGCCGGAATAGCTGACGTCCTCGCCTATGTTGTGCCCCCGGTTCACCCCCGACAGCACCAGGTCCGGCTTTTCCGGCATCAGGTCGTTGACCGCCAGCACGACGCAGTCGGTCGGCGTCCCCGTCACCGCGAACCGTTTCTCGCCCAGGTTCAGCACCCGCAGCGGCTCGGTCAGGGTGATCCCCCGCCCCTTGCCCGACTGCTCGACCGCAGGCGCGCACACCCACACGTCGTCGCTGATCGTGCGAGCGATCTTCTCCAGGCATTCAAGGCCTTCCGCCTCAATCCCGTCGTCGTTGGTCAGGAGAATTCTCATGCGCATGCGCTCCCTTCTCCCATGGGGCGAAGGTGGTCGGGCGGAGCCCGGTCGGATGAGGGTTCCGCCGGTGGGCCAACGCGCACCACGCGACCCTCACCCTTTCGCGCAAGGCCGATCGCTGCCGCTCCCGGGCGCTCAAGCCCTCTCCCGACGGGAGAGGGGCTCACGCCACGCCCCCCACATGGGTCAGCCCGCCCATGTACGGCTGCAACACCGCCGGCACCGCGATCCGCCCGTCGTCCTGCTGATAGTTCTCCATGATCGCCACCAACGTCCGCCCGACAGCCAGCCCCGAGCCGTTCAGCGTATGCACGAACTCGGTCTTCTTCTCGCCGGCGCGCTTGAACCGCGCGTCCATGCGCCGCGCCTGGAAGTCCCCGCAGTTCGAACAGCTGCTGATCTCGCGATAGGTCGCCTGGCTGGGCAGCCAGACCTCCAGATCAAACGTCTTCTGCGCCGAAAAGCCCATGTCGCCCTTGCACAGCAGCATCCGCCGGAACGGCAGCTCCAGCGCCTTCAGCACCGCCTCCGCGCAGCCCGTCATCCGCTCGTGCTCGGCCTCGCTGTCCTCGGGCCGCGCGATCGACACCATCTCGACCTTCGAGAACTGGTGCTGCCGGATCAGCCCGCGTGTATCCCGCCCCGCCGACCCCGCCTCGGCCCGGAAGCACGGCGTCAGCGCCGTCATCCGCATCGGCGTGGCGAGGGTGTCCTCGGACAGAATGGTCTCGCGCACGAGATTGGTCAGAGAGACTTCGGCCGTAGGGATGAGGAAATACCTATGCCAATGCTCCGCATCCTCTCGCGGGTACTTTGCGAAGATGAGCTCAGCCCAACGCTCTTTATCGGTGCGCTCATTCTTTGATATGGCGATCAGTTCTTCGATAGCACTTTGGAATCCTGTGCGTTTGGAAGCGTCGATGCCAGCCATGGCATCGTTGACGAGATGCGCAACGTCCAGCAGCCGTTGAAAATAAGGAGACTGGGCCGCTTTCGCCCGCATTTCCTGGAGATCCGCCTTCTTCTTTCGGTTTTCTCCGTGGATTTCGAACAAATCCTCCTCAAACTTCGGCAACTGCCCGGTCCCGAACATCGCCTCATCCCGCACCAGCAGCGGCGGGTTCACCTCCAGATACCCGTGCTTATCAGTCTGCATGTCCAGCATGAACTGACCCACGGCCCGTTCCAGCCGCGCCAGCTGGCCTTTCAGCACCGCGAAGCGCGCGCCCGACATCTTCGCCGCCGCCTCGAAGTCCAGCAGGCCCAGCGCCTCGCCCAGGTCGGCGTGATCCTTGGCCGGACCGGTGCGACGCGGCTCGCCCCAGGTCGAGACCTCGACATTGCCCGCCTCGTCCTCGCCGTCCGGCACGTCCTCGGCGGCCAGGTTCTTCTGCGCCGCCAGCAGGTCGCGCAACTCCTTGCCGACGGCCGCCTCCACCTCGGCGGCGGCGGCGATCTCGCCCTTCAGAGCCTCGACTTCGGCCTTCAGCCGGTCGGCCTCGGCCATGTCCTTGCGCCCCATGGCCGCGCCGATCAGCTTGGACGCCGCGTTGCGCCGGGCCAGCGCATCCTGCCCCGTCGTCTGAGCCCGGCGCAGTTCGCCGTCCAGCCGCAGGATGTCGGCCACCAGTCCGTCGGCCTGATCCACCCCGCGCGACGACCAGCCCGCCACGTAAACCTGGGGGTTCTCGCGAATGGCTCTGATGTCGTGCATGGCTTGGAACTTCGGTCAGGCGGGAGAAGCCGAACGCTCTACCCGCAAGGGCGGAGCCGGGCAACGCGCCGCGCAGTTTCCTGACTCCCTCTCCCATTGAGAGAGGGCTTGAGCGCGCGGCGGCGAAGCCGTCGTCCTTGCGCGACCCGAAGGGCGCGCGAAGCAGCCAAAGGGTGAGGGCTGACGGTGCGAACTGGACCACCGCTCAACCCTCATCCGGCCCTTCAGGCTTACGGGGTTAGGCGATAAGACCGCCACCACTCGGCGCCCCGAGCTTGCAGAACAATCATCCGCACGGAGCGTCGAACTTCGTCGAAACGGTACTCACAATACAGAACCCCGGGCGAAGACCCGGCGCTCCGCCCAGCCCTTCACCACTCCGCCCGGAACGGCGGAGACGCTTCAGCGCGCCCGCTCGCCGTCTCCGATGAAGGCGCCGGCGATCCAGCTGACCACGCCGGTCACGATGGCCGCGCCGACGCCCGCCCACAGGCCGTCGACCGCGAAACCGTCCAGGAACATCGCCGTCAGGCCGATCATCGCCGCGTTCACCACCAGCAGGAACAGTCCCAGGGTCATCACCGTGATCGGAAAGGTCAGCACCACCATGATCGGTCGCACGATCGCATTGACGATCCCCAGGATGATCGCCGCCGCCACCAGCGAGCCGTTGTTGGTGAAATCCACGCCGGGCACGACCTGCCCCGACAGCCACAGCCCCGCCATGGTGACCACGGCCTGGATGATGAAACGGATCATGTCGCCCTCCGACGGTTTCAAGCTTCGCCATAATGCATCAGCCCGCCGAAGGCTCCCCCTCGCCCGCCCTTGCTGCTATCCGAAAGGCCGACCCGCGAACGGAGCCCGCCCATGAGCCTGCACGGCGACTACGATCCCGACAACATCTTCGCCCGCATCCTGCGCGGCGACATGCCTTCGGTGAAGGTGTGGGAGGACGACCACGTCCTGGCCTTCATGGACGTCTTTCCCCAGTCCGAGGGTCATGTGCTGATCATCGCCAAGGGCTCGCGGGCCCGCAATCTTCTGGACGTCGAGCCCGAGGTGCTGGCCCGTCTGACCGCCGCCCTGCAACGCACCGCGCGCGCGGTCGAGAAGGCTCTGCGTCCAGACGGGATCAGCGTCATGCAGTTCAATGGCGCGGCCGGCGGCCAGACCGTCTTCCACCTGCATTTCCACATCATTCCGCGCTGGCAGGACAGGCCGATGAAGGGCCACGGCCATGAGCCCATGGCCGACGCCGCCGTGCTGAAGACGCTGGCCGACCGGATCGCCGCGGAACTGGACTGAGCGGCTTGCGCCCGCGACGATCCATCCGCATAAGGCGCGCTTGCCCGATGGGCGAGGCCGGTTTAGCTCAGCTGGTAGAGCAGCGGTTTTGTAAACCGAAGGTCGCGGGTTCGATTCCTGCAACCGGCACCATCCACCCTCTCGGCGCCGCGGGATCATGGCCGACGCGAAGAACAAGCTGGGTCACAGGATCGGCGCCCGAGGCGAGCGCACCCGCCAGGCCATCCTCGACGCCACCCGCCGGCTGCTGAACGAGCGTCACTACGGCGAGATACGCGTCGCCGACCTGGCCTTGGCCTCGGGCGTGTCGCCGTCCAACTTCTACACCTATTTCAAAACGGTGGAGGAGCCGGTTCTGGCGCTGTGCGAAGCCGCCGCCGCCGATTTCCAGGGCTTGGCCAACCATTTCCAGGCCGACTGGCCGGGCGACAAGGCCTTCGCCGTGGCCCGCGCCTTCATCCTCGACATCCTGGCGATCTGGCGCGAACACGGCCAGGTGCTGCGCGTCGAGCACATGCTGGCCGATAACGGCGACGCCGCCTTCATCGAGAGCCGCGTCCGCCGCCTGCGCCGCCTGCACCTGGCCATCGAGCGCCGCGTCGCCCAGGCCCATGCGGCGGGCCTGCACCCGAAGGACTACAATCCTCGCCTGGCCTCGTACCAGATCGCCTCTATCGCCGAATCGACCGCCGCCAGCTTCGAACTGCTGCGCCGCGCCGACACGCCGGAGGCGATCCTCGACACGGCGGCCATCATCATCGTCAAGCTGACGACCGGCCGCTAGGCGCCCAGCGGGCCGTACAGCCAGGTCAGCCAGATGCCGACGGCCAGGAAGACGCCGAACGGCAGCCGGTCGCTTCCGGACACGCGACGCCGCACCACCAGCTGGGCGAAGACCACGCTCAATCCCGCCGCCGAGGCCCACAGCAGCACGCTGGGCAGACCCATCCAGCCGGCCCACGCCCCTGCCCCGGCGAACAGGAACGGATCCCCGCCTCCTAGTCCATCCCGCTTTCGCACCGCCCGGTACAGCCGCCCGATCAGCCACAGGCTCGCGAAGCCGACCAGCAGCCCGACCATGCTCCAGACCGCGCCCATCCACCCCTGCAGCAGCCCCGCCGCCAGCACCCCGCTGCCGGCCAACGGCCAGGTCAAGGCGTCGGGCAGCCAGAAATGCTCGCCGTCCACCAGGGCGATCAGCAACAGCTGCCAGCCCAGCACCGCCGTTGCGATCGCCATCGGCCAGTCCGGCGCCGCCGATCCCGCCCACACGCCGATGGCGGCCGCGCCAAGTTCGATCAGCGGATACCGTCGCGATATCGGCGCGCGGCACCGGGCGCACCGGCCCCGCAGCATCAACCAGCTAAGGACCGGGATCAGCTCCCAGGGTCGCAGGGACCGCTCGCAGCTCATGCACCGCGACCGCTCGACAACAACGTCCATCTCGCGCGGCAGCCGCACGCTGACGGCGGCGATGAAGCTGCCGAACACCAGGCCCAGCCCGCCCAGGACGGCGGCGAGAACGGCAGGACTCATCTGGGGCCCCGACAGCGGATGACGGACCCGCCTTACCCGCCTCCGAGCGCCACCGCCACATGATAGGTCACGAACGACGCCAGATAGGCCAGGCCGAACATGTAGCCGATCATGATCCAGGTCCATTTGGCCGAATTGGTCTCGCGCCGCACCACGCCCAGCGTCGCCACGCACTGGGGCGCGAAGATGTACCAGGCCAGGAAGCTCAGCGCCGTCGCCAATGACCAGTGCGCCGCCAGCGTCGAGGCCAGCAGGCCGGTGGCGTTCTCGGCGTCGGCGATCGCATAGGTCGTGCCCAAGGCCGCCACCGCCACCTCACGCGCCGCCATGCCGGGGATCAGGGCGATGACCATCTGCCAGTTGAAGCCGATCGGCGCGAAGATCGGCTCCAGCGCCCGCCCGATCATGCCGGCGAACGAATAGTCGATGGCCGGCAGCGTCGCGTCCTCCGGCGGGTAGGGGAAGGTCGCCAGCACCCACAGGATGATCACCAGCGGCAGGATGATTCGCCCGGCGCGGTTGATGAATATCTTGGCCCGGAGCCACAGGTTGAACAGTACGCTGCGCACGTCGGGCGTCTTGTAGGCCGGCAGCTCCATCATGAAGGGCTCCACCGCGCCGCGCCAGAACACCTTGCGGATCAGCAGCGACACGATCAGCGCGCTGGCGATGCCGGCCGCGTACAGGCCGAACATCACCACGCCTTGCAGGTTGGCGAACCCCCACACCGTCTCATTGGGAATGAAGGCGGCGATGATCAGCGTATAGACCGGAATCCTCGCAGAGCAGGTCATCAGCGGCGCGACCAGGATCGTCGTCAGCCGATCCCGCTTGGAATCGATCACCCTCGCCGCCATCACGCCCGGAATGGCGCAGGCGAAGCTGGACAGCAGCGGAATGAAGGCGCGGCCATGCAGGCCCGCCCCTCCCATGATCTTGTCCATCAGGAAGGCCGCGCGGGCCATGTAGCCGAAGTCCTCCAGCGCGATGATGAACAGGAACAGGATCAGGATCTGCGGCAGGAAGACCAGCACGCTGCCGACGCCGGAAATGATCCCGTCGACGATCAGGCTCTGCACCAGACCGTCGGGCAGGACGGTCGCCACCAGTCCGCCCAGCCAGCCGATGCCGCCCTCGACGCCGTCCATCAGCGGCGCGGCCCAGGTGAACACCGCCTGGAACATGACGAACAGCAGCGCCAGCAGGATCCCCAGGCCGGCGACGGGATGCAGCAGAACGGAATCGATCCGTCCTGTCAGCGTGTCGGGCCGCTCCGGCGGCCGGACACACGCCTTCATGATCCGCTCGGCCTCGCGCGCCGCGCTGCGCAGCTCGGCGGCTTCCGGGCTATGCCAGGCGCTCTCGCTCGTCGCCGCGACGGCGGCCTGCCCCTCGATCGCGGCGACCAGTTCGTCGATCCCGCGTCGCCGCGTCGCCACCGTGGTGACGATCGGCACGCCGAGTTCGGCCCGCAGCCGCTCCAGATCGATCCGCAGTCCCTGACGCTGGGCGATGTCATACATGTTCAGCGCCAGCACCATCGGCCGCCCGACCTGCTTCAGTTCCAGGATCAGGCGCAGCACCAGGCGCAGGTTGGTCGCGTCGGCGACGCAGACCACCACGTTCGGCGGTGTCTCGCCCGCCAGCCGGCCCAGCACGGCGTCGCGGGTGACCTCTTCGTCCGGGCTCCGGGCGCGCAGCGAATAGGTTCCGGGCAGGTCCAGCACCGAAAGGGTTCGACCGGAGGAAGCGCGAATCACGCCCTCCTTCCGCTCGACGGTCACGCCGGCGTAGTTGGCCACCTTCTGATGAGCGCCGGTCAGGGCGTTGAACAGCGCCGTCTTGCCGCTGTTCGGATTCCCCACCAGGGCGACGCGGGCGGTCTTGAGAGCGACATCCATCAGGCGACGTCCAGGCGGACGGTCAGGCTGGCGGCCTCGTGTCGACGAAGGGCCACACGCATGTCGTCGACTTTCAGCGCGATCGGATCGCGGCCGAACAGGCCCTCATGCAGCAGTTCGATGCGGGCGCCCTCGACGAAGCCGAGCTCCAGCAGGCGACGCTCCAGCTCCGCCCTGTGGTTCTCGTGAAGGCAGTGCTCGCCCACCTGGACGATGACGCCGCGGTCGCCGCGGCGGGCCTGGCTCAGCTTGATGGTGTCGGTCAATTCTACGCTCGCACGGGCGAGGCTCCGGGCGCCTCGCGTTTTGACAGTGATTATCAGGTGCGCGGGGGCCGCGTCCAGCAGGACAGCTTGACCAATTGCCGCGCCTCGGCGTTGCGCTATCACGGGAGAAACAGGAGCCGTCATGACCCGTCTGATCCCCCTCGTCGCCGCGCCGCTGATCCTGCTCGCCGCCTGCGGCCAGGATGGTTCCGGCGCCGCCGACGCGCCGCCCACGCCCGTGCGAGTGCTAAGTGAAGCGGAGAAGACGGCGCTGCTCGCCGCCCTGCCCGCCCCTTACGATCAAGCGGATCTGGAGAACGGCCGTCGGGTGTTCGCGCGCTGCCGGTCCTGCCACACGATCACCGAAGGCGGGCCGAACATGACCGGGCCGAACCTGTACGGCGTCTTCGGCCGCCAAGCCGGCGGGCAGGTGAAGTACAACTATTCCAGCGTCCTGAAGAGCGCCGGCTTTGTCTGGGACGCCGAGAAGCTGGATCACTGGCTGCAGAACCCGCGCGCCTTCCTGCCCGGCAACAAGATGACCTTCCCGGGCCTGCCCGGCGAAGCGGACCGGCGCGACGTCATCGCCTACCTGAAGGTGGAGACGGGCTACCAGCCAGAACCGGCGCCCGCCTCCTGATCACTCGGCGGGCGTCAGATCGGGCTGCAGCCCGTCGCGCCGTTCCTGGGCCTCCCATTCCTCGATCTTGCGCGCCGTGTACTCGGGCGATTTGGTGAAGCGCGCCAGCAGACCGTAGATGACCGGCACCACGAACAGCGTAAGCACCGTCGCGAACATGGCGCCGGTGAAGATCACCACGCCGATCGTCTGGCGGCTGCCGGCCCCCGCCCCCTGCCACAGCACCAGCGGCAGCGCGCCGAAGGCGGTGGCGATGGAGGTCATGATGATCGGCCGCAGGCGCAGGGAGGATGACTCCACGATCGCCTCCCGGATCGAGCGTCCCTGGTCACGCAACTGGTTGGCGAACTCCACGATCAGGATGCCGTTCTTCGCGGCCACGCCGATCAGGATGATCAGGCCGATCTGACTGTAGATGTTCAGGCTGGAGCCGGCCATCAGCAGGCCGAACAGCCCGCCGGCCGCCGCGAGCGGCACCGTCAGCATGATCACCGCCGGGGTGATCCAGCTCTCGAACTGCGCCGCGAGAACCAGGAAGACCAGCAACAGCGCCAGGCCGAAGGCGGCGATCACGGCGCCCCCCGCCTGCTGCTGGTCGCGCGCTGCGCCGCCCCATTGCACCACGACGCCGCCCTGCGGCTGCTTGGCCGCTTCTTCACGCAGGAAGGTCACGGCGTCGTCCAGCGTCATGCCGGGATTGAGGTCGGCCTGCAGGGTGATGGCGCGTTGCCGGTCCAGACGCCGCCGCTCGGGCGTGTCGCCCGTGGTCTGGGTCGTCACGACGGCCGACAACGGCACCAACTGCCCGCCGCCGGTCCCGACATAGAGAGCCTCCAAGTCGCCGACGCTGCGCCGGTTGTCGCGCTCGGTCTGCAGGATGACGTCGTATTCCTGGCCGCCCTTGATGTAGGTCGTGGCCCGCCTAGAGCCGAACATGGTCTCCAGCGTCCGTCCCACGGACTGCGACGAGACGCCCAGCGCCGCGGCCTTCTGCGGATCGACGTCAACCAGCAGGCGCGGCGAGTTGGGCTCGTAGTTCAGGCGCGGACGGGAGAACCCGGGATTGGCCTGGGCGGCGGCCAGCAGCGGCTGAAGCCAGTTGTAGATTTCCCGGTAATCGGTCCCGGTCGCGATCAGCTCGACCGAGTTGGAGTTGCCGCCGCCCCGCTGGAAGGCGCCCGGCGTCGAGGCGTTGACCTGGGCCCCCGTTTGGTTGCGCAGCCGTCCGTTGAGCTCTTGAGCGATCTCCGCCGCGGAGCGGTCGCGTTCAGACCAGTCCGCCAGCGTCAGAACGGCGTTGCCGGAGTTGAAGCTGCCGCCGCCGAAGCCCGGCGCCGAGACCAGATAGCTGTCGGCTTCCCCGTTGGTCCGGTAGTCGGCCAGAAGCGGCTCGAGGCCCAGCATGATCTCGCGCGTGTAGTCGAAGCCGGCGCCCTCGGGACCGGCGACCCGAACGGTGACGCGACCCCGATCCTCGTCCGGCACCAGCTCGTTGGGCAAGGTCAGGAACATGCCGACCGCGCCCGCAGCGACGAGCACCAGCAGCGCCCCGACGCCGAAGACCGCGATCCGCTTGCCCAGCAGCATGTCGAGGGAACTGGAATAGGAGCCCTTCAGCCTCTCCATGGCCCAGTCCACCCGCCGCGCGATCCACCCGCCGGTGTGGGCCGGCTTCAGGATCTTGGACGCCAGCATGGGCGAGAGACTGAGCGCCAGGAAGGCGGAGAAGGCCACGGCCGCGGCGATGGCGGCGGCCAGCTCCACGAACAGCCGACCGACGTAGCCCGGCAGGAACAGCAGAGGCGCGAACACCGACAGCAGCACGATGGTGGTCGCCACGACGGCGAAGAAGACCTGCCGCGCGCCACGCTCGGCCGCGACCAGCGGCGGCTCGCCATGATCCAGCCGACGCTGGATGTTCTCGGTGACGACGATGGCGTCATCCACCACTAGGCCGATCGCCAGCACCAGGGCCAGCAGCGTCAGCAGGTTCAGCGAAAAGCCGAGCGGCGCCAGGACGATGAAAGTCGCGAGCAGGCAGATCGGCGCGACCACGGAAGGAATCAGCGCGGCGCGCAGACTGCCCAGGAAGATGAAGTTGACCAGCGCCACCAGCGCCATCGAGATGCCGATGGTGATCCAGACCTCGTCGATTGCGTGAGAGGTGAAGACTGAATTGTCGGATCCCACCTCCAGCGTCACGCTGGGCGGCAGGGTCGGCTGGACCTCTTCGATCATTCTGCGCACGCCGTCGGAAATCGCCAGGTCGTTCGATTGCGCCTGCCGCGTGACCGCCAGACCGATCTGGTCCTGGCTGTTGCCCCGGAACAGGCGGCGGTCCTCTTCCGGCGCTTCCTCGACACGGGCGATGTCGCCCAGCCGGGTCACGTAGGTGGGCTGGCCCTGGATGATGGCCGATGATCCGCTGCCGGCGCCGGTCGCCACGGTCGCGGATTGGGAGGCCGAGCCCCGCGTGCCGATGGGGAGTTCCCGAAAGTCCGCGGGCGCCGCGTAGTTCCGCGCCACCCGGACGGTGTAGTTCTTGGCCGTCGATTCCAGCGAACCGGCGGGCAGTTCGACGTTTTGGCTGGTCAGCGCCGTCTCGACGTCGGTGACCGTCAGGCCGCGCGCCGCCAGGGCGGCGGGATCCAGCCAGATGCGCATCGAATAGCGCTGCTCGCCGTAGATGTTGACCTGCGCCACGCCCGGCACGGTCGCCAGGCGATCGACCAGGTAGCGATCGGCGTAGTCGGTCAGCTGGAGCCGGTTCAGCGTGTTCGATCGCAGGAACAGGATCATGATCGGTTGACTGTCGGAATCGGCCTTGGCCACCTCCGGCGGATCGGCCTGGTCCGGCAGATTGCCGACCACGCGGCTGACGCGGTCGCGCACGTCATTGGCGGCGTCGTCGATGTTGCGATCCAGCGAGAACTCGATGTTGACGTTCGATCGCCCATCTCGGCTGGTGGAATTGATCCGCTCGACGCCCTGGATGCCGGCGATCTGCTGCTCGATCGGCTCCGTGATCCGGCTCTCGATCACCTCGGCCGAGGCGCCGGCGTAGCTGGTGTTGACCGAGACGATCGGCGGATCGACATCGGGCAGCTCCCGCACCGGCAGGAAGAAGAAGGCCGCCAGGCCGATGACGCAGAGCACGATGGCGGCGACGGCCGCGAACACGGGCCGCCGGACCGAGACGTCGGACAGCATCATTGGCGCGCGCCCCGCTGCCCAGCCCCGGTCGCGGCCGTGGTGATGGGCGAGCCCGGCTGGATGCGGTTCAGGCCGGAGCCGACGATGCGATCGCCGGGCTCGAGGCCGGAGAGGACCTCGACCATCCCGTCCTCGACGGCGCCGGTCTCGACCTCGACGCGTTGAGCCGTGGAACCTTCCGCCCCCCGGGCGATTCGATAGACGAAGGCGCCCGCGCCCTCGTACTGGACCGAAGCCTCGGGGATGGCCGGGGACTGCCGCAGCCCCTGCTGCACCGCGACCCGCAGCATCATGCCGGGACGGATGCGACCGCCGGGATTCGGGAACTCGGCCCGCGCCGTCGCCGACCGAGTCGTCTCGTTCACGCGGGTGTCGATCAGGGCGATGCGCCCCCGGAAGGGCTCGTCGCCGTAGGCGTCGGCCGTGGCGGTGATCGGCACGCCGGGCCGCAGCACGTTCAGGTACCGCTCCGGCAGCGGGAAATCGACGCGGATGGTCGAAGTGTCGTCCAGGGTCGTGATGACCGCGCCCGGATTGATCAGCGTCCCCGGCGTGATGGTCGTGAGCCCCAGGGTTCCCGCGAAGGGGGCGCGAATGACCCGGTCGCCGCGTCGCGCCTGCGCCGCCTCCAGCGAGGCTTGGGTCGTTTCAAGAGCGGTCTCCGCCTGCTCCAGCATGACCATGGGGGCGACCCCGCGATCGGCCAGGGCCTTGTAGCGGTCGTACTCGCGCTGGGCCTGGGCGACGTTGGCGCGGGCCTCAATGATGGCGGCGTCCTCCTCGCGCGCCTGCAACTCGACCAGGGGAGCGCCGGCGGCGACCCGCTGACCGTCGGTGAAGAGGACGCGGGTGATCAGCTCGGTTGTCGACGAGGTGATGTTCACCGACCGGGCGCCGCGCGCGACGCCCAGGACCCTCAGCTGATCGGAGAACGGGTGCGAGGTCACGACCGCTTCCGACACCTGCTGGGCGCGTCCCGGCCCGCCTGGACCGGCGGCCGGACCATCCGACGCCAGGGCGATCCGCAGGATCGCCGCCAGCACCATGAGACCAAGCAGGACCGCGGCTGCGATCAGGAAGAAGTGGCGTTTGATCACGCGAGAACTCGCAAGACGGGGGAGACGCGCACGCTTAGCGGCTGGGGCCGCTGGCGCAACATTAAGTCTCTGTAACGCAGACCCCGACGGTTTCCGTCGCTTCATTCAGTCGCGTCAGAAGCGCCGCCACAGCGCCAGCACCGGTCCGCGCGTCAGAGGCGTCTCGCGCCCCGCCACCGTCTGCCGCCACCCGGCCTGAACGCTCCAGTCGCCGAAGTCCCGCACCAGCGAGGCCTCGACGGATAGCCAGCGCGCGCCGGCGTCCGCCGCGCCGCCGTAAGCCTGGCCCAGCGCCATCCATCCGTCG
Organism: Pseudomonadota bacterium; assembly: GCA_023451375.1. Lineage (GTDB taxonomy): Bacteria > Pseudomonadota > Alphaproteobacteria > Caulobacterales > Caulobacteraceae > Brevundimonas. Next base: position 85,860 of record JAEXZS010000010.1, read on the forward strand.
CCGAACCGCCCGCCGACCGTCGCGTCAATGCGGATCTCGTCCGGCAGCCCGTCGCGGAACCGGCGCGCGGTCTGCAGCTCGGCGAAGACCTGATCCGGCCAAGGGCCGTTTTCGGGACCCGCCATGGAGCGGCCGATGGAGGCGCGAATCTCCCAGTCGTGCTCGCCTGCGCCGGGCGCCGCATAGCCGGCGTTCCTTCCTTCGCCTCCCCAGGCGTACCCGGCGTAGAGGCTGATGGCGTTGGCCTCGTCCCGATGGACTTGCCAGGTGAGGCCCAGTTCGACAGGGCCGCGCCCCTCGTAGTCCACGAAGGCGTCCTGTCCGTCCTGCCAGTCCGCCTTCAGCTGCACCGTCAGCTCATCCGTCAGGCCGTACTCGGCGAACAGGCCCAGGCTGGCGTCGCTACGTTCCTCGGGCAAAGGGGCCACGGCGCCGCTAGGGTCCAGCCCGTCCGCCGCGCGCATGTCCTCGAACTTAACGATCGCCTGACCAGCCCCCTTCGGCTGGACCCACGCGCCAGCCTGTGCGCCGCCCGCCTGCGCGACCGCGACGCCGAGGATCAGGATCAGGCGTCGTATCCGGGCGACCTGCGATCCAGCTGCCGCAGCGCGCCTGGCCAAGCCAGGGCGGAGACGAAGCCGATGCCCCGGCCCTGCTCGCGCGTCTCCGCCTGCGTCGCTTCCGGCGCGATCAGCACCCGATCGCGGCCCGCGGCCAGCGCCGCGATCTGCTGGGCGCACGCGCGCTCCAGGAAGAAGATGCCGATCCATGCCTGCGCCGCCGTCTCCCCGACCGCCAGCGTGCCGTGGTTGCGCAGCAGCATCAGCGGCTTGTCCCCCAGGTCGGCCACCAGACGTTCGCGTTCGTCATGGTGCAGCGCCAACCCCTCGTAGCCATGATACGCAACCTGATGCTGCAGTAAACACGCGTTCTGGCTTATCGGCAGAAGACCCTCGGCCTGCGCCGCCACGCCGACGCCCGCGACGGTGTGGAGATGGATCACGAACCGGGCGTCCTCCCTGGCGGCGTGGACGGCGGAATGAATGGTGAAGCCCGCCGGATTGATGAAGTGCGGCGTCTCTTGGACTATCGAACCCTCCAGATCGACCTTCACCAGCGACGACGCCGTGATCTCGTCGAAATAGAAGCCGTAGGGATTGATCAGGAAGTGATGCTCCGGCCCCGGCACGCGCGCCGAGATATGGGTGAAGATCATGTCGTCCCAGCCGTGCAGCGCGACCAGTCGATAAAGCGCCGCCAGCTCGACACGAACCTGCCATTCCGCCTCGGACACGCGCGACTTCAGTGACGTCTGGTTGCCGTCGGCCATCGTTTCCTCCGCCTCTCAAAGGGTTTCCTCACCGTCCCCTTGCTGATGCCCGACGTCAACCGGCAGAGCGTACGTTAACCGTGCGGGTTCACACGTTGTTAACCTCAACTTCACGACCCTGCTGCTAGTCCTCCGTTGATTCCGCACTGGCCAGGGAGCCGCCGTGTCCGCTGTATTGCAGTTCAGCACGCCCGCCGCGTCATCCCGGGCCGCGCCCGCGGAGCTGCTGGCGCTGGCGCGGAGCCGCACGCCGGACGATCGGCAGCGGCTTCTGCTCGGCGTCGCCAGCCTGTGTGACTCCGCTCCGCCGGGATCGGAGATGGAACCGGTCCTCAGCGAGATATTCCTGACGCTGGCGGCCCAGGCCGAAACCGACATCCGCAAAGTCCTGGCGGAGCGGCTGGCGGGCTCCGAATGGGCTCCCCCGGCGCTGATCAACATGCTGGCGCTTGACGAGATCGAGATCGCCCGCCCCGTGATCCTGGCCAGTCCGCTGCTGAAGGACGCCGATCTGATCCGCGTCCTGGTCGAGGCGACGCTGGAGCACCAGATCGCGGTCGCGCGCCGTCCCGCTCTGAATGAGCGCGTCGTGGAGGCGATCATCGATCGCGGCGAGGCGGTCACCATGACCGCGCTGGCTTCGAACCGATCAGCGCGAATCAGCGAGTCCTCCCTGATGCGGCTGGTCGAGCATTCCCGCCGGATCGCCGGCCTACGGGCGCCCCTGACCCGCCACCCGAAACTCAGCGAGGAGATGGCTCGCCAGTTGTACCAGTGGGTCGGCCAAGCGCTGCGGCAGTCGATCGGCGAACGCTTCCGCCTCGACGAGAATCAACTCGCCGCCTCGATCGAGCAGGCCGTGCAGACCGCCGCCTCCGGCGCCGCCTGGCGTTCGATCCCTACGCCGACGGGCCGCCGCGAGGAGCGGGAGCGGATGGAGATGGAGCGCCGGCTGGTGGAGAAGCTGAGCGCGGCCGGCCAACTGCGGCCCGGCCTCCTCATCCGCGCATTGCGCGAGCAGCGCTTCGGCCTGTTCGAACAGTCGCTCGCGGCGCTTGGCGGCTTCAGCCTGGCCCAGGTGCGCGGCGCGGTTCAAGCGCCGACGGCGGAGCCGCTCTATCTGGCCTGCATCGCGGTGGGCGTGGACCGGGCCGTCTTCCCCTCGCTGCTGACCGAAGTCCGTCGCCAGACCGGCGGCCTACCCGCCGATAAGGGCTGGACCGCCACCGTCATCAGCGCTGGAACGGCCGCCCGGGCCTTCCGCCAGATGATGGAAAAACCGCCGGTCATTTGACTTTGCGGCGAAGCTCCGCTCACGTCCCGGCGTGATCGCGCGCCCTTCCCTCGCCTTCGTGGCCAGTGACCGACCCGAGGCCCAGCAGGCCCGGCAGGCGCTGGTCGCGCGCTACGGCTCCACGCCGGAAGCCGAGGCCGACGTCATCGTCGCCCTGGGCGGCGACGGCCAGATGCTGGAAACGCTGCACGGCAATCTGCGACGCCGAACGCCCGTGTTCGGCATGAATCGCGGCTCGGTCGGCTTTCTGATGAACGACTTCGAGGAAGACGGCCTGCTCGAGCGCATCGCCGGCGCCGAGCGCACAGTCATCCACCCGCTGCAGATGGATGCTTGGACCGAGAGCGGAGAGGTCCACACCGGCCTGGCCATCAACGAGGTGTCGCTGCTGCGTCAGACGCGTCAGAGCGCCAAGCTTCGCATCACGGTCGACGGCCGCGTGCGATTGGAAGAGCTGTCCTGCGACGGCTGCATGGTGGCGACGCCGGCGGGATCGACCGCCTACAACCTGTCCGCCCACGGCCCGATCATCCCATTGGACGCCCGCATCCTGGCCCTGACGCCGATCAGCGCCTTCCGTCCCCGCCGCTGGCGCGGCGCCCTGCTCTCGCACGAGGCGCGCGTGGCCTTCGACGTGCTGGAGGCCGACAAACGGCCGGTCTCGGCGACCGCCGACAATTTCGAAGTGCGGCGCGTGGCCCGCGTCGAGGTGCGCGAGCGGCGCGACATCGCCCTGACCATGCTGTTCGACGCAGGCCGTTCCTATGAGGAACGCGTCATGGCCGAGCAGTTCTCGAACTGAGAGTCACGCCTTCTTAAGGCTGATGGGGCAGGATCGCGCGAAACCGTATGGGACCGCTATGAGCAATTCGGCGCAACTCACCCCTTCCTTCCGCCTGAAGACCGGCGGCGGTTTCGGCATCAACGCCGAGGCCATCGCCAAGGCCGAGGAGGCGCTGAAGGCCATGTCGGCCCAGTTCAGCCAATGGCTGAACGACGAGGTCGCCAAGCTGGACCAGGCGCAGGCCGACATCCGCGCGAAGGGCTATTCGGCCGAGACCGCCGAGGCGCTGTATTTCCGCGCGCACGACCTCAAGGGTCTGGGCTCAACCTACGGATACCCGCTGGTGACGCGGATCGCCGCTTCGCTGTGCCGCATGCTGGACGATCCGGCCGCTCGCATCGACGCGCCGTTGCCGATTGTGGACGCGCATATTGACGCCATCCGCGCCGTCGTTCGCGACGGCGTCAGCACCGATGAGGATCCGGCCGGAAGAGCGCTGGTCGAAGGGCTGGAAGTTCAGGTCGCGGAACACCGCAAGGCTTGACCGGTCAGGCGGCGCTCGCCGCCAGCGGCGTCGACATCGTCGGCGCCTGATCCAGCCGCTCCAGCAGATAGGCCAGGTCGTCGCGCATGACGTTCGGCCGTTGGCTCAGGAAGCGCTCCAACATCTGCTGCCGGAAGGCCTCGCTGGTGGTGTCGGCGCCCTCGGCCGACAGAGCTTTCCACGTATCCACGCCGGCCCGGAAGGCCTGGAACAGCCGAGGCGGCAGGCCCGCCCGGTCATAGAGCGCCCGCAGGCCCAGCGGCCCGGCGTCATGGACCATCAGCCAGGCGCGACTATGCGGGGTGTTCGCCAGCTCGGCCAGGCCGTGCTCCACCATCGCCATCTGTCCCCGGGCCAGCGCCCGCAGCAACAGCGACGCGGTCAGCACCTTGCGCGCGTTCAGGTGCGCCACGAAGGCGGTCAGATCGCCCGCGCCCGCCGCCTGATCGATCAGGTCGACCGTGGCCCGCTCGCGGGTCAGCTGCGCCAGGCGGATGGCCGTCTCCGGCGCGATGGCGTGGGCGCTGACCAGGTGATCGCGCACGGCGTCGCTGGCCAGTTGTATCAGCCGCTCCGTCACCGACAGCGGCAGCACCTTCCGATAGGCCAAGGCGGCGACGACCTCGCCCGAGCTGGAGAACCGGTCGACCAAGGCGCCCATCGCGCGTTCGGACAGGTCCGCATTGTCGTTGGCGGCCAGGGTCCGGACGGCCTGCTCGGCGCCCTCCGCGGCCAGCACGCTCGCCACGTCGCGCGACACGCGGCTCCGTCCGGCGACCGCCGCCTGCCGCACGGCTGAGCCGGCGCGCACGATCTCAATCAGGTCGTCGTCCGAAAACGCCGGCGAGGCGGCGATGATCGGAAGCGCGATGCTGTCCACGTCGGCCGCCAGCCTGCGAGCGACATCGTTCGGGATCAGGTCTGACGCCTTTAGTGTGACGGCCATGGCGCGCCGCACCAGCTCCGCGGCGTCCTGCGCTAGCAGGCGAATGATCTTCTCGGCCGCCGCGCGCTCATCGCCGTCGAGTTGCGCCCGCTCCATGCTGCGGCAGAGCTTGTGCGCCGCCTCGGCTCGATCGTCGTCATCCACGGCCTTCACCAGTCGGCGAATGTCCGTTTCGGTCAGGCGGGCGCGGTGGGCGGTCATTGGAGCTCAGACGGGAATCGGCGGTGGGCCGACAGTGAACCTGACATGCTTACCGTCCGGTTTACCATCCTCAGGCGACATCCTTGTCGAACGGCGAGAAGGCGCCGCCGAAGCCGCCGCCGCCCGAAGTCCCATCCTGACCGAGCAGCAGCGCCAGCAGACCTTGGTCCTGCTTCAATCGGTCCATGCGCGCGGCGAGCATTTGATCGCGCTCGCTCAGGCTGGGCGCGGTCGGCCGCGCCTCTCCAGCGCCGGCCGCGGGCGCGCCCTCGCCCGCCGACCGCTGCAGGTTGGCGTGAACCTCGGCGATCGAGGCAGGGCGGCCGCCCTTGTAGAAGATCGACCGGTTGGCCCGCGCCGCCTCGGGAAACATCGCCACGGCGCTGGCGCCCGGACTGCGGTCCATCGCCTGCATCAGTTGCGCAGCCCCGGCCGGTCCCAGGAAATGGGCGGCGTACAGGTCTCCGGCGCCCGGCTCGCGCCCGGTCCGTCCGCGCAGGTAGGCGGCGTTGGACGCCGTCAGCTCGGCCGCCATGGTGGAGGCGGCCTGCGGATCGAAGCGCAGGTCCAGCACCACGTTTCGGGCGGAGCCTTCGACGCGCCAACGCCCGTCCGATCCGCGATGGATCAGGTCAGCGTACTGGCCATAGCCGTGCTGGGCCCCATGCTTCTTGACCGTGCCGAGCCAGGTCTGTTCGATGAACTGGAACAGGCCCGCCGCCGACGATGTCCGCGCGCGAGCCGAGGGGTTCAGCGCGCTCTCGCGCCGCGCGGTCTTCATGAGGAAGTCGAAGTCGACGCCCACGGAGTTGGAGGCGCGCTGAATGGCCGCCTCGACGCCTCCCGACGATGGAATCACACCTGTCCTCATGATCGGTCAACGGTGGCCGAACATGGTTAATCAATCGCTAATCGTTAACGCCGCCGCCTTTCGGATCACGCCGCAATGGCGCCACAACCTGCGCGCTCAACTTCGCGGTACGGGCGCTGCGGGGGCGGTGAACGAGGGAGTGACGTCATGATGATCCGTGCGGCCGGCGGTCCCGGCCTGATCAGCCCCATCGACTTCGGCGAGCGGCGCAGGCCCCTGCCCCGCTGGGCCTGGGGCGCCATCGGCGTCTCCGTCGCCCTGCATGTCGCGGGCGGGGTCGTGCTCTACAACCAAAGATTTCAGATCGACGCCCCGCCGCCCAGGGCCGACGTGGAACGGCCCTTCACCATCAGCCTGCAACCGCCGCCGCCGCTCGAGCGGCCGCAGCCGGCCGAGACGCCCCCGGCGCCGCCGACGCCGATCCACAAGCCGCTGCTGCAGGCCCCGCCGACGGTCGATCCTCTGCCGCTCCCGCCCATGGAGCAGGTCGTCGCCGGCCCGCCCGGCGGTTTGATCGTCAGCACGGCCTCGTCCGGCGTCGAGGGCGGAACCGCGACGGTGGAGACGCCGCCCCGGCCCCCATCGGTCATAAACAATCCGACCTGGGCCAGCCGCCCGTCGGCCGATCGCATGGCGCGCGCCTATCCGGAGCGGGCCGTACAGCGGGGCGTTTCGGGCGCCGCCGACCTGACCTGCGCCGTGCGGCTGGACGGCGGCCTGACGGGCTGCCGCATCGGCGGCGAGACACCGAGCGGTCTGGGCTTCGGCCGAGCGGCTCTTGGATTGGCGCGCGACTTCCGCATGCACCCGCGCACGGTGGATGGTCAACCGGTGGGCGGGGCCACGGTGAACTTCACCGTCCGTTTCGCCATGGAGGACTAGAAGCGCCTGGGGTCGAGGGCGCGGACCTCCGGCGACGGCGGCCGGCCCTCGATCTCGTCGGCGACCACCTGGCCCACCAGCGGCCCCAGCAGCCAGCCGTTCCGCCGCGGCGCCAGCGCGGCGTACAGGTTCAATCCGTCCGACACCCGTCCCGCCATCGGCAGGCCGTCAGGCGAGGCGCCGCGCACGCCCGCCTGCCATTCGACGTCCAGCGCCTCGGGCGGGCGACCGAGCACGCGCCAGGCCGCCTCGAGCAGCCGCTCGCCGGTCTGCACATCCGGCGCCGTCTCGCGACGCCCCGCCTCCATGGTCGCCCCGATCACCGCGCCGTGCGCCATCGGCGCGACATAGGCGCCCGGCCCGCGCGTGACGTGGGTCGCCAGCGCCGTCCGGGTGACTCCGATCTGCCCCCGGATCGGCTGAATGGAGTTCACCAGGACGCTCGCGGTGGGCGGCAGGCCTTGGATCGCCCCCGCCGCCCCCGTCGCCAAGACAACGGCCGACGCGTGCAGAAGCCGGCCGTTCACCGACGCGGTCCAGCCCGTCGCATCTTGGACTACCCGATCCACACGTCCGTGGACGAAGGCCGCACCCAGCGCCGCGCGCAACGCGGTCATCGCCTGGGGCGGCTCGACCTGCCAGTCCTCCTGGGTGACCGCCCGATCGACATCACTCTGCGCCTCGAACCCGAGACTCCTGATGTGCTCGCCGATGGCCTCGGCGCCGTGACCGCGCCATTCCGCTGGCCGCCGGACCAGCCGCACGCCCGTCGCCTCGGCGAAGGCCGGCCAAAGGTCGCGGCCGGCGCGCAACAGCGCCGCCGCTTGCGGCGCCAGCCGGTCGATCCCCGCCTCCATGGCTGGCGCGATCATGCCGGCGGCGACGGAAGAGGCGTTCGGTTCGCCGGGGTCGACGACCAGCACCGCATGACCGCGCCGGATCAGGGTCACGGCCGTGCACAGTCCCAGGACGCCGGCGCCGATGACCAGAATGGGGGGAGAGGTCCTCACGCCCCCTGATCGACCGACGCCGTCGGGATTGCAAGCCGGCTATTCGGCGGCGATCGCCGCGCCGGCGCCGGACCGCAGCCGCTCCACCAGGGCGGCGTGTTGCGCCCACAGGGCCTTCGGCAGACGGTCGCCGAACTTTTCATAGAAGCCGGGGATCAGCGCCGCCTCTTCGCTCCAGGCCTGGGCGTCCACGTCCAACAGGGCGGACAGCTGCGCCTCGCTCAGTTCCAGCCCCTCGAGGTCCAGCGCCTCGCGCGAAGGCGTGCGGCCGACCGGAGTGTCCACCGCCTGCGCCTCGCCGTCGATCCGCGCGGCGATCCATTTCAGGACGCGGGCGTTGTCGCCGAATCCCGGCCAGATAAAGCGGCCCTGGCGGTCTTTCCGGAACCAGTTGACGAAGAAGATGCGCGGCAGCCTCGCCGGGTCGCGCCCCTCGCCCATCTTCAGCCAGTGGGCGAAATAGTCGCCCATGTTGTAGCCGCAGAAAGGCAGCATCGCGAAGGGGTCGCGGCGCAGTTCGCCGACCTTGTTCTCGGCCGCCGCCGTGCCTTCGGACGCGACGGTCGAGCCCATGAAGACGCCATGCTCCCAGTCGAACGCCTCGGTCACCAGCGGCACGGCGCTGGCGCGACGGCCGCCGAACAGGATGGCGTCGATGGGAACCCCGCGCGGGTCCTCCCATTCTGGCGCAATGGCCGGGCATTGGGCCGCGGGCGCGGCGAAGCGCGCGTTCGGATGCGCCGCCGGCTCGCCCGACGCGGGATCGTGCGGCTGGCCCTTCCAGTTCGTCAGCCCCTCTGGCGGGGTCTTGGTCAGCCCCTCCCACCAGACGTCGCCGTCCGCCGTCAGGGCGGTGTTGGTGAAGATGGTGTTCTTCGCCAGCGTCTCGAGCGCGTTGTGGTTCGTTTCGCGGCTGGTGCCCGGCGCCACGCCGAAGAACCCGGCCTCCGGGTTGACGGCGTACAGCCGTCCGTCTTCGCCAAAGCGCATCCAGGCGATGTCGTCGCCGACCGTCTCGGCCTTCCAGCCCGGCAGGCTGGGCTGCAGCATGGCCAAGTTGGTCTTGCCGCAGGCCGAGGGGAAGGCGGCGGCGACGTATTTCGCACGACCCTTGGGATCGGTCAGCTTGAGGATCAGCATGTGCTCGGCCAGCCAGCCCTCGTCACGGGCCATGACCGAGGCGATGCGCAGCGCGTAGCATTTCTTGCCCAACAGGGCGTTGCCGCCATAGCCCGAGCCGTAGGACCATATCTCGCGGGTCTCGGGGAAGTGCACGATCCACTTGTCGTCGTTGCAGGGCCAGGGCGCGTCCGCCTGCCCCTCCGCCAGCGGCGCTCCCAGCGTATGCACCGCCGGCACGAAGACGCCGTCGGCGCCCAGTTGCTCCAGCGCCGGCCCGCCCATCCGCGTCATCACGCCCATCGACAGGGCGACATAGCCGCTGTCGGTGATCTCGACGCCGAGGGCGCTGATCGGCGATCCCAGCGGCCCCATGCAGAACGGCACGACATACATCGTCCGGCCGGCCATGCAGCCGTCGAACAAGCCGTTCAGCCGCTGGCGCATCTCGATCGGATCGGCCCAGTTGTTGGTCGGGCCGGCGTCGATCTCGTTTTCGGAGCAGATGAAGGTGCGGCTCTCGACCCGGGCGACGTCGCGCGGGTCCGAAGCGGCGTAATAGCAGCCGGGCCGCTTGTCCTGATCCAGGGCCTTCAGCGTGCCTCTCGACAGAAGGTCGGCGATGATGGCCTGCTTTTCGGCCTCCGATCCGTCGCACCAGTGAACGCGCGCGGGCCGCGTCAGGGCGGCGATCTGTTCGACCCAGGCGACCAGTCCGGCGTGGGCTGTGGGGGCGGGGTGGAGTCCGGGCGTGGAGGAATTGAACAAGGACGTCTCCTGAGCGACCAGGTCCGACGATCTGCCGTCGCCGTGACCGTCAGCACGCGACGATCACGTACTGTTACAAGGCGAGATGCGCCTGTCTTTTCACCAGGTCAAACTCGGCATGAAAGCGTCGCTGTCCACCGGTGTCCAAGAAACATGTTCGCAGCTGCGCGGGAGCCGCGCGGGCGTTAAAAGAATGAATGGACAGCCTCGACTCCATCGCCCACCCGCCGAACGGCGCTCTCCGCTCACCGGCAGCGCAACGCAACAGCGCGGCCATATTCCGCGTGCTGGCGACCCGTCTTCCGGCGGCCGGCGCGGTTCTGGAGATCGCATCGGGAACAGGCGAGCACGCCGTGGCCTTCGCGTGCGCCCTGCCGGGAGTGACATGGACGCCCAGCGACGCAAGCAGCGAGGCGCGCGCCAGCGTCGCCGCCTGGCGGGCGAAGGCGGACGCGCCGAATCTCCGCCCGTCGCTGGCTGTTGATTGCCTCGACGCCTCGACGTGGCCCCAGGATCGCTTCGACGCCGTGTTCTGCGCGAACATGACGCACATCAGCCCCTGGGCGGCGACCGAGGGGTTGATGGAGTTGACCGGCCGGGCCCTGCGACGGCCGGGCGGCCTGCTGGCCCTATACGGCCCCTACCGAGAGGGGGACGCTCCGCTTGCGCCGTCCAACGCCGCGTTCGACGACAGCCTGAAGGCGCGCAATCCCGAATGGGGTCTGCGGGAACGCGACGCCGTGGAAGCGCTCGCGCGCACCCACGGCCTTGTCGCGACCGACCGCATCGAGATGCCGACCAACAATCTGATGCTGCTGTTCAGGCGCGCCTGATCAGCCGACGATGTCCATCGCCGGCCGCAGGCGCGTCTCGCTGTTCAGAGGCGTCGCCTTGCCGTCGGTGAAGACCGCGCCGGGCGCGTCCACCGCCAGGCCGAACCGTTCCGCCGCCAGGGCCACGCCTCCGCCGAAGGCGATCACGGGAAGGGCATGGGTGCGCGCCAGGTCGATCAGTGACCGGGCCGCGGCCTCGCCCGTCTCATCGGCCGAACCGCCCGGGATCACCAAGCCCTTCAGCCGGCCCTGCACGATATCGTCCGCCGTGGCGGTCGCCAGCACGGTCACCCCGCCCGCGACCAGACTGGCGTCGCCGGTCGAGATCGGGGCGAGCCCCACGCCTTCCGCCCTGAGCGCCCCCTCGACATCGCCGAGTTCACCGAATTCCATGCCGCGACGCATGACCAGACCCAGGCGAAGACGAACCGGCGTGGGACGATTGTATCCGCTGCGCGGACGGGAGGAAGCGGAAGAATTGCGTTGAGCGTACAAGACGTCTCCTTGAAAGGTTTCAATATAGATGCGGGCTCGAAGATTCCGGCCCCCTGTCCATCTCCATTCGCCGCCAGGAAAACGCGATTGATGGGATCGACAAACGTCGTCCGCTCGCGCCGGCTGACTTGATGGATGCCGCGCAGATATAGGCCTTCGGCCGTCAAGATCAACCTGAAGGACCTCATTTCCTGCGCGTGATCGGGACCCGGCACGCTTGATGACCACGGCGCGTCGCCCTAGAGAGCGGCATTCCCTGCCCGGAGCCCGAATGGCCCTCACCCGCACCTACGACGACGCCGAACCGATGCGCGTGAACAAGTGGCTCGGCCAGACCGGCGTGTGCTCCCGCCGAGAGGCCGAAGCCCTGATCGCCGACGGCCTGGTCTCGATCGACGGCGAAACCATCCGCGACGCCGGCCGCAAGATCGAGGCGGGTCAGACCCTGACCCTGGCCGATCGCGCCGAGGCCCTTCTGGCGTCGGGCGTCACACTGATGCTGCACAAGCCGGTCGGCTACGTGTCCGGCCAGCCGGAGCCGGGCAAGACGCCGGCCGTGCGCCTGCTGAGCGCCGCCAACCAGGTCGGTCACGGCGATATTCCCGCCCGCGACGCCTCCCTGCCGCCGATCGGCCGGCTGGACGAGGACTCGCGCGGCCTCTTGCTGCTGTCCTCGGACGGCGTGGTGGCCAAGGCCGTCATCGGCCCCCAGTCCGACCTCGACAAGGAGTACCTCGTGATCGTCGCGGGCCAGGTGACCGAAGGCCGTCTCTCCCGCCTACGCCACGGCCTTGAGCTGGACGGTCGCGCGCTGAAGCCCGCCCGTGTCACCCAGGTCGAACCGCAACGCCTGCGCTTCATCCTGAAGGAGGGCCGCAACCGTCAAATCCGTCGCATGTGCGAGCTGGTCGGTCTGGAGGTCGTAGACCTCCACCGCATCCGCATCGGCCCGCTGGCGCTAGGCGACCTTCCCGAAGGCCGCTGGCGTCATCTGACGCCAGCGGAGCGACAGGCGCTGGTCGGCGGTTGATCAATCCGACGCCTGGTGACGTCCGTCGCTAGGCGCCCAGCGCTCTGAACCACAGGTCCAGCAAGACGGCTTCCGCTCGGCGTGAGGCGGTCCGTTCAGCGGCTTCGGCGTCCACGCCCCACTGTTCCTCCTGGAAGGCCTCGTCGATGCGGGACAGGTCGAAGGCCTCGTCCCCGGAGACCGCGCCTTGCTGCAGCGCCAGCCCCAGGACCGCCGATCCCAGCAGCGGCACGGCCGTCGCCAGCCCGGTCAGGCCGAAATCGTCCAGGGACAGGGCGTGCGCCTTCACCCGCGCAATGGCGTCTGGCGACTGCGGTCGATGGATGATCCCCTCGACCGGTTCCAGGGCCACGCCCATCTCACGCGCAGCCCAGTCGCGCCACGGCCCCCAGGCGCGCGCCTGCCGCTCGACCAGCGGCGTCGGATGATCGGCCGGATAGCAGAGGGCGTCGGAGCCGGCGTAGGCGGCGATTTCATCCCCCACCGCCTCGCGCGCCTGGCCGATGCGGTCGATCGCGGTGGAGGCTAGGCGCGTCGCCGGCATGCTCGCCGGCTCCAGGAACTCGCCCTGCGCCGCCCATTCCTCGGCGACCAGACGCGCGGCCCCTTCGGTCGGAAGAATCAACGGCGCTTTGGCCGGCGTCTTCGGCGTGCGGCCGTCCAGTTGCACCGCCCAGCCGCCCTCAATCGGGGCGACATCGACCGTCTTCCAGAAGCGCCGGATGCGCTCCTCAGTTTCGCGGAAGCCCTTGCGGGCGGCCACATTCGGGTCGAGCGGCGGGATGCGGTTCATCGTTGACGCCTCACATTGGCGAACACGTCCTCATCGGCCTCATCCTCGGAGAACCCGAAGTGGGCGAATCCGGCCCTCATTTCCGGGCTCAGCGGCGCCTCGACGATCAGCTTTCCGCCGCCGGGGTGGTCCAGTTCGATCCGCCGCGCGTGCAGTTGCAGCTTCAGCGGTCCGCTGAGCTCTGCCGACCGCTCATCCCCGTATTTCGGATCGCCCAAGATGGGATGGCCGATGGCGGCCATGTGGGCCCGCAGCTGGTGCGTTCGCCCGGTGAAGGGTCGCAGCCCCATCCAGGCGGCCCTGTGCGCGGCGCGGGAGATGGTGGCGTAGGCCGTCTCGGCCGGCTCGGCGCCGTGTTCCTTGGGGTCGGCCGGACGCATGATCTCGTAGTCGTTGATGCCCGTCTTCTTCAGCGGCATGTCGATCTGGCCGGCCGCAGGCTTGGGATTGCCGATCACGAGGGCCCAATATGTCTTCTTGGCCTGACGCCGCGCGAACTCCCCGGCCAGCCGCTTGGCCGCGTCCGGCCCCTTGCCCAGCAACAGCACGCCCGAGGTGTCGCGGTCCAGGCGGTGCACCAGGCGGGGTCGCTCCAGACCCTCGCCCCAGGCCGACAACAGTCGGTCGACGTGTTTCGTGGTCTTAGTTCCGCCCTGCACGGCCAGGCCGTGCGGCTTGTTCAGGGCGATGACCAGGTCGTCCTCGTAGAGCACCAGCGACCTGGCGTAGGCGACGTCCCGCTCGCTGATCGGAGGCTTGTCGCCCGGCGCATGTTCGACCGGATCGGGAATCGGCGGCACACGCACGGCCGCGCCGGCGGTCAGCCGCGCCTCAGGCTTCACCCGTCCCCCGTCGACTCGGATCTGGCCGCCCCGCGCCATCTTCTGCACCTGGATATGCGAAAGGTGCGGCCAGCGGCGCTTGAACCAGCGATCCAGCCGGATGCCGTCTTCGGCCTCCGCGACATAGAGGGTCTGGACTTCCCGACTCATGCGAAGGTCCTCCGCGCGATCGCCAGGCCGGCGAATAGGGCGGCGACGGCCAGCACGGCCGAGCCGATCATATAGGCCGACGCCAATCCGTACTGGCGCCGCTCGATCATCAGCATCGCCTCCAGCGAATAGGAGGAAAAGGTGGTGAAGCCGCCCAGCACGCCCACGGCCGCGAAGGCGCGCACCGCCTCTTGATGCAGCCCGCCCCTGAGCGCCAGCCAGCCCGCCAGCAGGCCCATCAGCAACCCGCCTCCGACATTGGCCGTGAAGGTGCCGATCGGCCACGCCACGCCCGGCGCCAACCGCGCCGCGGCCAGGCCCAGGCCATAGCGCGCCATCGCGCCCAGCGCGCCCCCTGCCCCGACCAAGAGAAATCGTGTCATGATCCGGCGCTTATACGCATTGCGCCGTGAATGCGAAGGGATGACGAAGCGGGCGCTTTCGGTGCGATATCCTATCGACGCAGCGCCGACTGAACGTCGCGCGCGTCATAGGCGCTGGGCCGGGACGGCTTGTCGCCGCGGCCCATCACGATCTCCAGGGTCGTCGACGTCGGCTGCGGTCCGCTGAGGTCCAGGCCCAGCCCGACCCCCACGCCCGACGCCGAATAGCCGCCGTAACGGCTGGTCCCGCCGCCGATCGATACGCTGGGGCGTACCCCGCCGGCTCCGCCCGGACGGCCGTCGGTCCAGCTCTGCACCACCTCGAACCAGTCATAGCCCTCCTGCGTCGTCAGTTCGGCGGCGCGAAGCAGGGCGAAGTCGGCGACGGGCCCTGGCGCGCCGACGCCGTTGTAGGTGACCCGGTACCGATCGGATTCAATGCGCTGTTCCGAATAGCCCTGTCCGCCCGGTCCGCCCTGCGCGCCGTAAGGGGCCAGGCTGGCGCAGGCGACCAGCGCCAGGCTCGAGGCGGCCAGGCCCAGAATGGCAAGACGCTTCATGACGTTGTCTCCCTTTCCCTCACAAAGCGTCGCGGCCGGGAGACCGTTCCCTCCATAAGCCCAAGGCCGTCGCCAGAACGATGAAATCCTCGGGAGGGGGCGCCTCTACCGTCGCCGTCCCACCTTCAGGATGGGGAAAGGTCAGTTTGGCGGCGTGCAGCATCAGCCGCGGCGCCGGCGCGGCGGACGTCGTCAGCGCGCCTCCGTAGCGCACGTCCCCGATCAGCGGACGTCCGATGTGCGCCATGTGGACCCGCAACTGATGCATCCGTCCCGTCATCGGTTCCAGTTCGACCAGCGCGCCCTGGTCATTGGCGGCCAGCGTCCGATACCGGCTCTGCGCCCCCTGGGCGCCCGGCGCGTCGAAGGCGACGACGCGCATATAGCTTTCGCGCCCGATCTCCTCGCGCCGCAGCGGCGCGTCGATCGCCCCCGTCGCCGGCTCGGGCGCGGCCGACAACAGCGCCAGATATTGCTTCTTGAACCGCCGCATCTGCAGCGCCTTGCCCAGGAATCCCGCCGCCGGCTTGGTCTTGGCCGCCAGGATGACGCCCGACGTGTCGCGATCCAGCCGATGAACCAGTTCCGGCCTTTTGCCGTTGGACCGCGCGAAGGCCCACAGCAGATCATCCAGCGTGTGGGCCTTGATTCGCCCGCCCTGGCTGGACAGGCCGGAAGGCTTGGCCAGGGCCAGCACATGCGCGTCCTCATGCACCACCCAGGATCGGACGGCCGCGATTTCCTCGGGCGACAGGGCGACAGGCTGGCGGGTCGTCATAAGCCGCTTCTAGGGGAGCGCGCCCGCCCGGTCAGCGAAAATCAGCGCGCCGATCCGCAAGGAAGACAAGTCACGTTTCCTCGCCCTGTTCCGCCTGAAGCCGCGCCCGCATCTCGGACCAGCGTTCGAGGCGCGCCTTGACCTTCTGCTCATGCCCCTCGCCCTTCGGCGCGTAGAAGGTGCGGCGATCCATCCCGTCGGGGAAGAAGTTCGCCCCCGAGAAACCCTCGGGCGTATCCGGATCGTACTGATAGCCTTTTCCGTAGCCGAGGTCCTTCATCAACCGGGTCGGCGCGTTGCGGATGTGCGCGGGCGGCGTCAGGGAGCCGGTCTCGTGCGCCGCCCGTTTGGCGGCCTTGAAGGCTTCATAGACGGCGACCGACTTCGGCGCGGTGGCCAGGTGCACCACCGCCTGGGCCAGCGCCAGTTCGCCTTCGGGACTGCCGAGGAAGTCGTAGGTGTCCTTGGCGGCGTTGGCGACCAGGATCGACAGCGGGTCCGCCTCACCGATGTCTTCCACCGCCATACGGACGATGCGGCGGGCCAGATACAGCGGGTCCTCGCCGCCGTTCAGCATTCGCGCCAGCCAGTAGAGCGCCGCGTCGGGATCGGAGCCGCGCACCGATTTATGCAGCGCGGATATGAGGTTGTAATGTTCTTCTCTCGACTTGTCGTAGGCGGGGGCGCGCCGTTGCAGCACCCCAGCCAGTCCCTGCACGTCGAGCGTCTCGCCTGCTGGCAGCCCGAACAGCACCTCCGTCATCGTCAGCAGGTAGCGCCCGTCGCCGTCGGCGAGCGCCGTCAGGGCGTGGCGCGCCTCGGCCGTCAGGGGCAGCGGCCGCTCCATGTGCGCCTCGGCGCGCGCGAGCAGTTGCTCCAGCGCTTCCTCGTCCAGGCGCTTCAGCACGAACACCTGCGAGCGCGACAGCAGGGCCCCGTTCAGCTCGAAGCTGGGGTTCTCCGTCGTGGCCCCGACCAGCGTCACCGTCCCCTGCTCCACATAGGGCAGGAAGCCGTCCTGCTGGGCGCGGTTGAAGCGATGGATCTCGTCGACGAACAGCAGGGTGCTCTGGCCAGCCGCGCGTCGCACCCGCGCCGCCTCGAACGCCTTCTTCAGGTCGGCGACGCCCGAAAAGACCGCGCTGATCGCCTGGTATTCATAGCCCGCCGCCTTGGCCAGCAGCCGCGCGATGGTCGTCTTTCCGGTGCCCGGCGGCCCCCATAGGATCATCGAACCCAGCCGCCCGGCCTCGACCATGCGGCGGATCGGCCCGCCGGCTCCCAGCAGGTGATCCTGGCCCACCACCTCGTCCAGCGCCCGTGGCCGCAGGCGATCCGCCAGGGGCGCGTCGGGGGGATGGATGCCGGAGGCTTCGAACAGGTCGGTCATGGATCGACCTATGTAGGCGGTCGCCAACGGCTTTTCACGCGTTACAATGAGACCATGACCGACGCCCATCCCGACCAGGGGCCCGTCTCGGGCCTGACGCCGCACCTGACCATCCCGTCGCGCGGCGCGGCGGCGGCGATCGACTTCTACATCATCGCCTTCGGCGCCGAGGTGCTGGACCGCAAGCTGGCGGAGGACGGCGAGCGACTGATCCACGCCCATCTGCGCATCAACGGCGCCAGCCTTCTGTTGAACGACGAATTCCCGGAGTACACCGGCCAGCAGGATATCCGCCCAGCGGGGACCGCCCTGCACCTCCAGGTCGCCGACCCTGACGCCTGGTGGACCCGCGCCATGCTGGGCGGGGCCGAGCCGGTCATGGACATGGCCGATCAGTTCTGGGGCGACCGCTACGGCCAGCTTCGCGATCCGTTCGGTCACACCTGGTCGATCGGCGGCCCACGCGTCGCCTAGCGGGAAGCCTCGCGACCCAGCCGACGGCCGGCGATCCCATGCCTGAGGCCATGCCGACGAGCGCCGGCGTCCGGAGGCATCGCATCATCCTGCTTCCCCAACCCCGGCGTCAGCCGGGCATGCGTCCGGTCAGTTCGCGGCCGCCGCGCAGGATGACCACCTCCGAGCCCGCGCGGGCGCGCTGCAGGTCCGCTATGGACGCCACCTCGCGGCCATCGATGCGGCGGATGACGTCGCGCGGGCGCACGCCGATCCGCGCCGGCAGGCTGCCGCGCGCCACGCCCGTCACCAGCGCCCCGCGCAGGAAGGGATCGGCGCCCAGCCGGTCGGCGAAGGCGGGGTTCAGCGCCACCGCCCGAAGACCCGCCAGGCTGCCCGACGTCACCGCCGCGCCGTCGCCCGGCGAAGCGTCTCCCGGCAGGGCTTCGACGCGCGCCGTCAGCGTCTGGGCTCGCCCGTCGCGCAGCACCGTCACCTGGACGGAATCGTTCGGCGCGCGGGTGCCTACGCGATAGTTCAGCCCGCCCTGGTCGTTGATCTCGGCCCCGTCGACAGCGGTTATGACGTCGCCCTGCCGAATGCCGGCTCGCGCCGCCGGGCTGTTCGGATAGATGTCGGTCACCACCAGCCCCTGCGGCCGGTCGAGACCGAGGCTTCCGGCGATATCGCTGCTGACCGTGTCGCCCTTCACGCCGAGCCAGGGCCGGACCACCGCCGTGGCGCCCCCGACCGCCGAGTCCACCACCCGCTTGACCATAACCGCGGGCACGGCGAAGCCGACCCCCGACGAGGTGCCGCTGCGCGAGAAGATCGCGGTGTTGATGCCGATCAGGTCTCCGTCCATGTCGACCAGGGCGCCGCCGGAATTGCCCGGATTGATCGCCGCGTCGGTCTGGATGAAGGAGCCGCTGTCGGAAATCCCCGTCTCGGTGCGGTTCAGGGCCGAGATGATGCCGTTGGTCACGGTCTGGCCCACGCCGAAGGGATTGCCGATGGCCAGCACCAGGTCGCCGACCTGCTGCTCCTCCTGATCGTCGATCCGCAGGAAAGGCAGGGCGCCGTCCACCCCCTGCAGCTTCAGCACGGCGATGTCGCTTCGCTGGTCAGTCAGCACCACCTGGGCCGGAAACTCGCGCCGGTCGTTCAGCACGACGTTGATCTGCTGCATGCCCTCGATGACGTGATAGTTGGTCACCACGGTGCCGTCCGGCCGGACGATCACCCCCGATCCCACCGACTGCGCCACCCGCGCTTGCGGGCCGAACAGCTGGAAAAACGGATCGGCGCTCTGCACCCGCTGAACGCCGCGCGCGGCGATGTTCACGACGGCCGGCGCCGCCTGGCGCACGACCGGGGCGAAGCTGGCCTTCATCGCCGAAGCGTCGCCGGGCGCCACGCGCGGCTGTTCGGCGAAGACGCCCTCCTGGGCCTTCGAGGTTTCGGGGTTGCCGCAGGCGGACAGGCCGAGCGCGGCGGCGAGCAGGATCGTACGGGTCTTCATCATCATCCGGAGACTGCAGGCTTCAAGCGCCGCCACTCCGCACCCCGTTTCGGGCCGCATGATGACGACGAACAGGCTTCGAACGGTCAAGCTCTCCGCCCGTTCCGTCCGCCGCCGTTCCGCAGCAGCCGGTCTCGCGCGGCGTTGACCCGCGTGGCCAGTCCCTCGGTGCCGCCCTGATCTGGATGGGCGCGCGTCATGGCCCGCTTCCAGGCGCGTCTTATGTCGTCCTCGCTCGCGCCCTGGGGGACGCCGAGGACCGCCCGCGCCTCGGCCTCGCCGATCGGCTCGGATCGGACGATCGGCCGCTGTCGCGAGCTGTACGCCAGATAGAGACCCGCGCCCGCCAGCCCCGCCGCCATCAGCCAGCCGCCCCGGAACGCGGACAGCGCCCCGCCGGCCAGCAGGACCGCGCTCAGCAGCGTCGCCGTCACGCGCCAATGCCCTCGCCCCCGCCGCTCGGTCTGGCGGCCCAGCCTCGCCAGCGCCCAGACGGCGACGGCCGCCAGGACCAGCCAGATCAGACCCATGGGCTCAGTCGGCCTTTCAGGCCGCCACGTCCAGCGGCGCGTCGCTCAGCGCCTGCTCCAGCCCCATCGCCTTCATCAGATTGCGCATCTCCTGGCGCGCCGCGACGTGCGCCAGCGACACGGCCACCGGCCGCACGTCGTTGGACAGGTCCGCGACCGTCAGGCCGAAGGGAAAAAGCTCGCGATAGATGACCCGGTCGCGCAGGCCCGGGCCGACGCGGAAGCCGACCCGCTTGGCCAGCTTGTTCATTCGCTCTTCCAGCCGCTTGCGGTTACGCGCCTCGGCGACGGCCAGGCGGTTGGTCACCACCAACCAGTCGATGGTCGCATGCCGCCCTTGGCTGATCGCGCGGTGCTTGCGCGCTTCCCAGACGCTTTCGGAGTAGATCGACGGCTTCACCAGTTCCAGCGACACCGGGTCGACCTCTCCCAGCAGATCGAAGTCGACGAAGCTGTCGTTCATGGGCGTGACGATCTGGTCGGCGCGGGCGTGGGCCGCGTTCGACACCGCCGTGTCGCCGCCGGGGGTATCGATCAGGATGCAATCGACGCCCCGCGCCGCCGCCTCGTCGAAGGCGCGCTCGAAGGCCGCGATCTGTTCCTCGACCGGCGCCTTGGCCAGCGCCTTGCCGTCGCCCATGTCGGGCACCAGGGGCTGGGGCAGGTTCTGGCCGTTCGCCGCCAGCCAGCTGGCGCGATTGGAGAAGAAGCGCTGCATCGAACGCTGGCGCAGGTCCAGGTCGATAATCGCCACGCTGCGCCCGGCGTGCAGCAGGCCGGTGACGATGTGGATGGCCAGGGTGGACTTGCCGGCCCCGCCCTTCTCGTTGCCGAGGACGATCACATGCGGCTGCGTCATCAGGTAAACCTTTACAGGCGGCCGGACGACTCACGTTCGGCCTGAGGAGGCTCATAGAGTCGGGCCACCGGCGCCAAACGTCAACGACGGGTTAATCCGCGGCTGTGGATGTCATCCGGCCCGGCGGCACCAGGGATCATCGACACCTGCCGCCTGGCACACCTCCGCCGGCGAATGATCGGCGCCGAGCGTGACCTTCAGACGCGTCACCGAACGCCCGGCGACCTCGACCGTCTCGAAGGCAGGCGTCAGGCTGCTCAGGGCTTCCGCCTGGCTCAGCCGGGCCCAGGCCTGACGAGCCAAGCTCTCGCTGCCATAGGCGCCGAGTTGGACCAGAGCACCGGAGGCGGGCGCGGGCGCCGCGGGCGGCAGAGGACCGGGGGCCGGCTCGCCCATCGCCCTGGCCATGACCGGCGCCGCGGCCTGCGCCACGGGCGCGGAGGCCGTCGCCACGATCGTCCGCAAGCCGGACTGGGCGTCGCGCGCGTCCCACATGTCGTGCGGGTCCATCACCGCCACCTGGACCGGGCTGAACGCGCCTGGACGTCGTTCGCCCTCCCGGGTCTGCGGACCCTCCGAGTTGAGCGGGACATCGATCGCCGCCACATGATCCGCCAACGCCTCGAAACGGCCCTCGCCCTCGCCGCCCCCGCATCCGGCGACGAACAGGGTCAGGGCGATCAGGGCTGGACGGGTCGCTTTTGCGGGCGTCATAAGCGCCATCTTGACCGCCGGACTTTGAAACGGCGTTCAGAAACAGGCTTAAGCCGAAAGGTTAATCGTCCGCTCATGACCGACGCCGCTCCCCTTCCCGTCGCCCGGTCCGTCGCGGACCTGCGCGCCATAGTCGGCGACTGGAAGCGACAAGGCCTCAGGGTGGCGCTGGTTCCCACCATGGGCGCCCTGCATGAGGGGCACCTGACCCTGGTGCGCGAAGCCGGTCGCCGCGCCGACCGCGTCGTGGCCTCCAACTTCGTCAATCCGACCCAGTTCGCGGCGCACGAGGATCTCGGCCGCTATCCGCGCCAGCCGGAGGAGGACGCCCGCCTGCTGGCCGGCGCCGGCTGCCATCTGATGTTCGCCCCATCGGTGGAGGAGATGTATCCTGACGGCTTCGCCACCAGCATCGCCGTCGCCGGCCCCGCCCTGGGACTGGAGGGGGCGGCCCGGCCCCAGATGTTCGGCGGCGTCGCCCTGGTCGTCACCAAGCTGTTCAACCAGGTCCAGCCCGACGTGGCTGTCTTCGGGGAGAAGGATTATCAGCAGCTGATGGCCGTCCGCCGGTTCGTCCGCGACCTGGACCTGCCGATCGAGATCGTGGGCGCCCCGACCGAGCGGGACGGCTGGGGCCTGGCCCTCTCGTCCCGCAACGCCTACCTGTCTAACGACGAACTGACGATCGCACGTCGCCTGAACGGCGTGCTGGCCGAAGCCGGCGTGCGCGCCTCGGCCGGCGAATCCGTCGCGGCCGTCGAAGCCGCCGCCGCCGCCGCCCTGCTGGACGCCGGCTTCGCTTCGGTCGACTACGTCGCCATACGGGTCGCGGACGACCTCCGCCCGTTCGCGAACGACGTTGTCGACGCGCCCGCCCGCATCCTGGCCGCCGCCTGGCTGGGGAAGACGCGCCTGATCGACAACATGGCCGTCTGACCTAGAGCGAAATCGGTCGGGTTGGACGCAGTCCAGCTCGGCTCAGATTTCGCTCCAGGATAACGCTAGAGCCTGATTCACGGCATCAGCGGAATCGCGAAGCGATTCCACCTCAGCCGATCAGGCTCTAGCCGATCGCCCCGACGCAGCCCTCCGCCTCGCCCGGCGCCAGGTCGGCGTCGGTCAGGGCGATGGTCCAGCCGTGGTGGGTGTTCAGTCCCCAGCGACGCGCGCCGCCGCCGTCGCCGGCGTCCCCGCCGGCGGTGACGATCACCCGGCGGCCCTTCGGCAAGGCGGGCGGATCGATCTTGCCTACCGCCAGGGAGGTCGGCGTCGGGCCGCCATAGCCGTCGAATACGCTCAGCATCGACCATTCGCGGCGCAGGCCCATCCACCAGGCGTCCTCGGTGTTGATGGCCAGCACCGCCACTCCCTGCCCTTCGGCGGCGAAGGCCAGCGCCTTCTGCGGATCGCGCACCATCTTGATGTCGGCCGCTGCTCCGAAACGCAGGCGGGCGCCGTCGAAGGCGCGGGTCGGCTCGATCGGGGCCCAGACCTGGACCTGCAGCCGGCCCTGGCGCGCCAGGCCCCAGCCGACGATCTCGCGCCACAGATGCTCGACCGCCTCGGCGTTCTCGGGCTGGGCCTTCGAGAGCATGCGCGACAGCACCGTCTGTTCGCGATCGGGGCGAAGCTTGGTATGCGGGCCGCTCGGAGCGTCCTTGGCGCGGCCCACGGTGGCGGCGACCGCCAGGCGTTGTTCGAACAGCGTCAGGATTTGGTCGTCAATGGTGTCGATTTCGGCGCGCAGCGCGGCCAAGGCGGTTTGTTCGGGGGTCATCTCGGCGTTCTCTGGCCAGACCTGTCGAACGGCTGGGGAAATGGAATGGGTCACGGGGGGGATCTTTCGGCATGGGGAATTTCGATGTGCAGGGGCGGGCCGCCGCTCGGATCACGAGCGGTCGCCGGCGAGGCTGTCAGGAGCGAAGAAAGCCCGACGCCTCAGCCGGCGTATCGAAAGCCGTAAAAGCCGAAATAATAACCGGCGGCCGCGCGCGAACGGGCAAAGGAGACAGCAAGGGCGCGCGAGCGGGACATGGGTCCGGGTCCGGTTGAGCGTGGATCGAGGGCGATCCAGGCCGCCTAAGACACGCAAAGACCGTGCGCCGTCAACCCGTTTCGGCGCTCAGCAGGACAAAGCGCGTGCGGTTATCGCTGGAATCCTGGAGATCGTGGCGCAGAATCGACAAGCCATAGACCTCGGCCGCGCCTCGCGGGGCGACGGCCGCCACGGCGGGATCGCCCGCCTCGGCCACGTCACGCGCGGCGCCGGCGGTGTCGAAATGCTCGATGACGTCGAGGCGCAACGCCTTCAGGTTCTGCTCGCACTGCGCCAGGGCGATGGGGTGGCTCAGCACGGACCGGACATCGGACAGCCGCGCCCCATCCACGCCCATCAAGGCGTGCCGGATCGGCCGCCAAGCCTCGGCCACCACGGTGAGACCGGATTCCCGCACCAGGGTGGCCGCCGGCTCGACCGCGCCGATGGAAGAGTTTTCGACGGGGATCAGCGCGCAGTCGCAGTGGCCGGACTTCAGCGCGGCGATCGCGTCTTGAAAGGTCTCGAACGGCACGGCCTCGTCCCAAGGCCGCAGGGCCGAGCAGGCCTCGTGGCTGAACGCCCCCGGCGCGCCCTGATAGGCGACCCGGCCGGGCTTCTCGTCGTGCGCCGTAGCTTCCATCGTCATTCCCGATGCCTGGGATCAGGCTTGGCCTCCCGCGACTGGAGACCGCGCCGGTCTCAGGCGGCTTCCGACCGGCTGATCCGTCCCGACTTCAGCCGCTCGGCCACCAGGAAGGCGAGCTCCAGCGCCTGGTCGGCGTTCAACCGAGGATCGCAGTGGGTGTGGTAGCGGTTCGACAGGTCGTCCTCGGTCACCGGCTGGGCGCCGCCCAGGCATTCGGTGACGTTCTGGCCGGTCATCTCCAGATGGACGCCGCCGGGGTGAACCCCTTCCGCCTCCGCCACGTCTATGAAGGTCCGCACCTCGCCCAGGATGCGGTCGAACGGCCGCGTCTTGTAGCCGTTGCCCGCCTTCAGCGTATTGCCGTGCATCGGGTCGATCGACCAGATCACCTTGCGTCCGGACGCCTTCACCTCGCGCATCAGCTTGGGCAGGCGCTCGCCGACCTTGTCGTGCCCGAAACGTCCGATCAGCGTCAGCCGGCCCGAGATATTGTCCGGGTTCAGCACGTCGATCAACGGCAGCAGGTCGTCGGCCGTCATCGTCGGCCCGCATTTCACACCGATGGGATTCCTGATCCCCTTCATGAACTCGACATGGGCGCCGTCCAGCTGGCGGGTGCGTTCGCCGATCCACAGCATGTGCGCCGAGGTGTCGAACCATTCACCCGAGCCGCCGTCCAGCCGCGTCAGCGCGCTTTCGACGTTCAGCAGCAGGGCCTCGTGGCTGGTGAAGACCTCGACCCGGCTTAGGTCCGGATGGGTCTCGGGCGTGACGCCGACGGCTTCCATGAAGGCCAGCGCCTCGGAGATCTTGTCGGCCAGTTCGCGGTATTGCGCGCCCGCCGCGTTGTCTCCGGCGAACCCCAGGGTCCAGCGATGGATGTTGTACAGGTCGGCGTAGCCGCCGCCGGCGAAGGCCCGCAGCAGGTTCAGCGTCGAGGCGGACTGGTTATAGGCCCGGATCAGCCGCTGGGGATCGGGCACGCGCTCTTCCGGCGTGAAGGCCATGCCGTTGATGATGTCGCCCCGATAGCTGGGCAGCTCCACCCCGTCGATCTCCTCGACGGGCGCCGAGCGCGGCTTGGCGAACTGGCCGGCGATGCGGCCAACCTTCACCACGGGCTTGCGCCCCGCGAAGGTCAGCACCACCGCCATCTGCAGGATCAGGCGGAAGGTGTCGCGGATGTTGTCGGTCGAGAACTCCTTGAAGCTCTCGGCGCAGTCGCCGCCCTGCAGCAGGAAGGCCTCGCCCCTCTCCACCATTCCAAGTCGGTCGGTCAGGCGCCGCGCCTCGCCCGCGAAGACGAGCGGCGGCAGGGCGCGCAGTTCGTCCTCCACGGCGGCGAGCGCCTTGGGATCCGGATAGTCCGCCGGCATGTGCAGGGCGGTCTTGGTTCTCCAGCTTTCGGGGGTCCAGCGTGTCATCGCGCAAGAATAAGCCGTCCTGCGCCGTCAAACAACGAAAAGCCGGATAAATAATGCCTCAGAGGAAGCGTTCGCGACGCACCGCCCGCTTCAGCAGAAGGTCCAACGCGATCAGAAGTCTCGCCAGGATGTTCATGCCACGGTTAACGCCGATCCCGCGGAATCGTTCTGGCGCGAAACGTCGCGGTTCGGACCGGCGGAAGGCTGGGAAATGGTGGATGCGACAGGGATTGAACCTGTGACCCCCTCGGTGTGAACGAGGTGCTCTCCCGCTGAGCTACGCATCCATCAATCGGGGAGGCGGCGACATAGCCCGACGGCCTGCCCCGCGCAAGCGCCCTTTTCAGATTCCAGCGGCCCGCACGGCGTCCGGCGCCTCGGCTTCCGGATCGCCCGGCAGCCACGCCACGCGGCCGTCGTAGATGGCGTCGTTGAGGATGTTCTCCTCCTTGGCCACCAGCACGGGGACCAGCATCTGGCCGGTCACATTGGTCGCCGTCCGCATCATGTCGATGATCCGGTCGATGGCGATGATGTAGCCGATGCCTTCCAGCGGCAGGCCCGCCGTCGACAGCGTCAGCGTCAGCATCACGATCGACGTCCCCGGCACCCCGGCCGTGCCCAGCGAGCCCAGCACCGCCGTCAGGCCGATCAGCACATACTGCGTCAGGCTCAGCTCGATCTGGAAATACTGGGCGATGAAGATCGAGGCGATGGCCGGATAGATCGCCCCGCACCCGTCCATCTTCACGTTTGCCCCCAGCGGCACGGCGAAGGCGGCGTAGGCCTGGGGCACGCCCAGCCGCTCGACCGTCTGGCGCAGGGTGATCGGCAGCGTCCCCAGGGAGGACGAGGTGGCGAACGCCGTCTGCTGCGCCGCGAACGCGCCCCGGAAGAAACTGCGCACCTTCAGCCCGTGCAGCTTCAGCAGCCCGGAATAGACGACCAGAATGTGGAACAGGCAGGCCGCATAGATGGCCGCGATGAACTTCAGCAGCGGCAGCAGCGCCTCCCAGCCGTAACCCCCGACCACCGAGCCGATCAGGCCGAACACCCCGAACGGCGTCAGCTGGATCACCCATCGGGTGATGCGGAACACCACCGCCGCGCCCTCGTCCACCAGCCGCCGCACGCCCTGCGCCCGGTCGCCGAGCGCCACCAGCGCCATCCCGACAAGGGCCGAGAAGAAGATGATCTGCAGCACCTTGCCTTCGCTCAGCGCCGCGAACGGGTTGGTGGGAACGATGCCCAGCAGCACCTCCAGCGGGGTCGGAATCTCCCGCGCCCTCACCTCCCCCAGCGGCAGGTTGGACAGGCCGACGCCCGGATTGATGATGTGGCCGAAAGCGAACCCGACCAGCACCGCCAGCAGCGAGGTGATCGCGAACCAGACGATCGTCCGCACGCCCAGCCGCACCGCGCCCGCCCCCTCGCCCAGCTTGGCGATCGAACTGGCGATGGTGAATAGCACCAGCGGCGCCACCACCATGCGGATCAGGTTCAGATAGACGTCGCCGATCGGCTGCAGCCAGATCGTCGCCTGTTCCCGCAGGATCAGGCCGGCGATGACGCCCAGGGCGAAGCCGGCGGCCGTGCGTTGCCACAGCGGTATCTTGAAAAAGCGGGAGATCACGAACCAATCCTCGTCGAACGGCCGTACAATCTGGCCATCGAAGCGCGGTTCCGTAACCGACCGCGCCGTGGAATGGATGCGAGTTTTACTGGCGCCCGCATTTAGCGTTCATCGCGCCAGAGCCCTCCGGACGTAGAAATCCGCCAGCAGGCCGTCGATCGCCTCCTCCACGTCCTCGAAGGCGTCAATGAGCACGTCGCCGCCCAGATCCTCGACGGGCGTGGGCGTATAGCCGAAGGTGGCGAGAATGCAGGGCATGCCCGCGTCGCGCGCGGCGCCCGCGTCCGGGGCCGCGTCCCCCACCATGATCGCCCGCTCCGGATCGCCGCCGACCTGCGTCACCGCCTCGATCAGGTGCGCGCCCGACGGCTTGCGCGCGCTGACCCGGTCCGGCCCGACGATCGCCGCGAAATGCCGCGTCAGCCCCAGCTTCTCCAGCAGCAGTTCGGACAGGTCCGACCGCTTGTTGGTCGCGACCGCCAACACCGCCCCACGCGCCTCCAGCCGCTCCAGCGTCTCGACCACCCCGTCGAACGGTGCGCTGCCGTCGGCGATATGGCCGGCGTAGTCGACCAGGAACCGCTCGAACAACGCCTCCGACCGCGCCCGCTCCACATCGGCGCCCGCCGCTTCGAACCCATGCACGAGCAGCGCCCGCGCGCCCGATCCGATCAGTGCGGACGCCGCCTCCATCGGCACGGGCGGCAGACCTTCCTCGACCAGCAGCCGGTTCAGCGTGCCGATCAGGTCCGGCGCGGAATCGACCAGTGTTCCGTCCAGGTCGAACAGGATCGTCCATCCCTCCAGGTCGCGATGGGTCATGGGCACTCTTTCTTTCTTCGTCATCCTCGGGCTGAACCCGGGATCAGGCGTCGGCGCATTCATGCGGACGCGCTGCGCACGCCGCTGGTCAAATCCGATCCTCGCGGCAAGCTCGAGGATGACGGCATGGGATGGCCGTTGTAGAGGCGCAGAGGACTAGCCGCCGGGACGATTCATGACCAGAGCACGCGCCGCCATAATCCTCGCCGCCGGCCAGGGCACGCGGATGAAGTCGCCCCTGCCCAAGGTGCTGCATCCGGTCGGCGGCCGCGCCATGCTCGACCATGCCATCGACGCGGCCCAGGGGCTGGGCTGCGAGCGCATCGTCGTCGTGGTCGGAACCCACTCGCCCCAGGTCCGCGCCCATGTGGAAAAACGGCTTGGCCCCGACGCCGTGGCCGTCCAGGACCCGCCGCTGGGCACCGGCCATGCCGTCCGCGCCGCTGAACAGGCCCTCGCGGGTTTCGATGGCGAGGTGGTCGTCACCTATGGCGACGTGCCCCTGCTGAAGGCGTCCGACATCCAGCCTGTCTTCAACGCCGACGGCGTCACCGTCATCGGATTCGAGGCACAGGACCCCGGCGCCTACGGCCGGCTGGTCATCGAGGGCGACGCGCTGCTGGCCATCACCGAGGCCAAGGAGGCCTCGCCCGAGGTCCTGGCCGTCACCGCCTGCAACTCGGGCGTCATGGCGGCCCCGGCCGCTCTGCTCTTCTCCCTCCTGTCGCAGGTCACCAACGACAACGCCAAGGGCGAATACTATCTGACCGACGTGGTGGAACTGGCGCGCAAGGCCGGGCATCCCACCCGCGCCGTCTTTGCCGCAGAGGACGCCGTAATGGGCGTCAACGCCCAGGCCGAACTGGCGCAGGCCGAGGCCCTTTTCCAGAAGGTTCAGCGCGAGACGTTCCTCGCCGCCGGCGTCACCATGCCCGCCCCCGACACCGTCCATTTCGCATGGGACACCCACGTCGGCGGCGGGACCGTCATCGAACCCTTCGTCGTCTTCGGCCCCGGCGCCGTGGTGGAAAGCGGCGCCCGCATCCGCAGCTTCAGCCACGTCGAGGGCGCGCGCATCGCATCCGGCGCCGAGGTCGGCCCCTACGCCCGCCTGCGCCCCGGCGCGGATCTGGCCGAGGGGGTTAAGGTCGGCAACTTCGTCGAGGTGAAGAACGTCTCCATGGCCAAGGGCGCCAAGGCCAACCACCTGGCCTATCTGGGCGACGGCGCGGTCGGCGCGGGCGCCAATCTCGGCGCCGGGACCATCTTCTGCAACTACGACGGCTTCAACAAAGCCCGCACCGAGGTCGGAGCCGGCGCCTTCGTCGGGTCCAACTCCAGCCTTGTCGCGCCCGTCAGCATCGGCGACGGCGCTCTCATCGCCTCCGGCTCGGTCATCACCGAGGACGTTCCCGCCGACGCCCTCGCCTTCGGCCGCGCCCGCCAGACCGTCAAGTCCGGCGCGGCCGCCGCCTTCCGTGAACAGGCCAAGGCCAAGAAGGAGGCGACGTCGAAGTGAGCGATCTGCAAAAGAAGAACGCCGGCGAGGCCGCCGCCCAGCACGTCGAGGCCGGCATGGTCGTAGGCCTGGGCACCGGCTCGACCGCCGCCTGGTTCGTCAAGGCGCTGGCCGCCCGCAACCTGCCGGGTCTCCGCTGCGTGCCCACCTCGGAGAAGACCGCGGACTTGGCGCGCGAGCTTGGCCTGCCCCTGTCCACACTGGAGGACACGCCGAGGATCGATCTGACGGTCGACGGCGCCGACGAGGTCGGGCCGGGCCTGGCGCTGATCAAGGGCGGCGGCGCGGCTCTGCTGCGTGAGAAGCTGGTGTGGGAGGCCTCGGCGCGCTGCATCGTCATCGCCGACCACGCCAAGGTCGTGCCGGTGCTCGGCGCCTTTCCCCTGCCGATCGAGGTCGTCGCCTTCGGCCACAAGACCACGGGCAACCGCATCGCCGACGTGCTGATCGACCATGACATCAACACGCCCGCGCGCGTCCGCCAGGCCGATCGGGGCCTGGTCCGCACCGACGGCGGCAACCTGATCTACGACGCCGCCTGCAAGGCCATCCACGACCCGGCACGCCTCGCTGACGACCTGAAGCTGATCACCGGCGTCGTCGAACACGGCCTGTTCCTCGACCTCGCCGACCTGGCGATCATCGGCACGGATGACGGCTTCGATACGATCAATCCCTGAACATTCTCGTCTCCGCTCATTCCTGCCAAAGCAGGACCGTCATTCCGGGGCGTCCGCCGGGATAGCGGGACGGCGGGTGTCGCGGCCCGCCTTGCTCCGCCCCGCCCCGGCGCCTAAGTCCGATGCGCCTGGCGGCCCGCCGCTCAGCTTTCAGACTATTCACACTGTTCGCACCCTGTTTTCCGGCGTCGGCGTCGGATTTCAGACCATTCACACTATTCAGACTCTCTTTTTTCGAGTCCGAAATCGCGGAGCCCCGGATGTCCGACTACGACTACGACCTCTTCGTCATCGGCGCCGGCTCCGGCGGCGTCCGCGCCGCGCGCCTGACCGCGCTGGGCGGCAAGAAGGTCGCCATCGCCGAGGAATTCCGCGTCGGCGGCACCTGCGTGATCCGGGGCTGCGTGCCCAAGAAGTTCATGGTCATGGCCTCCGAGGTCAGCCACGCCCTGGAGATCGCGGGGGGCTACGGCTGGTCCTTCGACAATGCCAAGTTCGACTGGCCCACCTTTCTCGAGGCCAAGGACGTCGAGATAGCCCGCCTGTCCGGCATCTACGCCGCCAACCTCGGCAAGGCCGGCGTCGAACTGATCCACGGCCGCGCCGTTCTGAAGGACGCTCACACCGTAGAGATCGTCGGCAAGAACCGCACCGTCACCGCCGAGAAGATCCTGATCGCCACCGGCGGCCGTCCGTGGAAGCCCGAGTCCCTGCCCGGCATCGAACACGCCATCACCTCGGAAGAGGCCTTCCATCTGCCCGAACTGCCGAAGCGCATCCTGATCGCCGGCGGCGGTTATATCGCGGTGGAGTTCGCCGGCATCTTCGCGGGCCTGGGCGTCGAGACCACCCTGATCTATCGCGGCCCGAACATCCTGCGCGGCTTCGATGACGACGTGCGCGCTCACCTGGCGGGCGAGATCGAGAAGCGTGGGGTGAAGGTCGTCCTGGGCTGCCAGCACAGCTCGATCGAGAAGACCGAGACCGGCCTGGTCAACCACCTCGAGAATGGCATGAAGCTGGAGGCGGACGTGGTGATGTTCGCCACCGGCCGCATCCCCCACGTCAAGGACCTGGGCCTGGAAGCGGCGGGCGTCGAGTTGAACGATGAAGGCGCGATCAAGGTCGATCCCTATTCACGGACGACTGCCGACAACATCTGGGCCATCGGCGACGTGACCGACCGGATGAACCTGACCCCCGTCGCTATTCGGGAGGCGGTCGCCTTCCACGAGACGGTCTTCCGCGACAATCCCCAGCACTTCGACTACGAGGCCGTCGCCACCGCGGTCTTCAGCCAGCCGCCTGCCGGCGTCGTCGGCCTGACCGAGGCCGAGGCGCGTCGCTCCTGCGCCAAGGGCGTCGATGTCTACGTCACCCGTTTCCGCCCCATGAAGTACGCCTTCACCGGCTCGGACGAGCGTGTGCTGATGAAGCTCGTGGTCGACGCCGAAAGCCAGCGCGTCGTCGGGGTCCATATCGTCGGCCCGGAAAGCCCGGAGATGATCCAGTTGGCCGCCATCGCCGTGAAGGCCGGCCTGACCAAGGCCCAGTGGGACGCCACCTGCGCCGTCCACCCCACCATGGCCGAGGAGCTTGTCACCTTGAAGGAGAAGCAGTCGGCGGCCAACATGTCCGCCGGCTGAGGCTCAGCGCCTCGGCCGCGTGCGGAACCGCTCGAGGATGTCCAGCCGCTCGTTGAACGGAATGTCGATCACCGCCGGGCCCTCGTTGCCGAAGTTGAGCAGCCGTTTCGTGTCCGGCGTCGCCCGGGGCCAGGCCGGCCGTCCGCCGCCGTTGGGGTCGCCGCTGCGGGCGAAGGCGACCCAGTAGCCCATCATCGCCTCGGACGCCTTCCGGTCCCGCTCCTCCGCCGGATAGGGAAGGATGCCCAGGTGGCCCATCACATAGGGCCGCTCCACCGCATGGCTCGCCCCCTGGTGCGGTTCGCGATTGGCCGGAGAACTCACGTCAAAGCGATAGAGATAGGCCGGGCGCCCCGCCGCCGCGTGCAGCCGCGCCAGCCGGCGCGCCGGCTCTGAAAACACCAGGTCGGTGACGACCTGCGCGTCAAAGGCCGTCACCCCGCCGTAGGCCTGAACCGCCTCGGCGCGCTCCAGCCAGGTCATGTCGTCGTCGATCGTGCCGTATCCGGACGCGTCCGTCGGGCGGATCCACCAGAACTCGGCGCTGTTGGAGCCGATCAGCAGTGGAACCGGCGCCTGCTCCCCGGCCGCGAAGGCGGCTTCGACCCGGTCGGTGACCACCTGACCGTCGATCAGCGTCAGGTCGCCGTTGGCGAAGACGGGCGCCGGCGTCAGGAAGGTCTCCGGCGGGGCAGCGTGAAGATCGGCCGCCGTGTTCAGCCCAACGCCGTCCGCCCACGCCTTTCCCCTCTGCCTGGCCGAAGGCGTCCCGCCGGGGCCGGGCCGGTCCAGCGGCGTCTGCAACTCCCGCCCCAAACCCGATTGAACGATGGCCCTGTGGAAGAGCCCTCTCGCCGGAGGCGCGATCATCAGGCGATTGACCAGCGCCCCGCCCGCCGACTCTCCAAACACCGTGACATTGCCTGGATCGCCGCCGAAGGCGCCGATATTCGCCTTCACCCATTCCAGAGCCGCGATCACGTCCATCAGGCCGTAGTTGCCCGCCGCCTCGCCTTCCGGGCGCTCGGCCGCCAGGGCGGGGTGGTCGAAGAAGCCCAGTCGGCCCAGGCGGTAGTTCAGCGTGACGACCACCACGCCCCGCTTCGCCAGCGGCCCGCCGTCATAGAGCGCCGCGGTCCCCGACCCGTTGTTCAGCGCCCCGCCGTGGATCCAGACCATCACCGGCGCACGGGCGGCCGACGCCTGCGTCGTCCACACGTTCAGGTTCAGGCAGTCTTCGCTGGCGGGGGGCGGACCCACGCCCGGATCGCCGCCCGCCGGCGGCTGGATGCAGATCGCGCCATAGGCGGTCGCGTCTCTGCGGCCTCGCCAGGCGGGGGGCGCCTGTGGCGGCCGCCAGCGCTGGGGACCCACCGGCGGCGCCGCATAGGGAATGTTGCGATAGGAGGCCACGCCCTCCTCGCTTCGCCCCTGCAGCACGCCCTGCGCGACCTGCGTCTGCGGCTGGACGGGGTTGTCGATGGGCGCGGTCATGAGCGAGAGGGTGGCGAAGACGCCGGCGAAAGTCATGCCCGGTGCTTAGCAAATTCTTTTGACACGCCAAGGACGATAAGGCGCAAACGGAGTGTACGGCGGCGAACCTTCCCCCAGCTCGGGCGTTGGAGGAGCCGTTGGGCGCGGGGTGCGTATTGAAACATCTGAGTACATCGGGAGGTGGGGCCATCGACCTGGCTTTGGTCTTTGACGCCTCGCCCAACCCATATGTGATCCTGACGCC
Organism: Pseudomonadota bacterium; assembly: GCA_023451375.1. Lineage (GTDB taxonomy): Bacteria > Pseudomonadota > Alphaproteobacteria > Caulobacterales > Caulobacteraceae > Brevundimonas. The sequence continues at coordinate 119,087 of JAEXZS010000010.1, forward strand.
CGACCTGACGATCGCCGGCGCCAACCGTGCTTACCTGGAGGTCACCTCCTCTCGCCGCGAAGACATCGTCGGCCAGCCGCTCTTCGGCGCCTTCGATTCCGGGGGCGGCGAAGAGGCTTACGAGAATGTGCGGCGCGTGAAGGCCTCGCTCGAGCGCGCCCGGGACACCCGTCAGCAGGACCATCTGGCCATGGTCCGGTTCGCGATCCCGCGACCTCGCCCAGACGGCCGGGTGGAACTCGAGGATCGGCTGTGGAGCGCGACCCATATTCCGATCCTCGACGCCGACGGCGAGGTCGTGCTCCTGCTCCAGCACACCGTCGACATCACCGACCTTCAGCAGGCCGCCGCCGATCCACGCCGCCCGATGACGGCGCTGGACGCCATCTTGGGCGGCGCCATCCTCGAGCGCGCTCATCATGTGCAGGAAGACAACGTCCGACTGGCCAGCGAACGCAACCGGCTGGTCGAAATGTTCATGCAGGCGCCGGGCTTCGTCGCCATCCTGAACGGCCCGGAACACGTCTTCCAGATGTACAACACAGCCTATCAGCAGTTGATCGGTCATCGCGACGTCAGGGGCCTCACCGTTCGCGAAGGCCTGCCGGAGCTCGTGGGCCAGGGCTATTATGAGTTCCTCGACGGCGTCTTCGCCACCGGCGAGCCCTATGAAGGGCGTGAGAGCCTCGTCCGGCTGCAACGCACCCCGGATGGCCTGGAGGAGAACGTCTATCTGAACTTCATCTACCAGCCGGTCCGGGACGAAGCCGGCTCGGTCATCGGCATCTTCGTCCAGGGCTACGACGTAACCGACAACGTCCTGGCGGCGCAGCGCCAGAAGCTGATGATCGACGAACTGAACCACCGGGTGAAGAACACCTTAGCCACCGTGCAGTCGATCGCTATCCAGACCGCCCGTTCGCACCAGCATCCCGCGAGCTTCGCCGAGACCTTCCAGTCCCGGATCATGGCCCTGTCCCACACCCATAATCTGCTGACCCAAAGCCACTGGGAAGGCGCCGACCTGCGCGCCATCCTGGAGCATGAGACCGAAGCCTACGGCGCCGCCCGCATCAGCCTGAACGGCCCCGGCGTGGCGCTGGAGCCGCCGATCGCCCTGTCTCTGGGGATGATCTTCCATGAGCTGGCGACCAATGCGGCGAAGTACGGCGCCCTATCGCTGCCGGAGGGTCGCCTGTTCGTCGATTGGGCCCTGGCCGACCAGCGCGCGCCCCGGCTCAAGCTGACGTGGCGAGAGATCGGCGGCCCCAGGGTTTCGGAACCGGACAGAAGAGGCTTCGGCAGTCGCTTGATCGAGCGAAACATTCGCCACGATCTGGCGGGCGAGATCGAACTGGTCTACGCCGCTGACGGTTTGATCGCGGAGCTGACGGTTCCGCTTGATAGGGAAGACGCGTCATGACCCAGCCCCTGAATGGACGGCGTGTCCTGGTCGTCGAGGACGAGTCCCTGGTGGCGATGCTTCTGGAGACCATCCTGGAAGACATGGGCTGCACCCCCGTCGGCCCGGCGTCCAATATCGATGACGGCGAGGCGATGGCGCGCGACACGACGGACCTCGACGCCGCGCTTCTGGATGTCAACGTCGCCGGCCGTCAAGTCTTCCCCGTGGCGGAGGCGCTGAGGGCGCGCGGCGTGCCCTTTGTCTTCTCCACAGGCTATGGCGAAGGCGGGCTGCCGGACGAATGGCGCGGCAACCCCACCATTCAGAAACCCTTCACTGAATCCGCCGTCCGTGACGCCCTGATGAAGGCGATGGGCGTCAGCCAGGCTTGATGCGCGGCATCACCGGCCCGGCGGCGTTGAGAGCCGCGCGCTGGTCGCCTCGCCGCCGGGGTGCCGCCTGAACCCAAGCCAAAGCGCCCGACGGGCCTGAAATGGCTCGGTGCGGCAACCGTCCTCTCTGAGGAGGTAGCCCGACAAGCGTCGCTTCATACGAGCCGGCGAGGCGCGAACCAGCCTTGTTCGGATCGCTGCACCGCGCCAGACGCGGCGAGCACCGCCAGAGTATGCTGAATCTTCCTGCGCTTGCGGACCGGCGGGCCGTTGAAAGCGGCCGCCAAGGCATCCGGCCGCATCGGCACGCCGCGTCTGCGAAGCATGGAAAGCAGCGTGGACGCCAAGGGTCCAGGCTCGTCCGGCAAGGCCGGGAGCGGCGCCTCCGCCATGGGCAGGGACTCGGTCTGACGCGGACCGGCGGTCCTCGGCTGGCGGCGGGCCTGATACGATGGGCGCAGGAAGCGAATCACGCCGCGCGCCTCATCATCCGAGCGAGCCCTGCTCAGGGCGATCAGGCGCTCCACGACCGCCGCGTCCGGCAGGTCCTCCGGCCAGCCATACGCCTTTGCGACCAGGCGATCGATCCGGCGATGCAGGTGATCCAGCACCCCGATACGGCCAGTCTCATGCACATCCCGCTCACTAGGCGTCAGCGACTCTTCCTGCACCCATCGCGCGCGGGCGTTGTACAGGCCGGTCATGGTCAACGCCGGGTGGCGCTCGATGGCCGAGGCCCGCGTGGAGTCTAGTTCCTCAGCCACCGCGCCCAGTTCCGCCGCAAGCACGGGGTCGATGTCGGGGAAGGGGAAACAGTCGAAGCAGGCGCCCTTCACATAGACCGCCTCACGTTCGTATTCGCCTATCCGCCCCGCATTGGCTGCAAACCAGGCGCGATGCTGGCGCGAAGACAGGACGCCGAGAACCACAGGGTCGTCGCTGGCGATCACCACCAGTTTGTTGTCGGGCAGAACGTCGGCGTCCAGGAACCGGAACCAGCGATGCTTGGCGGTTTCGACGGTCACGATGCAACGATCCAGGCCGGCCATGGCGTCGCGAAGTTCCCTGCGCGGCTCGCCGAAGATCCACCAGTTGTCGCGGTAGGTCGCGCGGTTGTTGCGGTCCCGCTCGGGCTTAACGGTCTCCAGCAGGTGCTGATAGATCAGGGGGTGCTGTCGCCGCGCCTGAGCTTCGTCCCAGCCGAACAGATCTATCGCCATCAGACCGCGAGGCCGATTGGCCAGATCCCGTCCATTGCGATAGACTTTGATTGGCGATGACGCCTCCGGGTCTGAACTGGCCAGTAGCGCCTGAGCACGCTGCGGCATCACCAGGAAGCCCGCGCCCATCAACTGCACGCCCCTATGCGCCAGTCCTGAGTTGGCTCTCAGCGGGACAGCGCGCCTGAGCCCGGTGTCGATCATCAGGTCCGCGCCGATCATCCCCTGGCGCTCCTCGAACGTCAGTCGGGGATGGTCGCCGTTCAAACCGGCTTCGCTTTTCACCTTCAGCCATCGCCCCTGCCCGTCGGGCGCGCCGCGCTCCACGACCGACATCGCGATCCTCACATCCGCGCGCCCCTGCCCCACGACCCAGGGATGGTCAGGCACCGCGAAGACGATGCGCAGGGGCGGATGGCGCTGCAGGTGATGCTCGATCACTCGGCGCGAGAAGGTTTGGGTGATGGAGTTGGTGGTTATGAAGCCGAAGCGGCGCAGGATGGAGCCCTTGTCCGTCAGGATTTCGGCCGCCCTGTCCCACCAGGCGGTGACGAGGTCGGCGGACCGAAAGCGCCCGCCCCTTATGGCCGCCAGAGCCTCGACATAGCCGTCGCCCAGTTCGGCGCGCAGGTCCTTGCCGCCGATGAAGGGCGGATTGCCGACGATGAAATGCACCGAAGGCCAGGGAGTCGGGCGAGGATCGACATAGCGCTCCACCTCCCGCTCTGACGTCTGCAGGAACAAGCCCTCCGCGCCCTCCTCCCGCACTCGGGCGACTTCTATCCGCGCGCATCGGATCAAGGCGTCGGTGCATTCGACCCGCTTGAAGTCGTTGAGGATCGGCTCGGAGGGCTTGGCGTCGCCGAAGACGCGGAAATGCCACTGGAGATAGCCGATCCACATGACGACTTCGGCGATCCAGGCGGCGTAGTTGTTCTTCTCCAGTCCATAGAACTGCTCCGGACTGACCACGTGACCCTCGAGGTCGAGAAAGCCCTGCGACTCTCCCATTTCGGTCAGGACGCTGAGCACGTCGCCTTCCAGGGTCTTGATCATCCGCATGGCGACATAGAGGAAGTTGCCGGTGCCGCACGCCGGGTCCAGCACGCGAACGCGACACAGTTGGTCGTGGAAGTCCCGCACCATGCGTCGAGCGCCGGTCACGTCGCCGGCGATGTAGAGCCCGATCGCCTGGGCCTCAGCCGCTTCCCAGTCGCTCCGCAGAGGCTCCATCACGGTCGCCTCGATCAGCCGCTCCACATAGCTGGCGGGGGTATAGTGCGCGCCCAGTTCCGAGCGTTCCGCCGGGTCGAGAGCCTGTTCGAGCAGGCCGCCGAAGATCGCCGGCTCCACCAGGCTCCAGTCGCATTTGGCGGCGGCGATCAGCGCCTCGAGCTCCGCCTCGGTCACCGGCAACGGGTCGACGTTGCGGAACAGCCCGCCATTGAAACGACGAATCCGCTGCTGGGTGGCCAGGCAGTGGCCGCCCTGGTCCATGGTGCGGAAGAAGACGCGCGCCGCCTCGTGGAAACGGTCCGCCTTGCCGCGATAAGATTCGAGGAAAACCTGGAAGCCCCGCTCCTCGATCAGCCCCACGCTGTCGGCGAACATGGCGAAGATGCACTGCATGACGAACATGGCGGTGCGGTTGGCGTGCGCCGCCCGCGTCGCGCGGTCGTCATCCTCCCGGCGCAGGCGGCTGCGTATAGAACGGACCAGCCAGGCCAGCCGGGCGGCGATGTCCGTGGTCACCTCGGCGATCTTCGCCGACGGGTCCAGGCTCATCGGATCCGTCCAGACCCTGAGCAGCCGATCCCGCACCTCCGGCTCGCGCAGCTGGTCCAGAGTGATCCGATATCGTGCCCGGTCGGGGAACTGAGTATAGCCCTTTCCCTGCCGCGCGAAATCGGACCAGAGCTCGATCGCATGGCCCACGTCCACGATCACCAGGAAGGGCGGCCATTCATCCAGCGCCTTCGCGTAGGATTCCGCCTGGCGCTTGGCGGCGCGCATCAGCCGGTCCAGCGCGTCCTGCGACGGCTTCCGCTTGCGCGCGACCGGTTGCGAGAACAGCGCCAGCTGAACGGCCGGATCAAAGACGCCGCCGTCGCGGCGCTTCATCGATTGCTTCGCTTCAAGGACGAAGCAGCCGCGCTTCGCACAATCGATGTAGCCGGGGTGGCCGCTCCCGTCTTCGTGCCGGAACCTGACGGGGCGTTCGAAGCAGTAGTCGAGGTCGCCCATTCGTTCATCGTCCGGCGCCGGGGCGCCGATCAGGCGACACAGCTGGATGATGAAGGTCTGGTAGTGCGCGCGCTCGCTTATAGGGGCGCGGGACCAATGGGCGATGAACGCATCGACAGCCTCTGATTGTCCACCCGACATAGTGACAATCTATGATTAGGATTCGCCAAGTTGCAACCTAAAGAGGCGCTCCCTGGATCCATCTTCGGCACTGGATCGGCTTGCCCAGCCAATAGGCGAGTTCAGCCGGGCGAACGATGTCCCACGCCGTCAAGTCCGCGGCCAGGCCGGCGGCGATGCGCCCCACACGGTCCGCCAGACCCAGCGCTCGGGCGGCGTTTCGCGTCGCCCCCGACAGCGCCTCCTCGGGCGTCAGGCGGAACTGCACACAGGCCAGGTTCAGCGCGGCGGTCATGGAGGCGAGCGGCGAGGTGCCGGGGTTGCAGTCCGTGGCGACCGCCATTCGCACGCCGTGGCGACGGAGCAGGTCGACCGGCGGCGCCTTGGTCTCTCGCAGCATCAGATAGGCGCCGGGCAGCAGCACGGCGACGACGCCCGCCTCGGCCATCGCCCGCACCCCGCGCTCGGTCGTGTGTTCGATGTGATCGGCCGACAAGGCGCCGTAGCGGGCGGCAAGGTCCGCGCCGCCTCCGTCAGACAGCTGATCGGCGTGCAGCTTGACCGGCAAACCCAGCGCCTTGGCCCTGTCAAACAGGCGGGCCACCTCGTCCGTGGAAAAGGCGATGGGCTCGCAATAGGCGTCGACCGCGTCGACCAGCCCCTCCGAATGCGCGGCCGGCAGGATCTCGTCCACCGCCAGATCGACATAGGCCTTGCGGTCAGGCTTGTATTCAGGCGGCAGGGCGTGGAGGCCCAGGTAGCTGGTGCGCACGCGCACGCCGCCCTCGCGCCCGATCCTTCGGGCGACGCGCAGCATCTTCAGTTCGCTGTCACGGTCCAGGCCGTAGCCGGACTTGATCTCCACCGCGGTGACGCCGGTCGCCTTCAGCCCTTCCAGCCGAACCATGGCCGAGGCGAAAAGGTCATCCTCCGATGCCTCGCGCGTGGCGCGCACAGAGGCGAGGATCCCGCCGCCGGCGCGCGCGATCTCCTCGTAGGTGGCGCCGCCCAGCCGCTGTTCGAACTCGGCCGACCGGTCGCCGCCGAAGATCAGGTGGGTGTGACAGTCGATCAGGCCCGGCGTGACCCAGCGGCCGTCGAGGCGTTCGACCTCGGCCGCATCGACGTCGGGCATGCCGTGGCGCGCGCCCACCCATGCGATCCGGCCATCGCGGATGGCGATCGCCCCGTCGTGGACCGCCCCGTAGGGGGCGCCCTCGTTCATCGTGGCGACGTGACAGTCGATCAGCAGGCGGTCGACCTTCATCGACGATCTCCAACGGAAGAGAAGCGGGCGACCAGATCGTAGCGCTCGCCGGGAAAGGTCTGCCAGACCCGCGTGACCCCCTGCCGGTCGCGCCAGGTGCGCCGTTCGACGCGCAGACAGGCGGCGCCGGTCGCAAGGCCGAGCAGACGCGCGTCGTGCGCGTCCGCCTCGACGGCGGCGATACGATTCTCGGCCTCAGTCCAGGGCGCGGCGTCCAGCAGCCATGTTCCCGGGGGAATGATGTGGAAGTCGACCTCGGCCGCCTCGGGCGCCGCCGCCAGGGCGATGATCCGGCGCTCCAAAGCCAGCGGCGTTCCATCCGCGCTGTGCAGGCAGGCGAGATCCAGCAGCCGCCCTTCGGCCGCCAGCTCCGCCTCTTCCGGCGTCGTCGCCGACCGTTCGACACGTTCGAGCAGCTGATAGCCGTAGCTCTGACCGCGTTCCAAGACCTCGGCGCGCAGGTCGGGAATGGCGAGAACGGCCGCATGCGCCTTCGGCTGGGCGACGAAGGTGCCCGCACGCCGGCGCCGCGTGACCAGACCCCTGCCCGCCAGTTCGGAAATCGCCTTGTTCACCGTCATGCGTGAACAGCCGTAGCTGGCGGTCAGCTCGTGCTCGAACGGAATCCGCTGGCCGGGCGCCCAGTCTCCCGACAGGATCCGTCGTTCCAGGTCGGCGTAGATGCGCCGGTGCAGCGGCTCCGCCAGCGTCATCCCAGCACCTTGGCCAGGGCGCGGCGATAGCGCGCCTCCACCCGCTCGCGCGCGATGTGACGCCCGTCCCGCACGACCTGTTCGCCCGCGCACCAGACGTCAGCGACCGAGCCGCGGGGCGCGGCGAATATCCAGCTGTCCAGCACGGAGTCGCCGCGTCGGTCGGCGAAGGCCGAACGCGTGGCGTCCAGGGCGACGATGTCGGCCGACGCGCCGACCGCGAGGCTCGCGTCGACGCCGCAGGCCTGACTGCCCGCCGCCAGCGCCTGCTCGAACAGCGCGCGCCCTGTCGAGCGGCCGGATTCAGCCATCTGTGCTCGGCCGCGCCGAACCAGGCGCTGGCTGTACTCCAGCATTCGCAACTCATCCGAGAGGCCGATCTGCACGTTGGAATCCGTACCCACGCCGAACCTTCCGCCGGCGCGAGAGAAGGCGGCGGCAGGGAAGACGCCGTCGCCCAGGTTCGCTTCGGTGATGGGACACAGACCGACCACGGCGCCGCGCTCGATCACGTGGCGCCATTCCGGCTCGATTACATGAGTGGCGTGGATCAGGCACCAGCGCGGGTCGACCGGGGCATTGGCCAGCAGCCATTCGACCGGGCGCGCGCCAGACCAGGCCAGGCAGTCGTCAACCTCCTTCGTCTGCTCGGCCACGTGGATATGGATGGGACCGTCGGCGGCCAGCGCGGGCATGGCCGCCAGTTCGCGCGGCGTCACGGCGCGCAGGCTGTGCGGCGCGACGCCGACCACGGCGCCTTGCATCTCCACGCACAGCGCCCGGCAGCGTCCGACCAGGTCGGCGAAGCCGTCCAGGTCGTTGATGAACCGGCGCTGGCCATGCGCCGGCGCCTGACCGCCAAAGCCTGCGTGGGCATAGAAAACCGGCAGGAGGGTCAGGCCGATCCCCGTCTCGCGGGCGGCCGACACGATGCGGCCGGCGATCTCGGCCCGGTCGGCGTAGGCGGCGCCTGCCGCGTCGTTGTGCAGATAGTGAAACTCGGCGACGCGGGTGAAGCCGCCTTCCAGCATCTCCATGAAGGCCAGGGCGGTGATGGCCTCGATCTCGTCAGGTCCGCCCCGGTCGAGAAAACGGTACATCAGCTCGCGCCAGGTCCAGAAGTCATCGTCCGTCGGCCCGCGCGCCTCGGTCAGTCCCGCCATGGCTCGCTGAAAGGCGTGGCTGTGCACATTGGCGACGCCGGGCAGAGCGACGTCGCCGCCCGCGTCCTCGCCTCGGGCCACACCCGCCTCGATCGCCCGAATGCGGCCGTCGGCGATGGAAACCCTGACGTCGTCGGCCCAGCCCTGGGGCAGCAGGGCCGTCCGGAACCAGAGGGTGCGATCCACGGCGTGCGGCTTCGGCGTCACTGGACAGTCCCCGTCGGTTGCGATCAATATGTCTAGACATACCATGATGCATCGATTTGGCGAGGGAGGCCGATGACCCACGACTGGCTGACCATTCAGGAGGGTTCGGCGCCGCTGGTGATCGGCCTGCCGCACACCGGGACCGACATCCCCGCCGACATCGAGGCGCGCTTGACCTCGCCCTGGCTGGCCCGGAAGGACGCGGACTGGTGGGTGCACCGGTTGTACGACTTCGCAGTGGACATGGGCGCGACCCTGGTGCGGACCTCGATCTCGCGCAGCGTCATCGACGTGAACCGCGACCCCTCCGGCGCCTCCCTCTATCCCGGCATGACCACGACGGGCCTCTGTCCGATAGAAACCTTCGACGGCGAGCCGCTGTATCGAAACGGCCAGGCGCCGGACGCGGCCGAGATCGAGCAACGGCGCACGACCTGGTTCGATCCGTATCATGCTTCCCTGTTGGAACAGATCGAACGGCTGCGCGGGAAAGGCCCCGTCGTGCTGTACGACGCCCATTCCATACGCTCGAGGGTGCCACGCCTGTTCGACGGCGAACTGCCGCAGTTCAACATCGGCGACAACGGCGGGGCGACCTGCGCGCCTGAACTGACCCGATCGGTTGAAGCAGCCTGCGCGGCAAGCGGGCTCAGCCAGGTGACCAACGGCCGCTTTCGAGGCGGATGGACGACCCGCTACTACGGTCGGCCAGCGTCGGGCGTCCACGCGATCCAAATGGAGCTGGCGGACCGGGGCTACATGCTCGATCCAGCCGGGCCGCTGTCGTCCGAGACCTGGCCCAGCCCCTACGAGCCCAAGGGAGCAGAGCCCATGCGCGGCCATCTGCGCCGCATCCTCCAAGCCTGCATCGCCTTCGCCGAGACAATCCGATGACCACGCCGAACGACCGCATAATCCGCAGCCCGCGCGGGCCCGAGAAGACCGCCAGGACCTGGGCCGCGGAGGCGGCGATGCGGATGCTGATGAACAACCTCGATCCCGAGGTCGCCGAACGGCCGCAGGATCTGGTCGTCTATGGCGGCATCGGCAAGGCGGCGCGCGACTGGGCCGCTTTCGACCGCATCGTTGAGGCGCTGCAGACGCTGGAGGCCGACGAGACATTGCTGGTCCAGTCGGGCAAGCCGGTCGGCGTCTTCCGCACCCACGCCGACGCGCCGCGCGTGCTGATCGCCAACTCCAACCTGGTGCCCAAATGGGCGACCTGGGAGCATTTCGGCGAGCTCGATCGCAAGGGGCTGATGATGTACGGCCAGATGACGGCAGGCTCGTGGATCTACATCGGCACCCAGGGCATCGTTCAGGGCACCTACGAGACCTTCATGGAGGCGGGCCGCCAGCACCACGGCGGCGACTGGTCGGGCAAGTGGATACTGACGGCGGGCCTGGGCGGCATGGGCGGCGCCCAGCCGCTGGCCGCGACCATGGCGGGCGCCTCCTGCCTGGCGGTGGAGTGCCAGCGCAGCCGGATGGAGATGCGGCTGAAGACCCGCTACCTCGACGTCATGGCCGAGACGCTGGACGAGGCCCTGACCCTGATGGAGCAGGCCAAGTCTAACAAGAAACCCACATCCGTCGGGCTGTTGGGCAATGCGGCGGATGTCCTGCCTGAACTGGTCCGGCGCGGCGCGCGGCCCGATCTCGTCACCGACCAGACCAGCGCCCACGACCTCGTCCACGGCTACCTGCCGCAAGGCTGGACCGTCGCCCAGTGGGAGGACAAGCGGCAAAGCGCGCCCGCCGAGGTGGAGGCGGCGGCGCGCGAGTCCATCGTGCGACACGTAAAGGCCATGCTGGACTTCCAAGCCATGGGCGTGCCCGTCACCGACTACGGCAACAACATCCGCCAAGTCGCCTTCGACCAGGGCGTCGCGAACGCCTTCGACTTTTCCGGCTTCGTGCCCGCCTATATTCGCCCGCTGTTCTGCCGGGGGATCGGTCCGTTCCGGTGGGCGGCGCTGAGCGGCGATCCGCAAGACATCCGCAAGACCGACGCGGCCATGAAGCGGCTGTTCCCCGACAACCCCGGTCTGCACCGGTGGCTGGACATGGCGAGCGAACGCATCGCTTTTCAAGGCCTTCCCGCTCGTATCTGTTGGATAGGTCTGGGTGATCGGCACCGCGCCGGGCTGATGTTCAACGACATGGTGGCGGCCGGCGAGCTGTCGGCTCCAGTCGTTATCGGGCGGGATCATCTGGACTCGGGCTCGGTCGCCAGCCCGAACCGCGAGACCGAGGCGATGACGGACGGGTCGGACGCCGTCAGCGACTGGCCGCTGCTGAACGCGCTGCTGAACACCGCGTCGGGCGCCTCGTGGGTTTCCCTCCACCACGGCGGCGGGGTGGGCATGGGCTACAGCCAGCATTCCGGCGTCGTCATCGTCGCCGACGGCACGCCCGAGGCGGCGAAACGTCTGGAGCGCGTCCTTTGGAACGATCCGGCCACGGGCGTGATGCGCCATGCCGATGCAGGCTACGACATCGCCCGGCACGCCGCACGCGAACACCACCTGAACCTGCCCAGCCTGAAGGCCTGAGTGATGACGACCCTTACCATAGGCGATCAGCCGCTGAACCTGGCCCAGCTGCGCGCGGTGCTGGACGGCCCCGTCCACGTGACGCTGACGGAGGCCGCCTGGGCGGACGTCGAGAAGGGCGCGGCGACCGTCGCCGCCATTGTGGCCGAGGGCCGCACCGTCTACGGGGTGAACACCGGCTTCGGCCTGCTGGCCAGCACCTCCATCGCCCCGGGCGACCTAGAAACGCTGCAGCGAAACCTGGTGCTCAGTCACGCCTGCGGCGTCGGCCCGTGGCTCTCCGCAAACGTCACCCGCCTGTTGATGGTGCTGAAGATCGCCAGCCTGGCGCGCGGCGCCTCGGGCGTTCGGCGAGAAACGCTCGAGACGCTGATCGCCCTTGTCAACGCCGAGGTCTTGCCGTGCATCCCGTCCAAGGGATCGGTGGGGGCCTCGGGCGATCTGGCGCCGCTGGCGCACATGAGCTGCGTGCTTATCGGCGTCGGAGAGGCGCGCGTGGATGGCGAGGCGCTCGAAGCCGAGGCGGCCCTGGCGAAGATCGGCCTCCGGCCGCTGACGCTGGGTCCGAAGGAAGGCCTCGCCCTGCTGAACGGCACCCAATGCTCCACCGCCTTGGCCCTAGCGGGGCTTTTCGCCACCGAGGCCGTGTTCGCCGCCGCCGTCGCGGCCGGCGCCCTTTCGGCCGATGCGCTGAAGGGCTCCGACGCCCCGTTCGACCCCCGCATCCACGCCCTGCGCGGCCAGCCGGGCCAGATCGCCGTGGCGGCGCGGCTGCGCGAGCTCATGAGTGGATCGGCCATCCGCGACAGCCACCGGGACGACTGCGCCAAGGTCCAGGATCCATATTCCCTGCGCTGCCAGCCCCAGGTCATGGGCGCCGTCCTCGACCTGCTGAGCAATGCGGCGGCGACGTTGGAGCGGGAAGCAAATGCGGTGACCGACAATCCGCTCGTTTTCATCGACGACGGCGATGTCATCTCGGGCGGCAACTTCCACGCTGAACCCGTTGCTTTCGCGGCAGATCAGATCGCCATGGCCCTGTGCGAGATCGGCAACATCTCCGAACGACGCACCGCCATCTTGGTCGATCCGAAAATGAGCGAACTGCCGGCCTTTCTTGTTCGGGAAAGCGGCCTGAACTCCGGCTTCATGATCGCCCAAGTGACCGCGGCCGCCCTGGTGGCGGAGAACCGCATGCTGTCCCATCCCGCCAGCGTCGACACCGTCCCGACCAGCGCCAATCAGGAAGACCACGTCTCCATGGCCACCCACGGGGCGCGCCGGCTTCTGGACATGGCCGAGAACGCGGCGACCGTGGTGGGCATAGAACTGCTGGCGGCGGCCCAGGGGATCGAATTCCATCGTCCCCTGAGGACGTCGGCGCAGCTGGAGCAGGTCTTCGCCGTCGTGCGTCAGGCGGCGGCGCCCTACGCCAGCGACCACTTCTTCGCGCCCGATATCGCGCGGGCCACGGACGGCGTTCGGGCCGGCCTGTATCGGCCGTTCGCGCAAGGGCTGTTGCCCTCGTCCTGATGGGGAGCGGCCGGCTCGGAACACTCGGCGGCGTGCGGGGTTAGCTCTCTCATCACAAGGGAGAAACGGTCATGACCGACGCCAACCAGACCCAGCCCAACAAAGACGCCGAGGACGCCGGCGGCCAGGGTGCGGAACGCCCTGATCTGATCGACACGAACGACGCCGGGAAACAGCCGGCGACCCCGGCCACCGGCGGCCAGGGCGCCGAAGGCGCAGGCGGCCCGGACGGGTTCGGCACGGGACAGTAGCCATGGGCGACGACAGGACGAAACGTGGTCCCGCCGACCGTAGTCGGATCAATGTCGGCGAGGATTACGAGGTGGATTACTGGACCGACGACCTGGGCGTCACCGAGGATCGCCTCCGTGAAGCGGTGAAGGCCGTCGGCCCCAGCGTGGAGGCTGTCCGCAAATACCTCGGCCAGAGCGCCGGCCCGGCATGAGGAGGACCGTATGGACACCCCGCGCGGATTGAAGAGCCCGAAGCGGGCCGCCCTGACCCTGCCGCTGATCGCCGGCGTGGTCGTCGTCGCCATCGCGGCTGTGGTGGCCTGGAGTCACCTGAGCGCCAAGGGCCCCGCGCCCCAGCTTGGCTCCAGCCCGCAGCAGGTCGCAACGGCCGACACCCCGGCCACCCGCGACGGCTACACGGCCGAGGACTTCACCGAACCGAAGTCGAAATGATGAGGCGAGCGCCATGACACGCGATACGGAGCAAACGGCCCAGGACGCCCTGCCAAAGGGCGTGGCGCCGGGGCGTTCACCCGGCATGCCCGTCGAGGCGGATCAACTGGAGGCGGGCGGCGTCGGGCCGGGCGGCCAGGTCGGACCCGATCCGGCGACCCGGCGCCTGCAGGAGGGTGCGACCCACTCTCGCGAAGAAAACGCCGGGCATGAGGGGCCGGTAAGCGGCTCGGTCGGCACGCCCAGCCCCACCCGCACCCACGGTGATGGCGGCCCGGCCGGCGGCGGCTGACGCTTATCAGCCGCCCGCCTGGGCGCTGGATCATGGCTCCCTTATGGCGGCTTGTCCGTCGCGGGCCGCGCCCGGCTGCCTCTCGACGGTAAGGGCGTAGGCGCCGGTCTGGCCCGGACCATAGGCGCGGGCGCGCACCACGTAGACGCCGTCCTCAGGCGCGGTCCAGTCGAGCCTAGCGTGGGTGTCGGACAGGCTGTCGTCATCGCTGGCCAGGCTCTCAAACGTCTCGCCGTCCTCGCCTAGGTCGATAAAGGCGTCGAAGGCGTTGGACACCATGGTGACGCGCAGCTTTTCGTCCTTCTTGGCCTGGAACCGATAGGCGTCGAAATAAGCGCCTTCGTCACTTACGGCGTCGGTCTCGCTCAGAGTCCCCCGCGCCGTGGCGCCCACCATGATGCTGCCCGGCTTCGGCTCCGGCCCCCGATCCAGAACCTCCAGCGCGTATAGGCCTCGGCCTGCGGGATCCAGCGGCTGCGCGCGCACGACATAGTCGCCGGTTTCTGGCAGCGTGAAGGTCAGGCGCGAGTCCGTGCCTTCCGCCAGCCCGTCGTCGTCGCTGGCGAGAGCCGAGAAATCGTCCCCGGGCGCGCCGATCTCCAAATAGGCGTCTAAATCCCCCGAGCGCATGATGACCTGAATGCGCTGCCCCTCCACGCCGCTGAAGACGTAGGCGTCATAGCGCTTGCCGCCGTCGCCCTGCGGATCGTCGTCGGCGATCTCCCCTTCGACAGTCTGGCCGAAAGCGGCGGCGGTCGGCGGGGGCGGCGGCGGGATGTCCGCCAAGCTGAGGCTGTAGTCGCCCTCCCCGTCTTCGCTGAACGCCCGCGCCTCGATCAGATAGTCGCCGTCCGTGTCGAGGGTGTGGACTAGGCGGGAATCCGTTCCCTCGCCCAGCCCGTCGTCATCCTCTGCCACCAGCGCATTGTCCGACAGCCGGCGCAGCGTCAGGTAGGTGTCGAAGTCGTCGGAAGTCATTTCCACAGCCACCCGCTGCCCGGCGGTTCCTGTGAAGCGGTAGAAATCGGCGCGTTGGCCGTCGTCGTTCCGGCCGCTGCCCTCGCCCAGCGCGCCCTCGATGTCGTCGCCTATGGCGATCGTCTCGGACGGCGGCGGCGGGGGCGCCTGTTCCAGACCCACGACATAGTCTCCCCCGCTGTCGCTCAGAGCAGTGGCGCGGATGATATACTCGCCGGACGACGGCGCGACGAAGACGAGGCGCGAGTTCAGCCCTCCGCCGCCCGCATCGTCATTGTGCGCCAGTTCGTCGAAGTCCCGGCCATTCATCCGGCCCACGCGCACCAGCGGATCGAAGGCCTCAGAGTCCAGCGTGACCACCAGCCGTTCGCCGGCGGAGGCGCGGAACGCGTACGCATCATAGCGTCCACCGTCGTCCTGTTCCGGATCCCGCTCGCCCAGTTCGCCTTGGATCGTCTGACCGAGACGGATGGCTGTCGGCCGGGGCGCGCGGGGTGGACGCGCCCGCTCGCCGAGGGACAGGGTGTAGTCGCCGCCCTCGAGACCCGTCAGGGTGCGCGCGCGCAGGATGTAGACGCCCGGCGTGTCCGGGGTGAAGCGAAGCCGCGAGTCCGTGCCGTCGCCCAGCCCGTCGTCGTCCTCGGCCAGGACCTCGTCGGCGCCCTCGGCGCGGATCTCCAGATAGGCGTCGAAATCGCCCGATCGTAGCACGGCCTCCAGCCGCTGCCCGGCCGCCGCCCGGACGGCGTACTCGTCATAACGGTAAGCGTCATCGCCGGCGACAGGGTCTTCGGAGGTCAGGGCGCCCTCGATCGCCGCCCCGACCCGCAGGGGCTCTTGAGCCAGCGCGGGTCCGACCGCCCAGAGAAGAGCCAGCACACTGCAGGCGGCGATCGACGGACGCGTCATGGGGTTCCTCCATATGAACGCGGATCATAGACGCCGAACCGTGACGGCTGTAAATCGCAGCCATCCGATTTCCCCAGCTCCGGAGCCACCCATGTCGGCCCAGTCCCCGCGCGCGACGCTTGTCGACGGCAAGGCTTTTTCGGCCGCCCTGGTGGAGCGGGTGGCGGCGGCCGCCAAGCGGCTGGAGATGGCGCACGGGATCAAGCCGGGTCTCGCCGTGGTGATCGTCGGAGCGGATCCGGCCAGCCAGTTGTATGTGCGAAACAAGGGCGAGACGACTCTGCGCGCCGGCCTGCGGTCGGATACCCACTGGCTGCCTGCGACGACGGGCCAGGAGGAACTGCTGGACCTCATCGCGCAGCTGAACGCCGACGGCGGCATCCACGGCATCCTGGTGCAACTGCCGCTGCCGGCGCATATCGATTCCTTCGCCGTGCTGGATGCGATTGACCCGGATAAGGACGTGGACGGCTTCCACGTGGTCAATGCCGGACGTTTGGCGGTGGGCCTGCCCGGCCTGGTTCCCTGCACTCCGCTGGGATGCCTGATGCTGCTGAAGGACCAACTCGGCGACCTGGCCGGCCTGAACGCCGTCATCGTCGGCCGCTCCAACATTGTCGGCAAGCCGATGGCGCAGTTGCTGCTGGCCGAAAGCTGCACGGTGACCATCGCCCACTCGCGTACGCGGGACCTGCCGGCCCTGTGCCGAACCGCCGACATTCTGGTCGCCGCCGTCGGCCGACCCGAGATGATCCGGGGCGACTGGATCAAACCCGGCGCGACGGTGATCGACGTCGGCATCAATCGCGTGCCGTCAAAGGACCCCGAGAAGGCGGCCGAAGGAAAGACGCGGGTCGTGGGCGATGTCGCCTTCGCCGAGGCGGCCGAGGTGGCGGCTCGCATCACACCGGTTCCCGGCGGCGTGGGACCGATGACCATCGCCTGCCTGCTGGCCAACACCTATTCGGCCGCCTGCCGCGCGGCGGGCGTCGTTCCGGAGCCGCTGAACGCTTGAAGCGTTGCCTATGAGCGCCGATACTCCTTTGGACGGCGCTTCGCCGACAGGGAGAGATCATGGTTCGCCTTAACGCTCGCGCGCTCGCCTTGACGACCGCGCTCGTGATCACGCCGGCCGTGGCCGGCTGCGGCTACAACACGATTCCGACCCAGCAGGAGCGGGCCGAGGCGGCCTGGGCGGATGTCCAGAGCCAGTACCAGCGCCGGGCCGACCTGGTGCCGAACCTGGTCGCCACCGTGCAGGGCGCGGCCATCCAGGAGCGCACCACGTTGACGGACGTTATCAACGCCCGCGCACGGGCCACCTCGGTCAACATCTCCGCGGACGATCTCGACAATCCCCAGGCCTTCCAGCAGTACCAGGAGGCCCAGGGGCAGCTGAGCGGAGCTCTGTCGCGGCTGCTGGTCACCGTCGAGGCCTATCCGCAGCTCCAGGCCAACCAGAACTTCCTGGCGCTGCAGTCTCAGCTGGAGGGCACAGAGAACCGCATCGCGATCGCGCGTCGTGACTACAACGAGGCCGTGCGCGAATACAACACGACCCTGCGCACCTTCCCGAACGTTATTTGGGCCAAGACCGTCCACGCGGGCGCCCAGCCGATGCAGCTGTTCACCGCCACGGCGGAGGCGCAGTCCGCGCCCCAGGTGAACTTCAATCTGGGCGCTCCGTCCACCGGGTCGGCGCCGGGCGGAAACGCGGCGCTCGTCACGCCCGGCGCGACGCCGCCGGCCCAGTGACGGCCTTGTCCGCCTTGAAGCGGCGGGGCCCTGACCTCGCCGCCCTGCTGCTCGGCCTCTTCGCCGTCCTGCTGCTCGCGCCCCCAGCCATGGCGCAAGCGACGCTCGACTTCCCCCCGTTGACCGGACGCGTGGTCGATGAGGCCGACCTGCTCAGCCCCGCGACCGAACAGGCGCTGACCGAAAAGCTCGCGGCGCTGGAGGCCGACTCCAGCGACCAGCTGGTCGTGGTCACCTTGAGCAGCCTGCGGAACCAGGAGATCGAGGACTACGGATATCAGCTCGGCCGCGCCTGGGGCATCGGCCAGGGCGAGAACGACAACGGCGCCCTGCTGATCGTCGCGCCGAACGAGCGCAAGGTGCGGATCGAGGTCGGATATGGACTGGAGCCGATCCTCACCGACGCCTTCTCGGCCTTGGTGATCCACAATCAGATACTGCCGGCGTTCCGGGAAGGGGATTACGAAACCGGCATCGTCAGGGGGGTCGACGCTTTGCTCGCGCAGCTTTCGCTCGATCCCGCCGAAGCGCAGGCCCGCGCCGCGGCGGCCGAGAGTGAGAAACCCGGCGTTCCCATAGCGCCCATCGTCACTATCGGGCTGGTGTTCCTGTTCATGTTCGTGGGCGCGATCGGCTCCGTCGCCGGCGGCCGGCGTCACCGCAGCAGCGGCGTGGCCCCAATCCTGATCTGGGCCGCGTCGGAGGCGCTGAGAAACTCGGGGCGCGGCGGCTGGGGCGGCGGAGGAGGAGGCTTCGGCGGTGGTGGATTCGGCGGGGGCGGCGGCAGCTTCGGCGGCGGCGGCGCCTCGGGAGGATGGTGATGCGCTTGACCGATGAAGACCGTGCGCGGGTCGCGGCCGCCATTTCCGCCGCCGAGGCGCGAACCTCGGGGGAGATCTTCTGCGTCGTCGCGCGTCGGGTTTCGTCCTACGCCGACGTCAGCCTCGCTTGGGCGGCGGCGGCGGCCCTGATCCTGCCGGCCTTGGTGATCCCGCTGGGCTTCGACATGGCGTGGCTGCCCGGTGTCGGACAGGGCTGGGAGGCCGCCCACCTCGCGGGCCGCGACCTCAGCATCGGACAGGCGCTGGGAGCCTATGCGGCGGCGCAGGCGCTGGTCTTCGTCGCGGTGTTCCTGCTCACCCGCATTCCGGTGGTCCGCCGCGGGGTGACCCCGCGCGGCGTGCGACGCGCCCGCGTGCGTCGCGCGGCCATGCAGCAGTTCCTGGCCCACGGCGTCCATGTGACGGCCGAACGCACCGCGGTGCTGATCTTCGCCGCTCTGGATGAGCACCAGGTCGAGCTGATCGCCGACGAGGGCATCCACGCCAAGGTCGACCAGGCGGTGTGGGCCGACGCGGTCGCGGCCCTCACCCGCGAGATGAAGGCAGGCCGGCCCGTCGCCGGCTTCGAACAGGCCATCGATCAATGCGGCCGAGTGCTGGCGGAGCATTTTCCGCCGCGCGCCCGCAATCCCAACGAATTGCCGGACCATCTGGTCCTGCTCTGAACCCTGTTGTCGCGTCCGGGTCGCATTCGTCGGCGAAAAGGCCCCGCGCTCCGCCCCAAGACACGCTTTTCGGGAACCCATGCCCCGCCTCCTGACCTACAACGTTCATCGCTGCGTCGGCACCGATCGGCGGCTGGATGTCGATCGCATCGTGGCCGTGATCGGCGAGCACGAGCCTGACATCGTCTGTCTGCAGGAACTGGATGTGGGCCGCGCGCGCACCGATCGGATCGATCAGGCGCAGACGATCGCCGACAAGCTGGCCATGACCTCGCGCTTCCATCCGGCCATGCGGGTCGAGGCTGAACTCTACGGCGACGCCATCATGACCCCGCATCCGGAGAAGCTGATCCGCGCGGCCGCCCTGCCGACGGTCGCCGGGATTCCCGGTCTGGAGCCCCGCGGCGCGATCTGGTCCGAGATCGAGATCGGCGGCGTGTCGGTGAATGTCGTCAACACCCATCTGGGTCTGGTGCCGCGCGAGCAGCGGCTGCAGGCCGCCGCCCTGGCCGGAGCGGGCTGGCTGGGCGCTTGCCACGGTCCGACGCTGCTGGCGGGCGATTTCAATGCAACCTCTATCACCCGCCCGTATCAGACCCTGGCGAGAAAGCTGCAGGACTGCCAGCGCCAGCTGAAGCTGAGACCCTCGGTGAAGACCTTCCCGTCCGCCTTCCCCGCGATCCGCATCGACCATTGCTTCGTCAGCCCGGAGATCCGCATAACCGGCGTGACCTCGCCCTACTCTCCCCTGGCGCGCATCGCTTCGGACCACCTGCCGCTGGTGATCGACTTCGAGATCGTTCAGCCGGGCGCCTGACCACCCTCGGAGGCCGGGCGCGTGCGCCGGGCGCGGGCCAACCGCTTCCACGGGCGCCACGCGTCGGTCGAGGAGCCTGGATCGCCCAGCTGCCATTCGGCGATCAACCGCTGCAGCCGGTTTGGCGGCTCAGAGCCCAGCGGGGTCAAGCGATCGTGGCCGAAGCTGACCATGGCCGCCCCGGCCGAGCCCATGACGGCCTCCGCCGCCGCGAAGTCCTCGCCCGACACCCCCAGCCAGTGGCCGATGGTGTGGTGTCGATGCGCCCTGATGGCGGCTCGTCCCTCCTCGTCGCGGGGCTCGGCGATGATGTCGCACTCGGTGTCCAGGCCCATTGATCGATTGTTCAGATTGGTGGAGCCGATCCGCAGCAGGCGGTCGTCGATGATCGACACCTTGGCATGCACGATGATGCGATCGCCCTCGGCGGTCCGGGGACTGAAGGCGAAGAAGCGATTGTAGGCGTCGGCCTGCTCCAGCCGGTACAACACCTCGGCGCGGGCCGTGTCCATCGTCAGGCTGTCGAACCAGCTGGGGCTCTTGCCGGTGGAGACCAGGATCACTTCTGGCCCGTCCACCTCGGCCAGCCGCTGCGCCAGGGCGGCGGCGATGACGGGCGAAGTGAAATACTGGTTCTCCAGATAGATCAGCGTCTTGGCCCGGCGGATGGTTTCCAGGTGCAGCGCCTCGCTTTCACGAACCTCGCGCCGCCCCGCCCATGTCGGCTCGGTGCGCGCGATACCGATCGGCACGTTCGTCATGTGAACCGGCACGCCGTCCGGCCAGGGATCGGTCTCGACCTCGTCCGGCACCGTCCGCTCCCAGGTGGCGCGGAACCAGCGCTCGCGCGCCAGGTCTCCCAAGGCGCGCGCGGCCGGGCCGTCCATCACGGCCATGACCTCGTGTCGCGCCTTGCAGATCAGGCCGTTCGGCAGAGCGCGCCGGGGGTCCCCGTCCAGATGCTCGACGCTGTCCCACCTGTCCGTTGAGATGTCGCCCCCGCCGCAGAACGCCACCCGATCGTCGATCACCACGACCTTCTGGTGATGACAGGCGCCGATAGGACCGGGCGAATCCATCCGGAACTCGACCATCCGCTTGCGGAACCAGCGCTGGGCCCGATGCGGATAGAAGCCCTGGGACGCGGCGATGAGCAGCGGCGATTTCCAGATCAGCAGCCGGACGTCCAAATCGGGCTTGCGCTTGACCAGCATGCGCAGCTGGTGTCCGATCTCGGCGGTTTTGTCGCCGGGCCGGGTCTCCGGGTCCAGATGCGTGCGCGGATCGAACTGCCATCCCAGGATGACGATCGACCGCTCGGCCTTCTGCAGGGCGGACGACAGCGCGTCGAAATAGGCTTCGTTCTCCATCAGCACCGCGAACCGCGACGCCATGGCGCTGCGCCAGATCCGCGGCCCGGGGGCCAGCAGGCTGCCGTCGTCGGTGTCGCCTTGATGGATCATTCAGCCTGCCTGCCCGATTCGCATGACAGCGCGATGGGGAGCGCCCCTCCTCCGTTCCACGCAGGCCACGCCGGGTCAATCTTTGCGAGGCGGGATTGTGACGATCTCCAAAAAGGCGCATAGAATACGCAGGGAAAGCGCGCACGGAGAAGGGTTCAGGGATGCAGGCGCTGGTGGAATTGATCGCCGGCTTCATCGCCCTTCTGGCCGCCGCCGTGCTGTCCCAGTTCGGCGTCGATATCCATGCGCCCCGCCAGGCTGACCGCGAGGTGCGCCGCACCGCCGATTGCCGCGCCGAGGCGCCGGCGTCCACCCTGGTGTCCGAAGTCAAGCGCGACTGCTGATTCGCTTTCCGTTCGCCGACTGTGAGCGATGCGCGACTTGGACCCGCGACCTTGAGTCGTTAGGGTCAGGTCCGGCGCGTTTAATCGCCGCGTTTGGATCGAGCTCGACGCCTGATGAAATCCCGTAATCGGCCGCCGCTGAAACTAACCGAGGACGACGCCGTCCAGCCGATCGACGGCGCGGAGGCGCTCGGGCCGACCGCGACCGAGCCGGAATCAGCCGTCGAACTGGGCATTCCCCAGGAGCACCCTCAGCGCCCGATGTCGGAACGTCGTCGCCGCCGCCTGCTGGAAGAGCAGCGCCTGGCGGAAGAACGCGCCGCCGCTGAGCCGCTGGAACGAGAACCGCGCGCCGCGATCGTGGCAGAGCCTTCGGTCGAGCCGGTCCCCGACTCGGGCGCCGCCTTGGAGCTGGCCGCGGTCGCGGGACAGCCGCTCTCGCCCTTCGAACGCACCACGGCCCCCGCTGTCCGGACCACGGCTGTGTCCGAGGCGGGGCCTGGCCGCCAAGCCTATGTCATGGCCGGCGTCGCGGCCGCCCTTTGGATCGGCGGCGTCGCCTCCTGGGCGGCGTATGAATTCGGCGTCGGAGGGGCTGATCTCGATCCGCTGCGGATCGCCATCTACACCCTGATCGCGCTGGCTCCGGCCGGTCTCGCCATCATGATGGCCCATGCGATCCGTCAGGGCGCGGGCCTGGCGGCGGAGACGCGGCGCGCCCGAGAGCTGGCCGAAGCCCTGGTCGCGCCCACGGCGCTGGCCGCTCGCCAGACCGGTGAGGTGCTGCAGTCCTTGCGCAGCGACATCGATCATGCCGGCCTGGCCGCCGAGCGAGCGCGCAATGACATGACCCTGCTCCGCGAAGCCCTGGCGGAGGAGACCCTGCGCCTCAACGAGGCCGCCGAGACCGCGGGCCGCACGGCGCGGCGTCTGGCCGAACAGCTGGGCCGCGAGCGCGACCAGATGCAGACCCTTGGCGTTCATCTCGACACCCAGGCCGCCGGCGTCATCGACGCTGTCGAGCGGCAGTCGCGCATGGTCGCTGACGCCTCCGACTTGGCCCAGACGCAGTTGCGGGAGGCGGAGGCCGCCCTCGCGGCCCGCGCCGCAGACCTAGCCGCCGCCGCCGGCGAGGCGCAGGACGCCGCGCGCATCGCCGCCGAGGACCTGGCGCGTCAGACGATCCGTCTCGAAAACGCCGGCTCCGGCGTGTCGGAACAGATCCAATCCGTCGAGGAGGGCTTGGGGCAACAGCGCGCCGCGCTGGTCGCCGCCGCCTACGCCCTGCGCACCGACCAGGAGGACTTCTCCGCCCAGGTCGAGAGCCAGCGCGCCCAGTTGGTCGAGCATCTGTCGGCGACCCGCGGCGCCGCCAACGACCTCAGCCAAACCTCCCAGTCGTCGCTGGACGCTCTGCGCGACCTTCTGGAGGCCTCGGGCGACCAGTTCCGCGCTCTGATCGAGATGTCCCAGCGGGAGGCGGACAGTTTCGACGCCGCCACCAAGCTGTCGCTGGACCGCTTCGAGGCGCTGGCGGCCGAGGCCCGGGACACCCTGATGGAGGAGACCCGCCGCGCCCTGGAAGCCCTCAAGGCCACGGCGGATCAGTCGCGCGCCGCCGCCGCCGAGGCGTCCGATCAGGCGCAGATCCGCATCGACCGCCTGGCCGAAACACTGTTCCAGGCCGCCCACAAGGCGGACGTGGCGGTCGACGCGCGGATCGAGGACGCGCGCCGCGTGGTGGGCGAGACTTCGGGACTGGTCGACCAGGCCGGCGAACGGGTGGCCGAGCGCCTCGAGACCGTCCTGGAGAAGCTGAACGCGGCCCTTGGCCAGATCGACGCCGCCGTGGCGGACGTGGATGCGCGGGCGGCCCGCCTGCCTGACGAGGCCCGATCCAGGGTCGACGCCGTCCGCGCCAGCGTCGAGGAAGGTCTGGCCGCCCTGTCCGCCGCTTCGCGCAAGGCGGCCGAGGACACCGAAGCGCTGGATGTCGGCTTCCAGGAGCGGGTCCGGCGCAACTACGACATGCTCACTGAGGCGGTCCGGCTGATGGGCGTGGTGTCCGGCGATTCCGCCGCGCGGCGGCGTGAATCGACCCCGGACGCCCTGCCTGACCCGCGACCGGCGCGCGCCGCTCCGCCCGAGCCGAAACCGGCCGAGGATCGCGGCTTCGGCTTGCGCGGTCGCCTGAAGCTGGAGCCGGCGGAACCCGCGCCTCGGGCCGCGCAGGGTCCGCTCGACTGGAACGACCTGGTCGCCGACGATCCGGGAGGTCAGCCTCTGGACCTTGATACACCCCTCCCCGCCGGAAGCCCCGAGGAAGTCTCGGAGAGGCTGGCGGCCGCCATCCGCCGCATGGGCGTGGACCCGAACGCCCTGCTGCCCCGCGCGCGGGTCGAGGAGGCCGCGCGGTCGATCACCGCCGGCGACCCGGCCGGCGCGCGGCAGATCGTGCGGCGCGTGGCGCCGGCGGCGGTCCGCAGCGTCTCCCGCCGGGTCTTAAGCGACAGCGATCTGCGCGCCGACGCCGAACGCTACGTCCGCGCCTTCGGCCAGGGCTTGGCCGAGCGTGCGCGGGCGGGCGACGGAACGGCCGTCCATGATCGCCTTGGGTCGGATGCCGGACGCACCTTCATGCTGCTGGACGCCGCCGTCGGCGACATGGGCTGATCCACGTCACGGCTTGACGCGACCTCAGCCTTGCCCCTTTTCTTGATCGTCACGATGCTGTCACACCGCGAGGACCAGCCCTATGCTCGACCCTGAGGTTCAGACCGGCCAGGATCGGCGCCCCGGCATCGTGATCTGCGCCTATGAGGCGGACGACGAGGGCTGGGACCCCGTCGAGGACCTTTCGGGCCGATACTGGGATCCACCCGGCGCCCGCACCGTCGCCGTCTTCGCCGACGACCCTGAAGCCTTGATCTCGACCCTGACTGATCATCTCAGGAGCGGCGACTGCCAGGGCGTCCTGCTGGTCGGCCGATCGGCTCGCTCGCCCGGCTTCCGGATCCAGATGCGCGCCGAGAATCACGCGCCCGGGCAGAAGCACCGTCTGAGCCGCACCGGCCCGGGAGTCGCCCGCTCCACCGCCCCCGTCGCCGATATGATCCGATCCTTGGCGGAGGCGGGGATAAAGGCCGATGCATCGTCGGAGGCCGAAGATGACGTGGGCTCCTACCTGCTCTACCGGATGCTTGCGGAACTGCCGGACGGCCCCGACGCGCCCGCGATCGGCCTGATGCGGGCGCCGCTCCCGGCGGATGAGCGCCTGGTCCGCAAGGGCGTCAAGGCCGTAGCCTCGGCCATGGCCCGCCGCATGACGCCGCTGGCGAAGGCTGGCTAGAGACTTCCTAAAGCGCTGGCGGTCGACGCCGTCATCACCGGCGCCGACGGCTCCCGAAAATAGCGGTCGATGCCCTCGGCAACCGCTCGCATCAGGGCGCGGCGCGAGCGTTCGCTGGTGAGGACCCGCTCGTCCTCGGGATTGGTGATGAAACCCATCTCGAGCAGAACGGCCGGCACGTCGGGGGCCAGCAGCACCGCGAGGCCCGCGTCGCGATGGCTGCGGCGCAGCAGCGGATGCTCGGCCGCCTCCAGGTGGGTCAGCAGGACGCGGGCGAATTGGGCGGAGCGATTCTGCGTCGCGCGCTGGGTCATGTCGAGTAGGATGCGGTCGACCGACGGATCCCGTCCCGGCAGGTGCAGGTCGCGATGCCAGTCGTCACCGCGCGTGAACTCCCGCACCGCGCGTCCGGCGCCCTGTTCCGACAGGGTGTACACGCTGGCGCCGCGCAGCGCCGGATCGACCCCGGCGTCGGCGTGCAGCGAGATAAAGAGATCCGCGTCGGCGTTGCGTGCGATGGCGACGCGGCGATACAGGTCGACATAGCTGTCGTCGTCGCGCGTGAGCCTCACGCGATATCGCCCCTTGCGCTCCAGTTCGGCTTTGAGTTGCAGGGCGGCGGCCAAGGTGACCGCCTTTTCCTGCGCCTCGCCGCCGCTTGCGCCGGGGTCCCGCCCGCCATGGCCGGCGTCGATGACGATCAGCGGCTTCTCGGCGCGGCGCGGCGCGGGGCGTCGGGCCGACACGCGATCCG
The DNA here is from genome assembly GCA_023451375.1 of Pseudomonadota bacterium. GTDB lineage: Bacteria > Pseudomonadota > Alphaproteobacteria > Caulobacterales > Caulobacteraceae > Brevundimonas. The sequence goes on from JAEXZS010000010.1 coordinate 144,760, forward strand.
GCGTGGTCGCCGGGCCTGTCGCCTTCAGATCGATGACGTAGCGATAGTGGCTGACGCCATCGCCCGGCGGCAACAGGAAACGGCGCTCGATCGTACTGCCTCGGGCCAGCTCCAGCTGCACATTCGAGGCGCCGCCGGAGGCGGCGATGCTGTAGGCCCGCACCAGGCCCGAGCCGTCGCCGGCCAGACCACGCCCCGGGGCCACGCCGCTGAGCGCCAGCACGACCCGGCCGTCCGAGCCGTTCTCGACCACCCGCCCTTGGGTGGAACGATCCAGGTCGATGACTACTCGGGTCCGGTCGCCGTCAGCCCCGAAGCGCAGGCCCAGCACGTCGCCCGCCGAACCCCAGGCGAAGCCGCGCGTAGCGGTCAACACCACGGCGCAAACGATCACCAAGGCCAGGACGGTCATCGACCATTCCCTCGCCCGCCACTGACCCACACCTGAAACCATACGCCCGTACATTCCGACGGTTATCCACCACCTTCCGCCTATAATGGCGCCGTCCCGTATTCAGGGGGTTAAAGCGAAGCGCTTTTAATTCTCGTCTGGCGTGACTATGCTTTGGTCCGCACGCGAACCGATCGCGCCGCTTCGCCATTGGCGGAACTCGGCGCGCCCTCCTCGCGGCGTTGACTTTCACCAATCCGAGAGCCGGCCGGCCCCGCCGACGGCTTGAAGAACGGATCGGGTCGCGGCCTTCGCACATGCGATCATGGCGCACCCGATTCAGGACCGACGACTTCATGGGCCTATCCGCCTGCGCTCCAACCCGGCTTGACCAAGCCCTCGTCGCCCTTGGCGGCGGGATGTCGCGCGCCCCGGCCCCCTTCCCCATTCGGCGAGCCGCCGCAGCCCTGTCCAGAGTCCTGGCCGGGCCGGCCCGTGCGCGCCAGAGAGAGACTTTCCATGTCAAAGACAATGCTGATCGATGCGGCGCACGCGGAAGAAACCCGCGTCGCCATCGTGGACGGACGCCAGGTTGAGGAATTCGATTTCGAATCCCGCGCCCGGCGCCAACTTCGCGGCAACATTTACCTCGCCAAGGTCACCCGCGTAGAGCCCAGCCTGCAGGCCGCCTTCGTCGAATACGGCGGCAATCGCCACGGCTTCCTAGCCTTCAACGAAATCCACCCAGACTATTACCAAATCCCGGTCGCCGACCGCGAAGCCATCATGGCCGAGGCGCACGACGACGAGGACGAGGACGACCTGGGCCGTGAGTCCACCGACGAAGAGGCCGATCCCGAGGCCGCCCTGGCCGAGGAGGAGCGGCTGAAGCGTCGCCTGATGCGGCGCTACAAGATCCAGGATGTCATCAAGCGCCGACAGATCCTGCTGGTGCAGGTCGTCAAGGATGAGCGTGGCGCCAAGGGCGCCGCCCTGACCACCTGGCTGTCGCTGGCCGGCCGCTACTGCGTGCTGATGCCCAACACCGGCAAGGGCGGCGGCATCTCGCGCAAGATCACCAACACCTCCGACCGTCGCCGGCTGAAAAGCGCCGTCGCCGCGCTGGAGGTGCCCAAGGGCATGGGCCTGATCATCCGCACGGCCGGCGCCAAGCGGACCAAGGCCGAGATCAAGCGCGACTACAAATACCTGCTTCGCCTGTGGGAGACGATCCGCGAGACGACGCTGGCCTCCCACGCCCCGTCGCTGATCTACGAGGAGGAGAATCTCGTCCGACGCGCAGTGCGCGACATGTTCGACAAGGACTTCGACGGCATCCAGGTCGAAGGCGTCGAGGGCTTCAAGGAAGCGCGCGACTTCATGCGCGTGCTGATGCCGGCGCAGGCCAAGAAGGTTCACCTGTATCGCGGCTCGCGGCCCCTGTTCGCCGCCAACGGCATCGAGGAACTGCTGACGCAGATCCACCAGCCGGTCGTGCCTCTGAAGTCGGGCGGCTATCTGGTGATCAACCAGACCGAGGCCCTGGTCGCCATCGACGTCAACTCCGGCCGCGCGACCAAGGAACGCAACGTCGAGCAGACGGCGTTCAAGACCAACATGGAGGCGGCGGTCGAGGCCGCCCGCCAGCTGCGCCTGCGCGACCTGGCCGGCCTGATCGTGATCGACTTCATCGACATGGACGAGGGCAAGAACAATCGCGCCGTCGAGAAGGTGCTGAAGGACGCCCTGTCCGGCGACCGCGCCCGCATCCAGATGGGCAAGATCTCGCCCTTCGGCCTGATGGAGATCAGCCGCCAGCGCCGCCGCCTGGGCGTGATCGAAGGCGCAACCGAGGTCTGCCCGTGCTGCCAGGGCATGGGGCGCATCCGCTCCGCCGAATCGGCCGCACTGACCGCCCTGCGCGCGGTGGACATTGAGGCCGGCAAGAACGGCGCCGGCGCCGTGGTGCTGAAGGTCTGCACCGCCGTGGGCCTGTATATCCTGAACCACAAGCGCGCCTATCTGCAGTCGCTGCTGGAGCGTCGCGGCCTGAATGTCGTGGTCCAGATCGACGACAGCCTGTCCCAAGGCGAACATTCGATCGAGCGGACGGAGAGCAACGAGGACTTCGTCGCTCCGGCTGTCGAGCTGCCGGACCTGGACGACGACTTCGACGCCTCGGCTTTCGACGATGAGGACGACGACGGCGACGATGAGGAAGTCATCCGCGACGACGAGGAAGAGGACGATGTGGAAGCGCTGGACCGCGAGGACAGCGACGACGACGAGCCGCGCGAGCGCGCCGACCGCCATGACGCCGGCCGCGGTCGCAATCGCCGCCGCCGTCGGGGCGGCCGCCGCGACGAAGAGGCCGATGCGCCCGTCGTATCGGTCGAGGACGCTTCCGACGAAGAGGAAGACGAGAACGGCCGCCGCCGCCGCCGGGGTCGCCGGGGCGGCCGCCGGGTTCGCGAGGACGGCGATCGGGACGTTTACACCTGGGTGCGCGGCCGTACGCCGTCCCTGGACGACCCCTATGTGTGGTTCGACCCGCTGAACCCGGGCCGGACGGAAGCTCGTCCCGAGGGGACGCCGGTTGAGGAAGATTCGGCGCCGGCCGTCGTGGCGAACGACGAAGCGAATGAGGAAGGCGGCCGTCGTCGTCGCCGTCGTCGCGGCCGTGGACGCGGCGGCGACCTGGCCCATGAGGTCAAGGTCGAGAACCGCGCCACCAACGAAGGCATGCCGCCGGACGGCTCGCATGAGACGCCGATGGCGGTGGTCCCGTCTGAGGCCGCCGAGGTCCCGGAGGCCGATGCGCCCGCGATCACGCCGGAACCGCAACGCCGCCGCGTACGCCGCAAGACGGCCGCCGCCTCGACCGAGACCATGTCTGCGGATGCGCAGGAGACGCATGTCGAGCCTCATCCGGACACGGCGCTGGAGCTGAACGAGGCGACGGTGGATGGCGCGCCGGCGGTGCTGGACGTCACGCCCGAGGCGGCGCTTGCTCCTGAGGTCGAGTCCGCGCCCCAACCCGAGCCCGAGCCCCAGTCCCAGCCCCAGCCGGTCGTGCTGACGGAGGCCGCACCCGCGCCCAAGGCCGAGGTCGACATCGAGGCCATCATCTCGGACGATCCGAACCAAATCGTCGCGCCCCCCGCCAAGCCCAAGCGCGGATGGTGGCGCCGCTGATCGGTCACGATTAGACTGTCAGATTGCCGACGGGGGACGGTCGCAATCCGGAGTACGCCATGCACTGGCTTTCCCGATCCTTGTCCCGCGTTCTCGCGACGGCGGCGGCTGGACTTTCGGTCCTGGCCGCCGCCGGCCACGCCTCCGCCCAGAGCCTGATCCGCGACACCGAGGTCGAGGGGATCATCCGCGAATGGGCCGATCCGGTCTTCGTCTCGATGGGGCTGAATCCAGCCGACGTCGAGGTGCTGCTGGTCAATGACAACGAGTTGAACGCCTTCGCCACGCGCGGGCGGATCATGGGCGTCAACACGGGCTTGATCCTGCGCACCAAGAACCCCGGCGAACTGCTGGGCGTGATGGCGCACGAGGCGGGGCACATCAAGAACCGCCACACCCTGCGCGACGGGGCGCAGGACGCCGGCATGCAGCCGATGATCATGTCCATGGCCCTGGGGGCGCTGGCCATCGCGGCGGGCGCGCCGGACGCCGGGGCCGTGCTGATCGGCTCCAGCGGCTATTTCGGCACCCTGGGCGCGCTGCACTACATGCAGAGCCAGGAGGGGGAGGCCGACCTGACCGGCGCGCGGGCGCTGGAAGGCGCCGGCCTGTCCGGCAAGGGGCTGGTCGACTTCTTCGAGAACTTCCGTTCGCAGGAAGTCTTTTCCGACGCCCGCCGCTATCCCTATTTCCGCAGCCACCCGCTGTCGTCGCAACGAATCGAATCCATGCGCCGCTACGTCGAGGAACAGCCGCACTACGACGTGCGCGATACGCCCGAACGGATGGCCCAGCATGCGCTCATCCTGGCCAAGATCCACGCCTTCATGGACCCGCCGGCGACGACGCTGCGATCCTATCCCTCCAGCGACACCTCCCTGCCCGGCCGCTACGCCCGCGCCATCGCCTGGTACCGCAACGGCCAGACCGAGCAGGCGCTGACCGCTGTGGACGCTCTGATCGCGGGCGATCCCGACAACCCCTATTTCGCCGAGCTGAAGGGCCAGATCCTGTTCGAGGAAGGCCGCCCTGGCGAAGCCGTCGTCGCCCATCGCGAGGCGGTCCGGCTGATGCCCGAAGCGCCGCTGCTGCGGATCAACCTGGCCCATGCCCTGATCGCGACCGATGACAAGGCGCAGCTGGAAGAGGCCATCGAACACCTGAAGTACGCTTCGGTCGCCGAGCGCGACAACACCATGGCCTGGCGGCTGCTGGCGCAGGCCTATGCGTCCCAGGGCAAGGAGGGCGAGGCGCGGCTGGCCTCGGCCGAGTACTATTTCGCGGCCGGCCGCCAGGACCAGGCGACCCAGTTCGCGCTGCGCGCCCGCAGCATGCTGGACCCCGGCTCCATCGAGTGGCGGCGCGCGGTGGATATCGTGCTGGCTTCCGGGGCCACCCCCGAGGACCTGCAGGACCTCGACCGCCGCGACGCGGCGCGACGTCCGGCCACGCTGAACTGATCTCTATACTCTTCTCTCCTTTCACGAAGCAGGTTCAATGACCGATCCCTCCACCGCGCCCGAACCCAAGCCCGCGAAGACGAACTGGCTGACGGGCGGGCGCGCCGGTTATCTGGCGCTGGGGCTGTCGATGGTGGCGCTGGGTCTGGCGGCAGCGCCCTGGTTCACCGGCGGCAATGTCCGCGCCTATCTGCTGTCGCACCCCGAGGTGCTGCAGGAGGCCAGCCAGGCGCTGCAGGACAAGGAGGCTCAGGCCAGGGTGGACGTCATCAACGACGTGGCCCAGGCGAACGCCGCCCTGCTGAAGCCCGACCCCCGCGATCCCGCCTTCGGTCCGGCCGACGCCAAGGTGACGGTGATCGAATTCTTCGATTTCCGCTGCCCCGGCTGCAAGGCGGTCGCGCCCGATTATCGCGCCCTGATGGCGGCGCATCCGGAGGTGCGGTTCGTGTTCAAGGACTGGCCGATCCTGGATCGCGGCGACGACGTGACCTCGCAGTACGCCGCGCGCGCGGCCCTGGCGGCGCACCGGCAGGGCAAGTACCTGGCCGTCTACGACGCCCTGATGACCGAACCCGCACTGACGATCGAGACGGTCGACCGCATCCTGGCCGAGAATGGGGTGGACATGGCTCAGGCCAAGGCGGCGATCCCGGCCATCGACATGACGCGCCACATCGCCGACATCCACACGACCGCGGCGGCGCTGCGGCTGCAGGGCACGCCGACCTTTTTCGTCAACGGCAAGGCCAGCGCCGGCATCGACCCCGCCGAAATCGGAAAGCTGATCGAGGCGGCCAAGCGGTAGGCGCGAGAAGCGCCCCCGCCTTTCCGGGCAAAGTGCATGGAGGGCTTGGCGGAGCGCCGGGTCTTCGCCCGGAGGTCTGTGTTGTTGACACCGTTCGCCAAGTTTAACGCTTCGGGTTGTCTAGGGCGAGAAATGCGGAAGTGCTGGAATCGTCGGGATCGGACCAGCGTCAGTAGGAGAGTTGGCGCAGGCGAGCTCGCACTCGTCTCCTCCCCGTGGCGCAGCCATGGGGAGATGGATCGACGCGCAGCGTCGAGACGGAGCGGTTCTTCAGGGCGGTTAAGGCCGTACGCGCATCAAGAGCCCCTCCACCGCCTGCGGCGGCGGTCCCCCTCCCCATCGCAGGCGACGGGAAGGAGACGAGCGGTCGTGCGTCTTAGATCAGTCCCGCCAGGGGCGAGGACGGGTCGGCGTACATCCGCCTTGGCATGCGGCCGGCCAGATAGGCGTCGCGGCCGGCGATGACGGCGTGCTTCATCGCGCGCGCCATGCGAATCGGGTCCTTGGCGCCGGCGATGGCGGTGTTCATCAGGACGGCGTCGCAGCCCAGCTCCATCGCGCGGGTCGCGTCCGAGGCCGTGCCGACGCCGGCGTCGACCAGCACGGGCACCTTGGCCTGTTCCACGATCAGGCGGATGTTGACCTCGTTCTGGATGCCGAGGCCTGAGCCGATCGGCGCGGCGGCGGGCATGATGGCGGCGGCGCCCGCCTCCTCCAGCCGCTTGGCCATGACCACGTCGTCGGTGCAGTAGACCATGACGTCGAAGCCGTCCTTGATCAGCAGGTCCAGCGCCCGCAGCGTCTCGAGCATATCGGGATAGAGGTGGGCGGTGTTGGACAGCACCTCCAGCTTGACCAGGCTCCAGCCGCCCGCCTCGCGCGCCAGGCGCAGGGTGCGGACCGCATCCTCGCCGGTGAAGCACCCGGCGGTATTGGGCAGGAAGGTGAAGCGGTCGGGATTCACATGGTCGACCAGCATCGGCTGGGTCGGGTCCGACAGGTTCACCCGTCGCAGCGCCACGGTCACGATCTCTGCGCCCGCGGCCTCGGCGGCGGCGGCGTTCTGGGCGTAGTCGACGTATTTTCCGGTGCCGACGATCAGGCGCGAGGAAAAGGCGCGGCCCGCGACGGACCAGGTGTCATTGGGAAGAGCGGCGTCTGTCATGCGGGTGACCTAATCCCCCCGACGCCTAAGGGAAAGCCGCTGAAGCCGCATTTGATCGCGATCAGCCGCCGCCAACGAACTGGACCAGCTCGATGCGGTCGCCCTCGGCGACCGGAGTGGCGCCGTGCAGGGACTTCGGCACGATCTCAAGATTGCGCTCCACCGCCACCTTGCGCGGATCGAGCGACAGTTCCTCGACCAGGGCCAGGATGGTCGCGGCGGTGACCTGGCGCGGTTCTCCGTTCAGCTGAATCTGGTGCAAGCGAGCCTCTCCGAAACGACTGGTCGCTCGGACATAGAGGCTGAGGCCGCCGTTCGCCAGTCGGTCAGCCGACCTCGAGCAGAAAGGGTCGCGATGGCCCCGCGAAGGCGGGGACGCGGGCCGAGGCCCCCTCTGGCCTGCCCGCCTACCGCGAACGCGTCCTCAAGCCGAGGTCCCGATCGGTACCGCTGAGGAAACGTGCGAGATACGGCCGCCCGCCGGGCTGTGACGCGGCGTCAAGTTTGCGAGCGAGAGCGTTTGACCCGGCCGGCGGCTCCGGTAAAAGGCCTCCTTGCGTTGCTGAAAGGCCGCCGATTCCGGAGCCCATGCCCGAGACCCCCGTCATCCATGTGCTGAACGGTCCCAACCTGAACCTGCTCGGGGTTCGGGAGCCGGACATCTATGGCCGCGACACCCTCGCGGACATCGAACGGCGCTGCATCGAGGCGGCGGCCGGGATCGAAGGTGGAGCGACCGTGGTGTTCCGCCAGACCAACCACGAAGGCGTGCTGGTCGACTGGATCCAGGAGGCGCGAGAGGCCGCGTCGGCCCTGATCATCAATCCGGCGGCCTATGGCCACACCTCGGTGGCCCTGCACGACGCGCTGAAGACGCTGTCGATCCCGGTGATCGAACTGCATCTGTCCAATCCGGCGGCGCGCGAGGCGTTCCGCCATCATTCCTATGTGTCGTCCGCGGCGACCGGCGTCATCGCCGGCTTCGGCGCGGCGGGCTATGAAATGGCCGTCCAGGCCGCCCTGACGAAGATCCGGGCCAACCCCAACCGGGAACGCGCCTGAGCGCGCCCCGTTCGAGAACAAGACGAAAGACAAGGCGCAATCCCAATGGCCGATGACAAGAAAAACGTGGGCGAGATCGACGCGGCCCTGGTCCGCCAGCTGGCCGACATCCTGAACGAGACCGACCTGACCGAGGTCGAGGTCGAGCGGGGCGACCTGAAGATCAAGGTGAAGCGCGAACCCGCCGCGGCGGCCGCGCCGGTGCACTATGCGCCCGCCCCCGCCGCTCCGGTCGCGCCGCCGGCCCCCACGGCCCCGGCGATGCCCAGCGACCCGGCCACCATCGTGGCCCGCGCCGGCGAAGAGGTGAAGTCGCCGATGGTCGGCACGGCCTATCTGCAGCCCGCTCCGGAGGCGCCGCCGTTCGTCCAGCCGGGCGACAAGGTGAAGAAGGGCCAGACCCTGCTGATCGTCGAAGCCATGAAGACGATGAACCCGATCCAGGCCCCGCGCGACGGCGTGGTGGTGGAAATCCTGGTCGGCGACGCCCAGCCGGTCGAGTTCGGCGAACCGCTCGTCGTGCTCGAGGCCTGAGGCCATGTTCACCAAGGTCCTCATCGCCAACCGCGGCGAGATCGCGCTGCGGGTCCATCGCGCGTGCAAGGAGATGGGCATCTCCACGGTCGCCGTTCACTCGGAAGCCGATCGCGGCGCCATGTGGGTGCGGCTGGCGGACGAGAGCGTCTGCATCGGCCCGGCCCCGGCGGCCAAGTCGTACCTGAACATCCCCTCGATCATCGCGGCGGCCGAGATCACCGGCGCCCAGGCGATCCACCCGGGTTACGGCTTCCTGTCCGAGAACGCCCGCTTCGCCGAGATCATCGAAGCGCACGGCATGACCTTCATCGGGCCCAAGCCGGAGCATATCCGGGTCATGGGCGACAAGATCACCGCCAAGCAGACGGTCAAGGACGCGGGCATCCCCGTCGTTCCCGGCTCCGACGGCGAAGTCGAGACGGTCGAGGCGGCGATCGCGGCGTCCAAGGCGATCGGCTTTCCCCTGATCGTCAAGGCGGCGGCGGGCGGCGGCGGGCGCGGCATGAAGGTCGCCCTGACGCCCGACGATCTGGTGGAGGCGGTGCAGACGGCCCAGTCCGAGGCCCTGGCGGCCTTCGGCAACGGCGCGGTCTACATGGAGCGCTATCTCCAGAAGCCGCGCCACATCGAGATCCAGGTCATCGCCGACAGCCACGGCAATGTGGTGCATCTGGGCGAACGCGACTGCTCGCTGCAGCGGCGTCACCAGAAGGTGCTGGAAGAGGCCCCCTCGCCCGCGCTTTCCGCCGAAGGCAGGAAGAAGATCGGCGAGACGGTCAACAAGGCCATCGCCGCCATCGGCTACCTCGGCGTCGGCACCATCGAGTTCCTGTGGGAGGACGGCGAGTTCTTCTTCATCGAGATGAACACCCGCCTGCAGGTCGAACACCCGGTCACCGAGGCCATCACCGGCGTCGACCTGGTGCGCGAGCAGGTGCGCATCGCCGCCGGCCTGCCGCTGTCCTTCACCCAGGAAGACATCCACTTCGAGGGTCACGCCATCGAGGTGCGGATCAACGCCGAGAATTCCGAGACCTTCACGCCCTCGCCCGGCACGATCACCGACTTCCACGCCCCCGGCGGCCTGGGCGTGCGGCTGGATAGCGCCATCTACACGGGTTATTCTATCCCGCCCTACTACGACAGCCTGATCGGCAAGCTGATCGTTCACGGCCGCGACCGCGAGGAGGCGATCGCACGCCTGAAGCGTTCGTTGGGCGAGATGGTGATCGGCGGCGTCGACACGACCATCCCGCTGTTCCAGCGCCTGCTGGCCGAGCCGGACATTCTGTCGGGCGACTACGACATCCACTGGCTGGAGAAGTGGGCCAAACGCCAGAAGGGCGAGGCCTGACCTGAAACGGAAGGAACCGGCATGCGGATCGCCGTCTTCGCGACCAAGGCCTACGATCGCCGGTTCCTCGACCAAGCCAACGTTGGCTTCGGTCATGCGCTGACCTATTTCGAGCCCCGGCTGGAGGGCGCGACCGCGCGCCTGGCCGAGGGTTTCGACGCCGTCTGCGTCTTCGTCAACGATCGGCTGGACGCCGACACGCTCCGGCAGTTGGCCCAGGCGGGTGTGCGCGCCGTGGCGCTGCGATGCGCGGGCTACAACAACGTCGACCTGCCGGCGGCCGAGGCGCTTGGGCTGACCGTCATTCGCGTGCCGGCCTATTCGCCCGAGGCTGTGGCGGAGTTCACCATCGCCCTGCTGCTGGCTATGGACCGGCGCATCCCCCGCGCCTGGGCCCGTGTGCGCGAGAACAACTTCGCCCTGGACGGCCTGATCGGGCGCAACCTGTCGGGCCGGACGGCCGGGGTGATCGGAACGGGGCGGATCGGGGCCTTGGTGGCGAGGGCCCTGAGGCTCGGCTTCGGCTGCGAGGTGCTGGCCCACGACCTGGTCGCCGATCGGGCGCTCGAGGCGGCCGGGGTGCGCTACGTGGATCGGGAGACGCTGATGCGCCGGGCCGACATCATCAGCCTGCATTGTCCCCTGACGCCTGAGACGCGCCACCTCATCGACGCTCGCGCCATCGCCGAGGCTCGGCCGAACGTGATGATCGTCAACACCAGCCGGGGCGCGCTGATCGACACGGCGGCCCTGATCGAGGGGCTGAAGAGCCGGCGGATCGGCGGGGTGGCGCTGGACGTCTATGAGCAGGAAGGCGACCTGTTCTTCGAGGACCTGTCCAACGAGATCGTTCAGGACGACATCTTCCAGCGCCTGCTGACCTTTCCCAACGTCCTGGTCACCGGGCATCAGGCCTTTCTGACAGAGGAAGCCTTGAGCGCCATCGCCGAGACGACCCTGTCGGGCCTGGCCGCCCTGGAACGCGGCGAGCCGGCCGAAAACCAGGTCACCGCCGACCTCGTCCGCCCCGCGCCGTGAGCGAGCCGGACTTCTCCGCGCGAGGGCCGTCCGGCGGCTTCGGCCCCGAGGACCTGCTGGCCTGCTACGCCCGGGGCGTGTTCCCGATGGCGGAGTCGCGCGACGATCCGCGCGTCTTCATCGTCGAGCCGGAGCAAAGGGGCGTGATCCCGCTGGACGCCTTCCACATGCCTTCGCGCCTGCGCCGCACGGTTCGGCGGGAGCCCTTCGATATCCGTGTCGACACCGCCTTCGAGGCGGTGCTGGACGGCTGCGCGGCCGCGCAGGGACCAGACCGGGACGACACCTGGATCAACGGCCCCATCCGGCGGCTGTACGGGGCGCTGCACGCCAAGGGTTACGTCCATTCGGTCGAGTGCTGGAAGGACGAGCGGTTGGTGGGCGGTCTTTACGGCGTGTCGCTGGGCGGGGCCTTCTTCGGAGAAAGCATGTTCAGCCGGGAGCGCGACGCCTCCAAGGTGGCGCTGGTCCATCTGGTGGCGCGGCTGCGCAGGGGCGGCTGGATGCTGCTGGACGCGCAGTTCCTCACCGAACACCTGAGCCAGTTCGGCGCGGTCGAGACGCCGCAGGCCGCCTATCTCCGACGCCTGGCTCCCGCGTTGAAGGTCCGTCCCGACGAGGCCGCTCTGTTCGCGCCGATCAGCGGCGCCGCGGCGGTCGCCTTGGCAGGCGGGGGCTGACGGCCGCGTCCGGACACGTTTCGCGGCTGTCCGGACACGAAGAGGCTGGCGTCGATGGGCGATCCAGCGCGGCATGGGCGCATGACCCAAATCGCCTCCCCTCTTCCCGAACACGCCAACGCCGAAGCCACGCCGCCCTGGCGACGCGAAGCCCTCGACATCGCCCGGACCCTGGCGCTCGCCATCGTGCTGGCCACGGTTGTCCGGATAGTCTTGTTCCAGCCCTTCACCATCCCGTCCTCATCGATGGAGCCCGGACTGGCCACCGGCGACTATGTCGTCGTGTCGAAGTTCGCCTATGGCTGGAGCACGGCCGCCCTGCCCTTCAATCCGCCGGTCGTGGGCGGCCGTCTGCTGGGCCGGTCGCCCGCGCGTGGCGATGTGGTGGTCTTCCGCCTGCCGCGCGATCCGAAACAGGCCTGGATCAAGCGCGTCGTCGGCCTACCCGGCGACACGGTGCAGGTGCGCGGCGGGCAGGTCTTCATCAACGGGCAGCCGACCCAGCGCCGTCCGGCGGGGATCACGCGGGACCATGACGCGCCGGACCGGCGGGTGCTGGCGGTGCGGGAGACGATCGAGACGGGGCGGACCTATGTCACCTATGACGCCGGCTTCGGCCGACCCGGCGACGACACCAGCGTCCATCGTGTGCCGGCGGGGCGATATTTCGTCATGGGCGACAACCGAGACAACTCGCTGGACAGCCGCTGGCCCGCCGATGTCGGCGTCGGCCTGCTGCCGGCGGAGCACATTATCGGCCGCGCCGAGATCGTGCTGGCCTCCTGGAATCCGGGCGCCGGTCTGCTCAGGCCCTGGACCTGGCTGAACCTGCAGACCGACCGCTTTCTGCGCCGTATCCGCTAGCGGGCGGCGAACTCGGCGAAGCTGAGCACGCCGTCACGATCGCGGTCCAGACGCTGGAAGACTTCTCGCGAGGGAGAAAGGCTCTGCGCCAGCGAAGGGGCGGCGACGGCGCCGAGCGCGACGCCGGCGATCGCCGCGACGAGGATCTGACGCCAGGAGGCCACGCGGTCGCGCGGCCGCCCGCTCCGGGTCAGCTCACCGTCGATGAAGCGTCGGATCGCCTCGCTGGCCGTCAACCCATCCTCGCGGCAGCGGGCCATGAAGGCGGTCTTGGCGGCGTGCGGCAGTCGGACCTCAACCGTCTCGCTCTTCTTTGAAGATGTCCGGCCGCTCATGCGCCCCTCCCTCGTCAGTCCTTACAGCCCACCACCCAGGCGTCGTAGTTCGGATTTTGCAGACCGCTGACGGAGGGGGACGAGGCGAACATCCAGCCGCGGTAGATCTGGCGCGCCTCGCCCTGATTGCGGGGCGCGAGCGACACGTCGACGTAGGCGATGGCGTCCTGGGTCAGTTCGTCGGGCGTCGAGACCTCGCAGGCCCGGGCGGAGACGATCAGGTGGCGGTTAAAGCGGACGGGACGTCCGCCGACCTCGACCTCGAACTTCATGGTCTCGGCGGTGACCTTGTCGATGGCCTGGATGACCGCGAATTTGCGACGCTGGCGACGGGCCGGGACATCGGGCTGCTCGATGGCCTTTTCGGCCGCGGGCGCCGCGTCCTTGGGCTCTTCCTCGATCGCCTGCTCGATGGCGGCGTCCTCGGCGATCACGATCGTAGGAGGCGGCGCGACGGGAACCGGGGTGGCGGGCGCCGGCGTACCGGCCGGGGCGGTCTCCACCGGAGGCCGGGCAGGCGATGCCGCCGGCGCGGTGTTGCGCAGGGCGTCCCCGATCGGGTCGCTCGACTGCACCGGCCGGGCGTCGCGCGGCGCGTCCTGCAGCACGCTGGCGGTCACCGCCCCGGCGCTCAGCGCGCCGAGCAGCGCCGCACCGCCCAGCAGGAGGCGGTTCATCCTCACTCGGGGGTCCAGGCTTCGTAGTCGCCGGTGGCGGCCGGCCGCTTGGCGTCGGCGGCCAGAGAGCCCGGCGGACGCCACGCCATCGGCGTGCCGGTCAGGTTCGGCAGGTGCGGCTTTTCCCAGGCGCGACGCGGCAGGGGCGCGATCGTCGGCGGTTCCGCGAAGGTGTAGTGCAGCCAGCCGTACCAGTCGGGAGACACCTTTGAGGCGTCGGCGTAGCCGTTGTAGACGACCCAGCGACGCTTGCGGCCGTCGTAGCTGATGTTGTCCTTGCTCTCGTAGTACTTGTTGCCGAATTCGTCCTCGCCCACCGGGCGGCCACGCTTGGCGATGGTGAAGAGGGTGCCGATCGTGGCGCCGTTCCACCAGGCGAAAATCTTGTTCAGCACGTCGTCGTATCCACGCAGAAACGGCCGCGGCGGGAGGGTCCGGCGGCTGGGGCGATCATAGAAACCCCCGCCCGCTTCGTCCAGCGTCGAGGCGCGTCTCGCCGGATCGATATCTTGTGGGCAACCGCACGTCGGACCACCACATATATTGGATCATTCTGGGATCGGTCTTAGTCTGCCGGAAAGTCTTCCGGGAGACGCCGCATGCGCATTCAAACCGACTTCGCCGCGCTGGCGGATCGAGTCGCGATGGAGACCCGCACCATCGAGCGCGGCGACCGGGTGCGCGAGGTCGAGGTTCCGGCGGGATGGTCCGACGCCCAGGTCGACGCCTGGCTGGACTGGGGTGATGACGCCGGCGTCGGCGGCTGGCTGGATGGGCGCGTCGAGGCCTGGGCGGAGCGGCTGGGTGCGAGCGGCCTGTCAGCCGGCCTGTTCGGCGACGCCGCCGAGGCGCGGGCGTTCGTCGAGAACCTGGCCGCCACCGTTCGGCTGGGCCTGGGTGCGCCGGCCACCAAAGCCGAGCCCGCGAGTGTCATGGACCTAGGCGACCCAGCGGCCGTCGGGCTGCTGGAAAAGACCCGCGCAGCGCGAACGGCGCGACGGCTGGGCGCGCAGGCGGCCGAGGCGCTGGCCGAAGCCCTGAACGCCGCCGCCGACGCCGTGGATCGCTGTGAGGGCCCGCCCGGAGATTGCGCCGATCCCGCGCGCAATCCGGCCCTGGCGCGGGCGGCGGCGCGGGCGCGACGCTGCGGGGGGACCGACGCCGACA
>JAEXZS010000011.1 GCA_023451375.1 Pseudomonadota bacterium
GGCGTGGACCTCGGCGCCTAGCCGCAGGCCGAGGTCGCGGGCCGCGCGCGGCGCCGGAGCGGTCAGGTCGCCGACGCGGCGCCAGCGGGCCGAACCGTCAGGGCTGAGCATTTCGGTGGTGAGGCGCAGCACGCCGGCCTCGACCAGGGCGTGGGCGCCCACGGCGGTGCGACAGGAGCCCTCGAGCGCGGACATGGCGCCGCGCTCGGCCTCGACGGCCATGGACGTTTCCCTGTGGTTCAGCGCGGCGGTCCAGGGCGCGTCCGCGTCCACGGCCCGGGTCTGGATCGCCAGGGCGCCCTGGCCCGGCGCGGGCAGGAAGGCGTCCAGAGACAGCTTCTCCCGGATCACGTCGGACAGGCCCAGCCGGTTCAGGCCGGAGACGGCCAGCAGGATGGCGTCGAAGTCGCCCTCGGCGGCGCGGCGCAGGCGGGTGTCGACGTTGCCGCGCAGCATCTCGACCTTCAGGTCGGGGCGCAGGGCCAGGGCCTGGGCCTGGCGACGCAGGCTGGCCGTGCCCAGTCGCGCCCCGGTCGGCAGGTCGTCGAACCGTTCGAAGTCGCGGCTGATGAAGGCGTCGCGCGGGTCTTCGCGTTCGGGAATGGCGGCGATGACCAGGCCGTCGGGTTGTTCGGCGGGCACGTCCTTCATCGAGTGGACGGCGGCGTCGATGCGGCCGGCCAGCAGGGCTTCCTCGATCTCCTTGGTGAACAGGGCCTTGCCGCCGATCTCCAGCAGGCGTCGGTCCTGCACCCGGTCGCCGGTGGTGACGATCTCCACCAGTTCGACCCGGTCGGCGGCCACGCCCAGGGCGGCGGCGACGGCCCGCTGCATCATGCCGGACTGGGCGAGCGCCAGTCGCGAGCGCCGGGTGCCGATGCGGAGGGGGAGCTTCATGGACGCCTATGTCATTGCGCGCGGGCGGCGGGGTCGCTACCTCGACCCGGATGGATTTGACCGCCGACTATAGCAGCGGAACGGCAGCGGCAACCGGACGGGATGTCGAGGGCCTGACGGTTCTGGGTCTGGAGACCAGCTGTGACGAGACCGCCGCCTCGGTGGTGCGCCTGACCGGCGGCCGCGCCGAGGTGCTGTCCTCGGTGGTGCACAGCCAGATCGACGATCATGCGGCCTATGGCGGCGTGGTGCCCGAGATCGCGGCCCGCAGCCATGTGGAGATGATCGACGGCGTGACCCGCCGGGCGATGGCCGAGGCCGGGCTGGACTTCGCCGCGCTGGACGGGGTGGCGGCGACGGCGGGTCCGGGCCTGGTCGGCGGGGTGATGGTGGGGCTGAGCTACGGCAAGGCCGTCAGCCTGGCGCGCGGCCTGCCTCTGGTGGCGGTGAACCATCTGGAGGGACATGCGGTCTCGGCCCGGCTGGGCGCGGAGGTGGCCTATCCCTTCCTGCTGCTGCTGGTCTCGGGCGGGCATTGCCAGCTGTTGGAGGTGCGCGGGATCGGCGACATGAGCCGGGTCGGGGCCACCATCGACGACGCCGCCGGCGAGGCCTTCGACAAGATCGCCAAGGCCTTGGCCCTGGGCTATCCGGGCGGACCGGCGCTGGAGAGGCTGGCGGAGACGGGCGACGGATCGAAGATCGAACTGCCCCGCGCCCTGCTGGGCCGCAAGGACTGCGACTTCTCCTTCTCCGGCCTGAAGACGGCCGCCTTCCGCGTCGCCCAGACGTGCGAGAGCGACCAGGACAAGGCCGATCTGGCTGATGCGGTGCAGAAGGCCATCGCCCGACAACTGTCCGAGCGCTCTGAGCGCGCCATGCAGGCCTATGCCGAACGGCACGAGCACCGGCTGTTCGTCGTGGCGGGGGGCGTGGCGGCCAACAGGACGATCCGGCGCACGCTGGAGGCGACGGCGGCCAAGCACGGCTTCGACTTCCTGGCGCCGCCGATGGCCTATTGCACCGACAATGCGGCGATGATCGCCCTGGCGGGGGCCGAGCGGCTGGCGTTGGGGCTGGTCAGCGACATCGATGCGGCGGCGCGTCCGCGATGGCCGCTGGACGAGGCGCGCGCCTTGGCCGATCCTTCGCACAAGCCGGGCCGCAAGGGCGCGAAGGCTTGAGTACGAACAGAGCCTCGGGAGGGCCCATGGAATTCCGCACGGCGGGGGTGATCGGCGCGGGCGCCTGGGGCACGGCCCTGGCGCAGGTGTGCGCGCGGGCGGGGCTGGAGGTCGTGCTGCAGGCGCGCGAGCCGGAGGTGATCGACAGCATCGCCGCGCGGCGCGTCAACGAGGCCTTCCTGCCGGGCGTCGAAGTGGACGCCGCAATCCGGGCGACGCCGGACATGGCGGAGCTGGCCGGCTGCGACCTGATCCTGGCCGTTCCGCCGGCCCAGCACATGCGCGGCGCCCTGGCGGCCTTCGCGCCCCATGCCCGGCTCGAGGTCCCAATCGTGCTGTGCGCCAAGGGGATCGAGCGCGGCTCGCTGAAACTGATGACCGATGTCCTGGCCGAGACCCTGCCGGATGCGCCGGCGGCGGTGCTGTCGGGGCCCAGCTTCGCGGCCGAGGTGGCGCGCGGCCTGCCGTCGGCGGTGACGCTGGCGTGCGCGGACCCGGCGTTGGGCGAGGCGTTGTTGAACACCCTGTCGGCGCCGGCCTTCCGGCCCTATCTGGCCACCGATCTCATCGGGGCCGAGGCGGGGGGAGCGCTGAAGAACGTGCTGGCCATCGCCTGCGGCGTGGTCGAGGGCCGCCAACTGGGCCGCAGCGCCCATGCGGCGGTGATCACGCGCGGTTTCGCGGAGATGACGCGACTGGCGGTGGCGCTGGGCGGTCAGGCGGAGACGGTGGCCGGCCTGTGCGGCCTGGGCGACCTGGTCCTGACCTGTTCCAGTCCGCAGTCGCGCAACATGAGCCTGGGCCTGGCGCTGGGGCAGGGCCAAACGGTGCAGGAGGCGCTGGCGGGCAAACGCTCGGTGGCCGAGGGCTATGAAAGCGCGCCGGCCGTGCGCGAACTGGCGGCGCGCCTGGGCGTGGAGATGCCGATCGCCGAGGCGACCGCCGCCCTGCTGGCGGGCGAGACGACCGTCGACGGCGCCATGGAGGCCCTGCTGTCGCGGCCGCTGAAGGCCGAGCGGGTTTGACGGAGACGACCGAACGCCAAAGGGTCTGGAAGACCCCGCCGGGCGTGACGCTGTGCGCCGAGACCGACATCGCCGATCCCGGCTCGCGCGGCTTCGTGCTTCAGATCGGCGAAGCCTTCTTCCACGGCTTCGTGGTGCGCAAGGACGGCCAGGTCGCCGGCTGGGTCGATCGCTGCCCGCACGCCGGCTTCCCGCTGGCGATCGAACTGGACCGCTATCTGACCCCGGACGCCTCGCTGATCCTGTGCGGCTGGCACGGGGCGGTGTTCGAGCCGCTGTCGGGCGAATGCAAGGGCGGACCGTGCGCCGGTGGACGGCTGACGCCGTGGCCGGTCGCAGCGTCCGGCGGCGTGATCCGCACGGCCTGATTCAGGCGGTTTCCACCGCGCGCCAGTGGTCCAGCCGGTTCAGGAAGACCGCCGGGTCCTTTGGCGTCACCAGCTTGGACGGATCGTGGAAGATGCGGTCGTGCAGCCGGGTCAGGGTGAACCGCAGCGCCGCCGCCTCGCCGAGAAGCGGCAGGGCGGCGCGCTCGGCCTCGGCCAGGGGGCGGACGGCCTCGTAGCCCCGCTGGAAGGCGGCCAAGGCGGCGGGGAGCGGACGGCCCTCAGCGTCGAATCCCCAGGCGGACAGCGCGATGGCCAGGTCGTAGGCGAAGGCGCCGGTGCAGCCGAAGTAGAAGTCGATGACGCCGGAGACGGCGCCGTCTCGGAACAGCACATTGTCGGGGAAGTAGTCGGCGTGGATGGCCCCCGTCGGCAGGTCGGGGAACGGATCGCCCAGGCGGGCCAGCGCCGTCTCGACCTGATCCAGCAGCGCCCGGTCCTGGCCCGAGGCGCCGGCGGCGCAACGGTCCGCCAGTCGCCGCCATGCCGCCGGTCCGACCGGATTGTCGCGCCGTCCCGGATAGGCGGCCGCCGTCTGATGCAGGCGCGCAAGCACCGCGCCGGCGGTCGCCTGATCGGCTTCCGAAGACGCGCGGAGCCAGGCGCCGGTCTTCCACTCGATCACCGCCGCCGCGCGACCGTTCAGCCGACCCAGCCAGCCGCCGGAGCGGTCCGCGATCGGACGCGGGGCGGGAAAGCCCCGCTCGGCCAGATGCGCGGTCAGGCCCAGGCAGAAGGGCAGGGAAGCCTCGTCCGTGCGGCCCTCGAACAGGGTCAGGACGAACCGGCCCTGCTGGGTATCCAGTCGGTAGTTGGTGTTCTCCACCCCCTCGGCGATGGGCGCCAGTTCGACCAGCTCGCCCAGCTGGTAGCCGGCCAGGAAGGCGCGGGCCTGATCGTCGGCGACGGGGGTGAAGACGGCCATGGTGCTAGTTTAGCCCGGCGTCGGCGCGGCGCGCGCGCACGATTTCGGCCAGGTCCGCCATGATGCTCTCGGTCGTGGCCCAGCGCCCGGCGCCCCGGCCCCGGCAGCGCCACACACGGCCGTCGGCGCCATAGACCTTCAGCGCATTGCCTTCGCCGCTGAGGCTGGAGAACAGCGGGTCGCCGTGGTCGGCCGTCAGCCGGACCGAAGGAAGGGCCTTGCCGTCCTCCAGCCGCGCGGCGCCGATCTGGCGCACGCCGCCTTCGGCCGGAGTCGCCTCCGTCAGATGGTCGCGCGGCAGGTTCTCGCCCTCGGGGGAAAATCCAAAGGCTTCATGGCACAGCAGGCGCACCTTGGCGGCGGCGTCCAGGCCTTCCAGGTCGGCCGAGGGATCCTCCTCGGCGAAACCGGCGGCGCGGGCGTCGGCCAGGGCTTCAGCGAACGCCGCGCCCTCGCCCAGCCGCTCCAGCATGAAGTTGACGGTGCCGTTCAGGACCGCCTCGAAGGCCACGACCTCGCCAGCCTCGCGGGCGGCGCGAACGGTCTCGATCATGGGCGAGCCGCCGCCGACCGAGGCCGACCAGAACACCCGCCGGCCGTTCGCCTTCGCCAGGGCCTGAAGACCGCCCGGGTCGCGGCTGACGGCCTGTTTGTTGGCGCTGGCGACGTCGCAGCCGGCCTCGAGCGCCTTGCGGATCAGGGCGTGACCGGCCTCGCCCTCCGACAGGGCCTCGAGAACGATGTCAGGTTTGCGTGACAGCAGCTCGTCGGCGCTGGCGGTGAACAGCTCCGGCGGACAGGGCACGTCGCGGGGCTTGCCCGGATTACGCACCAGCACGCCCACGACGTCGTAGCGGGGATCGTTCAGGAGCCGGCCCAGCACGCCGCCGCCGACCACGCCGCATCCCGCCACCGCCACTCTCAGAGGGGGCAGGCTGGGGGCCGGTCCGGGAGGCGCTGAGCGCGCGCCGATCACCGTGCCGTCCGCCCGGTCCAACGCCGCCACCTCGATCTCGACCCCGCGTCGTTCGCCCAGGTCGATGGCGTCGTGCTGCACCAGGGCGCCGCCCAGTTGTCGCGCCTGATCCCAGGAGGCGCGGCGATAGCGCAGCGCAGGGGCGGTGTTGTCATTGGGGTCGTGGTCGTAGAGGCCGTCGACGTCCTTCACCAGCCGCACCCGGTCCAGGTTCAGTTCGGCGGCCAGGAAGACGGCCGTCAGGTCCGATCCGCCGCGTCCGAGCAGGGCCACGCGGCCGTCTGGGCGCACGGCGCCGAAGCCGGGGACCACCACGACCTCATGCCGCTCCAGCGCCTGCTTCAGGTGGTCGGCGCGCAGGCCGCAGGGGCGCGCATGCTCCGGCTCGCCCTCAGCGACCACGCCCAGCTCGCGCACCGAAAGGGCCGCGGCGTCCAGCCCCACCCGGTCGCAGGCGACGGCGACCAGGGCCGCGGCCCGTTCCTCGCCCAGGACGACATAGCCCGGCAGCAGGTCGTTGGAGTGGGCCAGGCCCAGGCCGCGGGCGTCCGCCAGCAGGCGGTCCGTCTCGCCGGCGAAGGCGGACACCACCGCCACCACCTTCCGCCCCTGCCGCACGTGGGCGTAGCAGGCCGAGGCGACCAGCGGCGCGTCAGCCGGACCGCGCAGGATGGACGAGCCGAACTTCATCACCACCACCTGGGCGGCGGGCGCGGCCTCGGCGAGCGGCGGTTTCTCGTGATCTGCGACGAGGGCGAGATTGGCGTTGGCGACCATGTCAGGGGCTTTCGAGAGAGGATTTCGGTGGGGTGAAGTCGATATGAAAAACCCCGCCTGGCGAGACCGGGCGGGGTTCGGGTTCTGCGTTTGCCTTGCGTTCGGCGCGCTAACCTGTTCCCGCCCGGATGGGCATGGTGGTGGTGGTCGTACCGGCGCCGATAATCATGCCGAAGCGCGTCGCGGCGAGGCCGGCGACGGGCGAAAGTTCGGCGAGGATCGAGCGCTGGCGCACGGACGGCATCCGGTGGGAAGTTGCCCCAAGGGTGAGCCAAGCTTGCGGGTGACGTCAACCCCCGGGGCACGATTATTTCGTGGCGGAGCCCGCCAGGGGCATTTCACGCCTAATCCCATGCAGCTGATCTCCTGATTGGGTGGAATTTTTCTCTTGACGAATGGCGGGCCGATCGTCAGACGTAAAGGCACTCATCAAGACCGGCTGAGGGATTAGGCCCTTTGACGCCGGGGCAACCATCGGGTTCCGCCCGAAACGGTGCCAACTCCTGCGGGGTCCTTCGGGATCGCGAGAGATGAGTGGAGCATCGACGAGGCGATGCTCCACGATCTGTCACCGCATCGAGCCTTGCTGAGCGAGACGATGCGGAAGACGATAGATGACCCTGGCTGAAACATCCCTGCTTGAAGAGCCCCTGTGTCGGCCCGCGCCGACCGACACGCCCGTTCGCGAGCCGTCGCGCGAACGGGGCGGCGCCCGCGACGTCATCGTCTCCATTCCCGCTGATTTCCGCCTCGCCTTGGGTGAAAAGCTGAACCAGCCCAACGTCTTCGGCCGCCTGCACGGCCGGCCGGGCGCGCCGCTGGTGGTCGTCGCCGGCGGCATCTCGGCGGGCCGTTTCGTCCACCGGACCGAAACCAACGGCCTGGGCTGGTGGGCGGGCGCCGTGTCGGTGCGCGGCCCCATCGACCTGTCCCGCTATCAGGTGCTTGCCGTCGACTTCGCGCCCGGCGCCGAGTTCGTGGAGCGACCGGTCACCATCACCACCCAGGATCAGGCCCGCCTGCTGGCGCTGGTGCTGGATCATCTGAAGGTCGAGCGCGTCGCCGCCTTTGTCGGCTGTTCCTACGGCGGCATGGTCGCCCTGGCCTTCGCCGAACTGTTCCCCGACCGGGCCGATCAGCTGATCGTCGTCTCGGCCGCCCACCGCGCCCACCCGCAAGCGACCGCCTGGCGCGGCATCCAGCGCCGCATCCTGCAGTTCGCCGTCGCCGCCGGCCGTCCGGAGGAGGGCGTCGCCTTGGCGCGCGAGCTGGCCATGACCACCTATCGGACGGCCGAGGAGTTCCACGACCGGTTCGACACCACGGCGCCGGAGGCCGCCGGCGGGGCCTATCCGGTCTGCGAGTATCTGACCGCCCGGGGCCAGGCGTACCGCACCCACACCACTCCGGCCCGCTGGCTGTCGATGTCGGATTCGCTGGACCGCCACAGCGTCACGCCCGAGGCCATCACCACCCCGGTCACCCTGATCGGCTTCACCTCCGATCGGCTGGTGCCGATCGACGACATGCGCGAACTGGCCGCGCGCCTGCCGACGCTGTGGCGCTTCGTCGAAGCGCCCTCCCTCTACGGCCACGACGCCTTCCTGAAGGAGGACGCCTTCGTCGGCGACATCCTCCGCGCCGCCTTCAAGGACATCAAAGCATGACCCGTCGCCCCCCCTCGCGCTCGGCAAATCCGCACACCATCGCCGCCCGCACGGGCGTGGACTCGGACACGGCCCACGGCGCGGTCATGCCGCCCCTGTACCTGTCGTCGAACTATTCCTTCGCGGGCTTCGAGCAGAAGCGGAAGTACGACTACAGCCGCTCGGGGAACCCGACCCGCGACGTGCTGGCCGAGACCCTGGCGGAGCTGGAAGGCGGCGCCGGCGCCGTCATCACCGCGACCGGCATGGCGGCGGTCGACCTGCCGCTGGCCCTGCTGGAGCCCGGCGACCTGCTGATCGCGCCGCACGACTGTTACGGCGGCACCTGCCGCCTGCTGAACGCGCGGGCGAAGAAGGGCCATTTCGAGCTGAAGCTGGTCGATCAGGGCGATCCCGTCGCGCTGGAGGAGGCGCTGGCGCTGAAGCCGAAACTGGTGCTGGTCGAAACGCCGTCCAACCCGCTGCTGCGTCTGGTCGACGTCGCCGACATCTGCACCCGCGCCCACGCCGCCGGGGCCAAGGTGGTGTGCGACAACACCTTCCTGTCGCCGGCGCTGCAGAACCCGATCAAGCTGGGCGCCGACTTCGTCGTCCACTCGACGACCAAGTTCATCAACGGCCACTCCGACGTGGTCGGCGGCGCGGTGGTCTCGGCCGATGCGGCGGATCATGAGCAGCTGGCGTGGTGGGCGAACTGCACGGGCGTGACCGGATCGCCGTTCGACGCCTATCTGACCCTGCGCGGCGTACGCACCCTGTTCGCCCGCATCGAGCGCCAGCAGGCCACCGCCGGCCGCATCGCCGAACTGCTGAACGCCCATCCGGCCGTGAAGGCCGTCCATTATCCCGGCCTGACGTCCCACCCGAACCACGCCCTGGTCGCCCGCCAGCAGGCCGGACCGGGCGCCATGCTCAGCTTCGAACTGGCGGGCGGCGCGGACGCCGTGCGCGACCTGGTCGAGACGTTGGAGATCTTCACCCTGGCGGAATCGCTGGGGGGCGTCGAAAGCCTGATCGCCCATCCGGCCAGCATGACCCACGCCGCCATGACGCCGGAGCAGCGGGCGACCGCCGGCATCGGCGACGGGCTGGTGCGCCTGTCGGTTGGCCTGGAGCATGTCGAGGATCTGATCGCCGACCTGTCGCCGGCGCTGGACGCCGTGGTCGGACAGCCGGAGGCGGCGGCGGCGTAATTTTCGCTTGCGGCAGGGCGCGAACCGAGGCAAATGCGCCGCCCCGGCCGCGGTCCCTTCGTCTATCGGTTAGGACGTCAGGTTTTCAACCTGAAAAGAGGGGTTCGATTCCCCTAGGGACTGCCACCGGCGTCGCTTATCGAGGGCATGCTCCGAGGGCGGATTAACCTCCTGGTAATCATTTTGTCCGGAACCGGGCCGTAACCGCCGGGATTCGCGGACTTTTTTCGGTCGCAGTCGGGAACTATCCACAGGAAGGCGTGGTTAACCACACCATAACGCCGGTGCAGAAGCGCCTTCTCCTGACAACCGAGTTGGTCATGTTCATCGCCATCGCCCGCCCGGCGGTGGAGCCTCGAGACCCCGACGCCGTCGCCGTCCCCGGCTCGCCCGCCATCACCGAACCCACCGCGCGCGCCCTGCACGCCCGCCTGCTGCACAATGCCGCCTTGAGACGGATGCGCGGGCTGGAGCGCAGGCGCGAGCAGCGCCTGGACGACGCAGACTATTGGCTGCACGCCGCGCCCTTGGCGGTGAAGAAGGCCAGCGCGCTTCGCGAGGAACGCAGCTTCGCGCCCCTGCCCTAGCGCAGCTCCGGCGTCCTGCGTCGAAGGGAGCTTGTCAGCTTCGTCAGCTTTTCTCCGGCCGATCGCGGCTGGACACGCGGTCGGTGTTCCAGGCCGCCGGACCATCGGGCGTGGAGCGCAACATCCAGATGGGGATGACGGTCGTGCTGATGCACGATGGCGCTGACGCTTCCATCGGGATTGATCACCTGGCCATCTTGGAAGACCAGGCGGTCGCCGTCGGTCATGCCCAGCGTGGCGACCCGCCCATAGTTGGGCCGCACGGTCGCGGCGATCAGTTCCTGATGGATGGCCAGGTTGAACGCCGCCTGATCCGCGCCGAAGGCGCCGCCGATGGCGGAACGGGGCGTCGCGGCCAGGCTGAGGATCAGTCGGCATAGTCGCCGCACCTCGGAGCGGGCGCCGATCACCGTACCGATGCACAGGCAGGGTCTGTCCGCCAGGGTCGCCGCCAGGCCTTCGCCGGCGATGGCGCGCAGGTGCTTCATGTTGAAGGCGTGGTGCGCCAGCGGCGTGTCGGCCTCGATGAAGACCTCGAGGGCCTCGGGCCCGGGCGCGAAGGGCGAGGCCTGGAAGATCACGTCGCGGACGTCGGTGATCAGCACGTCGCGGACGCCGGACCATTGCCCAAGCAGGCGGTCAAAGGCCTCGAACCGAAGCATGACAGGGTGCGGCGCCCAGCCTGTCCATCGCCGCGCTGGGACCGCGATCACGTCGTGTTCGCGAAGGAAGGCCGCCATATCCGGCGTCTCGTCCGCGACAAGGACCACCGGTCCGTCGAACACCGCCCTCAGCGAGCGGACGAAGAGCGCGATGTCGGCGGGATCATAACCAGTGGCGTAGCCCAGGACCACGTCGCCGGCGACATCCAACCCCGACGGTGGTCGCGTCGGCGACAGCGCCTCGGCCAGCCAGTCCAGATAGTCCGACCGGACCGCGCCGTGGGTCATGGGGTCAGCGCGCGTCCATCATCCCGGCGAAGCGATCGAACAGATAGAGGCTGTCCGTCGGCCCCGGCGAGGCCTCGGGGTGGTGCTGGACGCTGAAGATCGGCTTGTCCTTCACGGCGATGCCGCAGTTGGTGCCGTCGAACAGGCTGACGTGGGTTTCGGTTACGGCGTCCGGCAGACTGTCGCGATCCACGGTGAAGCCGTGGTTCATCGAGACGATCTCGACCTTGCCGGTGGTCAGGTCCTTGACCGGATGGTTGGCGCCGTGGTGCCCCTGATCCATCTTCACGGTCCTGGCGCCCAGAGCCAGGGCCAGCATCTGGTGGCCCAGGCAGATCCCCATCAGGGGTTTGCCGCTGTCGACCAGCTTTCGGATCTCGAGCACGGCGTATTCGCCGGTCGCCGCCGGATCGCCTGGTCCGTTGGACAGCACCACGCCGTCCGGATCGCGGGCCAGCACTTCCTCAGCCGTCGTCGTCGCCGGCACGACGGTGATCTTGGCCCCCGTGGAGGCCAGGGCGCGCAGGATGTTGCGTTTCACGCCGTAGTCGATGACCACGACCTGCTTGCGCCCCTGGGTCTTCGGATGACCTTCCGGCCAGTCCCACAGGCCCTCGTCCCACTCGAAGGACTGCAGGGTCGAGGCGGGCTTGGCCAGGTCCAGGCCGACCAGGCCGGTCCAGTCCCGCGCCTGGGCGGTCAGGGCGTCAAGGTCGAAGTTTCCGGTGGGATCGTGGGCGATGACGGCGTGGGGCGCGCCCTTGTCGCGGATCCGCTTGGTCAAGGCGCGGGTGTCGACGCCCGCCAGGCCCACCACGCCGCGCCGCTTCATCCAGTCGTCGAAGCCGGCGTCCGAGCGCCAGTTGGCCGGGTCGGTCGGAACGTCGCGGAAGATCGCGCCGCGCGCCGAGGTGTCAGAGCCGCCGCCCATCTGCTCGATGTCCTCGACGTTCGTGCCGACGTTGCCGACGTGCGGGAAGGTGAAGGCCAGGATCTGGCTCATGTAAGACGGATCGGTCAGGATTTCCTGATAACCGGTCATGGCGGTGTTGAAGACGACCTCGCCCAGCGCCGAACCGATCGCGCCCACTCCGATCCCCTGCAGCACGGTTCCGTCGGCGAGCACGAGGACGCCCGTCGCGCCCGGAAGGATCTTCGTCGTCATGGGCGCGCTCCTAAACCGAATCCGGGCCCAAAATCGGGCGACGGGCAAACGGCGGCGTCGTTATAGGCCCCGCGTCCCACGGTCAATGCGTCCGGTCAATGGATTCCGGTGGACGAAGGGGATGGCCGCCGCCGCGCCCGCAGCCTGAGGCGCATCGGCTCGCGGCTGCGCAAGGTGATCTGGTGGACCGGACGCGGTTCGACCGTGGTCAGGGGCTCGACCTCGGCGACGCGCAGGATGGCGGCCAGGGCGATCATCGCCTCCTGCAGGGCGAAGGCCGCGCCGATGCAGACGCGCGGGCCGGCGCTGAAGGGGATGTAGGCGTAGCGATCGATGGCCTTGCGGTTCTCGGGCAGGAAACGTTCCGGCCGGAAGGCGTCGGGATCGTCCCAGAGCCGCTTGTGCCGCAGCAGGATCCACGGAGAGATGATCACCGTGGCCCCGGCCCTGATGACCTGGCCGCCGATTTCATCGTCCGCCAGCGCCTTCCGCGCCATGGTCGGGGCGGGTGGAAACAGCCGCATCGTCTCCTCCAGCACGGCGCGGGTCCAGGGCAGGCCGTCGGCCCACTTCGGATCGCTGACGTCGAAGGCGTCGGCCTCGGCCTGCACCCGGGCCAGATGTTCCGGCTGGCGCGACAGCAGATGCAGGGTCCAGCCCAGGGCGCGAGCGGTCGTCTCATGACCCGCCAGGATGAAGGTCAGGATGTTCGCCGCCACCTCCTCGTCCGACAGGCCGGGGCCGCCGGTCTCGTCGCGCGCCAGCAGCAGGGCGCTGAGCAGGTCGTCCGGCGCGGCATGACCGGCCTGGATATGGGCGCGACGCGCCTCCACCAACCGAGTGACGCGCTGTTCGAAGAAGCGGGCGGAACGGAGACTGGCGAGACGGCCCAGGCGCGGCGCCCAGTCGGGCGCGCCCAGCACGTCCAGCGGGTCGATCCGCGCGCCGTTGGCCAGGAACTGGTTAAGCGCCCGCTCGAACCCGCGCGCCTCTCCGCCCAGTTCGTCCGAGAACATGGTGGCCGACAGGATGTCGAAGGTCAGGCCCGACATCTCCGAGTCGATGTCCAGCACCCGGCCGCGCAATGACAGGGACCATGCGGAGACACGCGCCCCGCAGACCTCGGCCATGCGCGCGTTCAGCGTCGCCATCTTCGCCGGCGTGAACAGGGGCGCGAGGATGCGGCGCGCGCGGCGCCACTTGTCCCCCTCCGTCAGCAGCAGGCCCTCGGCCAGCATCGGCCCCAGCACCCGGCGCTGCAGGTCGCCTTTCTCGTAGTTGGCGGCGTTCTCGGTCAGCACATGGCGCACACCCTCGGGATGGCTGACCACCAGGATCTCGCCCAAGACGCTGTCGCCGTGAAGCTGAGGCTCGGTGAAGTGCCGCTCCGACCACATGCGGATCGGGTCGCGCCAGCTGATCCACAGGAA
The DNA here is from genome assembly GCA_023451375.1 of Pseudomonadota bacterium. Taxonomy (GTDB): domain Bacteria; phylum Pseudomonadota; class Alphaproteobacteria; order Caulobacterales; family Caulobacteraceae; genus Brevundimonas. The sequence goes on from JAEXZS010000011.1 coordinate 13,163, forward strand.
GGGCAGCAGCGACAGCGGCTTGCCCGCGCGTCGAGGCGGCACTGCAGGGCGGAAAGTCGTGTCGGGGGCCGCGTCCATCCATTCCTCGCTCTCAGGCTTTCCAGGATACGAACGTGGGGTCTCCGAAACCGATCCGCCCGCGTTTCGGCGGGAAAAATCTCCCGGTGGGTCACGACGTCGCGAAAGCCGCCGTCAGGCCGCGGCCCGCCCCGGTTGGCCCCTCTCGCCGCGTTTGACGCGGACCAGGGAAAGCCGCAGCGCATGCAGCTCCGCCGCCCGCTGCATGGGCGAGTGGGTTTCGATCACATAGGCCTGGGCGGCGCGGGCCATGCCGACGCGTCGTCGCGGATCCCGCACCAGGGCGTCGATCGCCCCCGCCAACCGCTCCGCCGTCAGGTCGTCGAGGTAAAGCGCATGGGGGCCGCTGGCTTCGCGCAGGCCGCCCCGCCCGGAGGAGATCAGGGCCGCGCCGGCGGCGTGGGCCTCCAGCGCGGTCAGGCCCAGGGGTTCGCTCCACACCGCGGGCGTCAGGGCGATCGCCGCGCGCCCCATGACCGAGCGCACCTCCGCCAGCGGCGCGGACCGCAGCACGGAGACCCGCTCGCCGAACCGAGCCAGCGGGGCGACGTGGGGCGCAGCCCAGGCCGCGTGCCTTTCCCAGTCGTTCATCATCAGCACGGCGCGCCAGTCGGGATGGCGTTCCAGCACGGCCGGCAGGGCGGCGCAGACCAGGTCGACGCCCTTCTCGGGCATGGCCCGCCCCGCGAAGGCGATCAGCGGCTCTCGCGGCTCCACGGGCGCGCGCCATGGATCGACATCGATCGGATTTCGGATGGCGTGGGCCTTGTGCGCCAGTCCGGGAAAGTCTCTCAGGAAGGCGATGCGCTCAGCCTCGCTGACGAAGATCAGACCATCCATCCGGTTATAGCGCGCCCCATAGCGCCAGCGATCTATCGGATTACGAGGCGGCTTCACCGCATTGTGGCGGTACAGGGTGATGGCCGCGTCGGGAAAGTGCGGGGCCAGGGCGACGGCCTGCTGCGTCTGCTGGTGGAATTCGACGACGTCCGGGCGATAGTCGAGCAGGGCCCGACGCAGGGCCTTGAGCCGTCCTTCGGCAGGCAGGACATGGACCGAAAGATCTCCGTGCTCGGCGGCGCCTTCGCAGCAGAAGACGCGGACGTCCCCGCTTGCAGCCCTGGCGAGGGTGCGCGCCACCGTCTCCATGGAAGTCGGCTGGTGAAGGCAGAAGCGGCCGCCCACCGGCATGACGACCGCGGTCTTCATCGAGCCTCTTGCGATCCAGCGGCCGATTGGAGCTCCAGAGCCCGAAGGCGGTCCTCCTCGCCCATCAGGTCCTCGGCGAGCGCGGTCTTGAGGGCGGGGTCGGTGGTGGCGGCGATTAGGGCGCGGGTGTCCTCGACGGCTTGCCGGCGGATGGCGAGCAGCCGTGACCGCTCGTCGCCCGAAGGGGAAGGTTCGGGAGGCCTCGCGTCGGTCCGGGCGGCGCGCGCCTGCTCCTCTTCGGTGGTTCTCAGCGCCTCGGCCTGACGGGCGGCGGCGGCGTCACGGAGCGCGTGCTGGACCGGGTCGCCGCCTTCAGGATCGCAGGCGGCCAGGAGCGAGGCGCATCCGACGACGACGGCCAGCGCGCCCGCTCGCATCAGCCTTCGACCCAGGCCGGCATCCAGCCTTCGTGCCATTCGCGCAGGTGCTCCAAGGGGATGCGAAACAGCTCCGAACCCTGCCCGCCCGAGGCGAAGTCGGTTCCGCCGGCGCGGCCGACGATGGAGGCGTGCAGGCCCGCGGCATGGGCGGCGTCCAGGATCGGCTGGGCGGCCGGGACGGCGACCAGATAGCGTGCCTGGTCCTCGCCGAAGAGCAGGATGTGGGCGTGCTCCGGACTGTTGGCGTCCAGCACGACCCCGATGTTGGAAGCCAGCGCCAAGTCCGCCGCCGCGCCGATCAGGCCGCCGTCGGACAGATCGTGGACGCAGGTCAGCTGGCCGCTCTCGATCAGGCCGCGCACGAAGTCGCCGGTTTTCTTCTCCAGCGCCAGGTCGACCGGCGGCGGGGCCCCGTCCTCGCGTCCGAGCACCTCGCGCAGATAGAGGGAGGCCCCGAGTTCGCCCACCGTCTGGCCGATCAGCACCAGGGCGTCGTCCTCGGCCATGGTGGAGAAGCCGGTCGCCACATCGTAGTTGGGCAACAGGCCCACGGCGCCGACCGTCGGCGTGGGCGGAATGGCGACGCCGTTGGTCTCGTTGTACAGGCTGACGTTGCCGCTCACGACCGGGAAGTCCAGTTCGCGGCAGGCCTCGGCCATGCCGTCGATGGCGCGGACGATCTGGCCCATGATCTCGGGGCGCTGCGGATTGCCGAAGTTCAGGTTGTCGGTGATGGCGATGGGGCGGCTGCCCACGGCGGTCAGGTTGCGCCAGGCCTCGGCCACGGCCTGTTTGCCGCCCTCATAGGGATCGTTCTGGACATAGCGGGGGGTGACGTCCGAGGTGACGGCCAAGCCCTTGTCCGTGCCATGGACGCGGATCACGCCCGCGTCCGCGCCGGTGGAGGAATCCTGCAGCGTGTCGGCCATCACGTGCCGGTCGTACTGCTCCCAGATCCAGCGCTTGGACGCCATGTCCGGGCAGGCCACGACCTTCATCACCGCGTCGGCCCAGTTCCCGGGGGCCGGAATGGTCGAGTGATCCAACTTCGGCTGCAGCTCGGGCTGGACCCAGGGGCGGTCGTACAAGGGGGCGTCGTCGAACAGCGGCGCCAGCGGCACATCGCAGACCGTCTCGCCGTGATGCTTCAGCACCAGCCGGCCGGTGTCGGTGGTCACGCCGATGACGGCGGCGTCCAGGCCCCACTTCTCGAAGATGCGGCGGCCGTCTTCCTCGCGCCCCGGCTTCAGGACCGCCAGCATCCGTTCCTGGCTTTCCGACAGCATCATCTCATAGGCGGTCATGCCCTCTTCGCGCTGGGGCACGGCGTCCATGTTCAGCTCGATGCCCACGCCGCCCTTGCCGGCCATCTCGACCGAGGAGCTGGTCAGGCCCGCCGCGCCCATGTCCTGGATCGCGGCGACGGCGCCCGAGGCCATCAGCTCCAGCGTCGCCTCAATCAGCAGCTTCTCGGCGAAGGGGTCGCCGACCTGGACCGTGGGGCGCTTCGATTCCGACTCGTCGTCGAACTCGGCCGAGGACATGGTCGCGCCGTGGATGCCGTCGCGACCGGTCTTGGAGCCGAAATAGACGACCGACAGGCCCGCCGAGGGGGCGGCCGAATAGAAGATGCCGTCGGCCTTGGCCAGGCCCACGCACATGGCGTTGACCAGGATGTTGCCGTTGTAGCCGGCGTGGAAGTTGGTCTCGCCCCCCACCGTGGGCACGCCCACGCAGTTGCCGTAGCCGCCGATGCCCGACACCACGCCCTTGACCAGTCGCCGGGTCTTCTCGTGGCCGGGATCGCCGAAGCGCAGGGCGTTCAGCAGCGCCACCGGGCGCGCCCCCATGGTGAAGACGTCGCGCATGATGCCGCCCACGCCCGTCGCCGCGCCCTGGTAGGGTTCGATGTAGGACGGGTGGTTGTGGCTCTCCATCTTGAAGATGCAGGCGTCGCCGTCGTCGATGTCGATCACGCCGGCGTTCTCGCCCGGCCCGCAGATCACCCGCTCCCCGGTGGTCGGGAACTTGCCCAGGTGGATCTTGGACGACTTGTAGGAGCAGTGCTCGGACCACATCACCGAGAAGACGCCCAGCTCGACCTGGTTCGGCTCGCGCCCCAGCCGGTCAAGGACGACCTCGTATTCGTTCGCGGCCAGGCCGTACTCGGCGGCCAGTTCGGCCATAGACTTTTCGGGGGTCTTTTGCGGAGCGCTCATGGCCGGCGCTTCTAGCCGCAGACGGGCCGGATGTCAGCCCGCGCGTGCGGGGTCGGGAACATCGGACGCGCCTGGCGATTGATTCCCTGAAGGAGAACGCCATGAGCCAACCCGAGATCGACCCCCACCCGCAGACGCCGCCCCCCGAGCCGACGCCCCCCGGCATCCCAGCCGACACGCCGACGGAGATCCCGCCGGGCTCGCCGGCCGAGTTTCCCGAAGACAATCCGCCCGGCGGCGCTCCTGAGATCGCCGCCGACGATGTGGGCGCTTCCGGCATGGCCGAGGAAGCGCAGAAGGAGGCGGGGCGATGAGCCGCGCGCCAAGCGATTCCGCCCCGACTCCGGAGCAGGGCCAGCAGATGGATCGCTCCAACGATCCCGAGATCACCGCCGCTCTGGACGAGATCGCGCCCGAGGCGGCGATGGACAGCCGGCGCGAGCGCCTGGCCGGATCGGCCGTCGGGGTCGGCAGCATCGGCTTCGAGGAAGCGGGAGCCTATGACGTCGGGGCGGGACGGCCGGCCCGGCCGAAGCGCGACGACGACGACTAGCGCTCGACGCCGGGCTTGAGGCGGAAGCTGAGGACGACGCCGCCCACCAGCAAGGCCAAGGCGCCCGCCAGGGCGGTGAAGGCGACGGCGGGCTTGTCGGCCTGTTCGGCCACGAACGCCCCCAGCAGGCCCCAGCTGGCGGGCAGGGGGTAGGCCAGCGTGCGCAGGGCGAAGGTGACGCCCAGCGCCGTCAGGGTGGTCAGGGCGCAGGCCAGGATCGCCCAGCCGCTGGGAGACAGCGCCGTCGGCAAGGCGTCGAACGCCGTCGCCGTGGTGATCAGGTTCAGCGGCGCGGCCACGGTCAGCCACCCCGCCAAGGCCGCCAGCGGCCAGAGCACCAGCAGGCGATCGCGCTCCGTGCGGCCCAGCGACCGCACCAGGCGGGCGTTGGCGAGCAGCGGGATCAGCAGCGCCAGCAGGGCGGCGAAGATGATCGCCACGCTGGCCGCCTTCAGGTTCAGCGCCGCGACGATGATCCACAGCCCTATGCCGAAGAAAGCCACCGCCGAGGGCCAGCCCATGCGGTTGATCATCTCGCTCTCGCCGGTCTGAGGCAGGACCTGGCGCACCGCATAGGCCAGGATGCCTGCATAGATCAGGCTCCAGATCGAGAAGGCGTAGCCGGCGACGCGCAGCGTCTCGTTCCCGTCCTCGGCGAACTCGGCCTGGCTGAGGCCGAAGCCTGTCAGCGCCTGGACGACGGGAACGACGACGGCGAAGGCGGCGGCGCCCAGGACGACGAGGCGGCGGGTCCGCTGTGCGGGCGTGGGTCGGATGATGGAACTCATGGCGCATGTACGCGCGCGGCGACGCTTGGTTCACCGCCGCCGGGGGAAATCCCCCGCAGGCCGAACGTGAGCCGTCCTGTCAGCCCCGGCTACGGCGCGATCAACCCGGGTCGGCCGCGCGTTCGGCCATAGGCCGCTTCTCAAGGAGGCGTATAGTGGCGGGCGCAGCCGATCATATCCTCGGCCTCATGAACGCGGGGTCCGCCATTGAACGCCCTCATCTCCAGGACTTCTTCGATCGGGGCGCCCAGGCCGCCTTTCAGGCGGGCTGGCGTGCAGGCGGCTCTCGGCTTGGGGGCGGCTCTGGTCGCCACGGCCTGCGCCGCCCCGGCCGGAAGCCAGACCATGAACGCACCCGCTCCCGAAGCGCGCGCCGAGGTGGAACTGGCTCAGGTCGCCTGGACCCGAGTTCGGCAGGCCGCCACGCCGGAGGAGCAGGCCAACGCCGTCCACAACTTCCTGCGCGCCCTGCCCAAGCCGGGCGGCCGGTCGGCGGCCCTGGACATCGCCGCCCGCGATATCGCCTCCGGCCGCGCCGTGGCGTTGGGCGATCCGTCACTGCTGCAGCGGCCCCAGGCGCATGAGGTGACGGTGTCGGTCGCGGGCCGCAACTACGTCTTCACGCCCCTGTCCCGCGCCAGTCTCGCCCCGCTGCTGCGGGACTAGGGAACTGCCACGGGGGAACTGCCACGGGCTCCGCCGGTTCTCTTTCTGAGCATCCTTAAGGAGAGACTGATGGCCGAGCGCCCCGACGAGAAAGCGACCTTCGAGACCGACGAGGTCCAGGCCAATCGCGCCATGGAGCAGGGCCTGGGCGTGGGCGCCCGCGAACTGGCCGCCCAGCGCGACCCCGGCGGCGTCAACACCGCCGACGAGGACGCCGAGTTCGAGAACGGCGTCTCGGTCGAAGCCGGCGACAAGGAACAGCTGGACGAGAACGTCAGCGTCCAGGGCCTGGACAACGCGGGCTGAGCCGAGCTCCTCTTCGGCCATAGCGGCCACGGCGGCCCGTGGCGGCCCGTGGCGATCTGGCCGCCCGCAGCGGAGCGGGGCCTCGCCGGTCCAGCGGCCCTTCCGAGGCCTGGCTTGTCGCGGGCGTCACCAGCGCGCCGAGAGCGAGGAGGGTTGAGAGGAGCGAACGGGCCATGCCCGCCAATCCGGCTTAACTTCCGGTGATCGTCAAGCCGCCGCGTAGATGCTCCGGAACAGCACCGCGCCGTCCGCGGAGCCCAACTCGGCCTCGAAGGCGCGGTCGGGGTGGGGCATCATGCCCAGGACGTTGCCGCGCTCGTTCTGCAGGCCCGCGATGTCGTTGACCGAACCGTTGGGGTTGTCGACGTAGCGGAAGACGACCTGTCCCTCGCCCTCGATACGCTTCAGGGTTTCTTCGTCGGCGAAGAAGTTCCCGTCGCCGTTGCCCTGGGTCATGACCACCTCGCGCTGGCCCTGGTAGCCGGCGGTGAAGCGGGTCTGGCCGTTGGCGACCGTCAGGCTGATGGGTTTGCAGACGTACTTCAGGCCCCTGTTGCGCAGCAGGGCGCCGGGCAGCATTCCGGCCTCGCACAGGATCTGGAAGCCGTTGCAGATGCCGACCACCGCCACGCCGTCGTCGGCGGCCTTCTTCACCGCCTGCATCACCGGCGAAAGAGCCGCCATGGCGCCGCAGCGCAGGTAGTCGCCATAGGAGAAGCCGCCCGGAATGACGATCAGGTCCAGGCCTTGCGGCAGTTCGCTTTCGGCGTGCCAGACCATCTGGACCTGTTCGCCGGTGGAGCGTTCGACGGCGACCTTGCAGTCGCGATCGCAGTTGGAACCCGGGAAGACGATGACGGCGGCGCTCATGGCGCGGGCCTCTAGCATCGTTTTGGGGAAATGTCAGGCCGTCGCGCGCCCCCGCCGCCCGGTTAGCCAGGCGAGAACGAAGATGGCGAAACCGCCCAGAGACAGGCCGACGCCGACCCAGGCGGTCGAGGTCCAGCCGTAGCCGGCGGCGATGGCCATGCCTCCCAACAGCGGGCCTATGGCGTTGGCGGTGTTGAAGGCGGAGTGGTTCAGCGCCGCCGCCAGGGTCTGGGCGTCGCCCGCCACGTCCATCAGCCGGGTCTGCAGCACCGAGCCCAGCCCGCCGCCGCCGCCGATCAGGAAGACCACGACCATCACCGCCCACAGATTGGAGGCCGCGAACGGATACAGGGCCAACGCCGCCGCGCTCCACAGCAGCAGGCCGCCGGCCGCGGGGAAGCCCACGTGGTCCGCGGCCCAGGCGCCGAGCAGATTGCCCAGGAACATGCCGACGCCGAACACGGCGAAGACCCAGGGCATGATCTCCATGCCCACGCCGGTGACCGCCTGAAGCGTCGAGGCCAGATAGGCGTAGACCGCGAACATGCCGCCGAAGCCGATCGCGCCGACGCCCAGCGTCAGCCAGACCTGCCCCCGCTTCAGCGCGCCGAGTTCGCGCAAAGGGCTGGCGTCCGGATGGGCTGGGTCGCGTGGGGCGAACAGGGCCACCAGCGCCATGGTCACGGCCGCCAACACCCCGACGATGGCGAAGGTCCAGCGCCATCCGTACTCATGGCTGATGATGTTGACCACCGGCACCCCCAGGACGGTGCCGACCGTCAGCCCCATCAGGATGGTCGAGACCGCGCGGGTGCGGAAATGCAGCGGCACGACCGACGCCGCGACCAGGGCGGCGACGCCGAAATAGGCCCCGTGCGGCAGGCCGCTCAGGAACCGGAACGCCAGCATCCAGCCATAGGTCGGCGCCAGGGCGCTGAGCACATTGCCGATCGCGAACAGGGCCATGAAGCCGATCAGCAGCAGCCAGCGCGGCAGGCGCGCGCCCAGTACGGCCAGGATCGGCGCCCCCACCACGACCCCGGCCGCATAGGCGCTGATCACGTGGCCGGCGGTCGGCGCGTCGACGCCCAGGCCCGCGGCGAAGTCCGGAAGGATGCTCATGGCCGCGAACTCGGTCACGCCGATGGCGAAGCCGCCCATTCCCAGGGCCAGGAGAACGAGGGCGACCGCGCCGCGTGAGCGGGCGGGCAGGGCGGTGTCGAGAGCGGCGTCGGTCATGTTGCGCTGCAAACTAATCAGCGTTCATGACGCGACAAGGGCGGCGCGCCCCGGACGACGATCAACCTTTGTTTTCGTAGGTGGCGGTGATCGACGCCTTGGCCAGGGTGTGGAAATGCAGGTTGAAGCCGAACACGGCGCCGGAGTCGTCCGCCGTCACGTCCAGGCGCTCCGTATCCACGGCGAAGACGGTGAAGATGTAGCGATGCGGGCCATGCCCCGGAGGCGGGGCGGCGCCGCCGAAACCGGGTTGCCCATAGTCGGTGCGGCCCTGGACCGCGCCCTTGGGCAGATCGCCCCCCGGCGATCCGGCGCCGGCGGCCAGTCCGGTCACGTCAGAGGGGATGTTGGCCACCGTCCAATGCCAGAAACCCGAGCCGGTCGGCGCGTCCGGGTCGTAGCAGGTGACGGCGTAGCTCCTGGTTCCCTCGGGCGCGCCGGACCACGCCAGGTGCGGAGAGAGATCGCCCTTGGCCTTGACCTGTGCGTCGGGCAGCACGCCCCCGTCCCGGATGTCGTTTGAGGTGAGGGTGAAGGCCATAGGCGTCTCTCCGTTTCGTGATCCGCGTTTGTAAACGAGCCTGCGCCGCCGCTGTTGCGCCGCGACATTCTGTCACTAGCTCTGGTGTCGACACGGTCAAGCCGCGGAGGGCGCATGCTTCAATCCCTCATCGACAGGATATTCCGCACCCGTTCCATCTCCGTCCGCCTGCCGGGCGGACGAACCCTGAAGGCGGGCCCGGGCGAGCCCGAGCTGACGGCGGTGATCGCGGACGCGAAGACCGCGCTGGCCATCGCGGCCAACCCGGACCTGGCGCTGGGCGAGGCCTATATGGCCGGCGCCTTCCGCATCGAGGGCGGCGACATCTACGACTTCCTCGAACTGACCGCCTCGCAACTGGCGAAGACGCCGAGGCCGCTGGGGCCCGGATGGCGGCTGCGCCGGGCGCTGGAGCAGGCCAACGATCGGATGCGCGCCCGCTCGAACGTGAGCCACCATTATGACCTGACGGTGGATTTCTACCGCCTCTTCCTCGACGAGGACCTGCAGTACTCCTGCGCCTTCTTCGAGCGGCCGGACGCCACGCTGGAAGAGGCCCAGCTCGCCAAGAAGCGGCGCCTGATCGACAAGCTGGCGCTGGCGCCGGAGCAGCGGGCGCTGGACATCGGTTGCGGCTGGGGCGGGCTGGGGCTCTCGCTGGCCGAGCGCGGCGCGCGGGTGACCGGCGTGACCCTGTCGACCGAACAGCACCGCACCGCCAACGAAAGGGCCGCCGCGCGAGGGCTGGCCGATCGGGCGCAATTCCGGCTCGAGGACTATCGCGACCTCGCCGAGCCTTTCGACCGCATCATCTCCGTCGGCATGTTCGAGCACGTGGGCCAGCCGAACTATCAGGAATATTTCGACACGGTGGCGCGGCTGCTGACCGATGACGGCGTCGCCGTGATCCATTCGATCGGCCGCAAGAGCCCGCCCAGTCGCACCCAGCCCTGGATCCGCAAGTACATCTTCCCCGGCGGTTACATCCCGGCCTTGTCGGAGGTGCTGCCGGCGATCGAGCGTTCAGGCCTGTGGGTCACGGACATGGAAGTGCTGCGCCTGCACTACGCGGAGACGCTGCGCCATTGGCGGCGACGATTCCTGGCGCGCCGCGACGAGGCGCTGGCCATGTACGACGAGCGCTTCTGCCGGATGTGGGAGTTCTACCTGGCCTCCAGCGAGGTGGCATTCCGCGAGCTGGGCCATATGGTGTTCCAGCTCCAGCTCACGAAGAAGCCGGACGCGGTTCCGCTGTCGCGCGACTACCTCTGCTGACGCGAGGCGGCTTACGCCGCTTCGATCCGGTAGCCTTCGATCACCGTGTTGGCGAGGAGTTGTTCGCACATCTTCTTCGCCTCGGCCTGCGGGTCTTCGACGCCGGCCAGATCGAACTCGATCAGCTTGCCGACGCGGGCGTTGGTCACGCCGGTCCAGCCCAGGCCATGCAGCGCGCCTTCGACGGCCTTTCCCTGGACGTCCAGCACGCCGGGCTTCAGGAAGACGTGAACCTTGACCTTGCTCATCAGTGCAGTCCCCCCTGGATGACGGTCGGCATGCCCTTCATGATGCCGAGGCGGCGCGCCACTTCGCTGTAGCTTTCGATGACGTTGCCCAGGTCGCGGCGGAAGCGGTCCTTGTCCAGCTTCTCGCCCGAGGCGGTGTCCCACAGGCGGCAGCTGTCCGGGCTGATCTCGTCGGCCAGGATGACGCGGGCGAAGTCGTTCTCCCAGATGCGGCCGAACTCGATCTTGAAGTCGACCAGGGTGATCCCGACGCCGGCGAACAGGCCGGACAGGTAGTCGTTCACCCGCACCGTCATGGCCAGGATGTCGTCCAGCTCCTGGGTCGAGGCCCAGTTGAAGGCGGTGATGTGCTCCTCGGTGACCATCGGGTCGCCGAGTTCGTCCTTCTTGTAGTAGAACTCGATGATCGAGCGCGGCAGCTGCGTGCCTTCCTCGATGCCCAGACGCTGGCTCAGCGAGCCGGCGACGATGTTGCGGCACACCACTTCCAGCGGAATGATCTCGACCTCGCGGATCAGCTGCTCGCGCAGGTTCAGCCGCTTGATGAAGTGATTGGTGACGCCGATGCCGTTCAGGCGAGTCATGATGAACTCGCTGATCTGGTTGTTGATGACGCCCTTGCCTTCCAGCGTGGCCTTCTTCTGGGCGTTGAAGGCGGTGGCGTCGTCCTTGAAGTACTGGATCAGGGTGCCCGGCTCGGGCCCCTCGTACAGGATCTTGGCCTTGCCCTCGTAGAGCTTCTTGCGCTTGGTGTTCATCTCAGGTCCGCCTGCGCTCGCCAGAAACAAAAATCGCGCGACCCAGAGCGGATGGGGGACCCGGTCTCGGCGGCGCGTTTCGGAATCGGTCGGGCTGGTAATCTCGGTTCGGCGTCTCCTTAGCCGAAGCAGGCACGCGATACAAATGAGGCTGGAAAGGTTAGAGTAGGGACATCCGGTCTCACCCCAATCAAGTCAGGTTGCGTTCAGGACGCAGGGGGCTATAGACGGGCGCTTGCTCCGGCGGGACCGGGGCGTACGGAGCTTTGCTGAGCGAATGACGACCTTCGACGATCGGGAACAGGCCTTCGAAGCCAAGTTCGCCCTCGATCAGGAGCAGGAATTCCGCGCCACCGCCCGGCGCAACAAGATGCTGGGCCTGTGGGCGGCCGAGAAGATGGGCCTGTCGACGGACAGCGCCGAACAGTACGCCGCCGCCGTGGTTCGCGCCGACATGGAGCAGCCGGGCGACGAGGACGTGTTCCGCAAGATCGCCGGCGACTTCAAGGCGTCGGGCCTGACCTTTTCCGAGGGCGAGCTGCGCTCCAAGATGGACGAGTTCGCCTCGATCACCCGCGAGCAGATCCGCGCGGGGGAATAGCCTCTTTCGGCCCTGGGCCACGCAGACGTCGAAAGGGCCGCACCCGGGGGAAGTGCGGCCCTTTCTTTTTTCCGGGGACGTTGGGGGATGTCTGACCCGGTACTGTGCGTCTCGCGCCCCTGAAGAACACGGCTTCGGGCGATTGGTTCAGCGGGTTTCAAACTTTTTTCGCCCCGCCGATCCCCCCGCTGATCGCACAGGCTGATCGTGGGGGACGACGGTCCGCGATCCATGCCGCGCCACGCCGGCCAAATGGGCCGGAACGCCGCCCCGCGTCGGCATCAGCCGTACATTTCGCCCAGGTAGACGCGGCGGACCTCGGGATCGGCGACCGCTTCGTCGGCCGTGCCCTCGAACAGCACCGAGCCGCCTGATATGATCGAGACGCGGTCGGTGATCTCCAGCGTCTCGCGCACATTGTGGTCGGTGATCAGCACGCCGATGCCCTGGCCGGCCAGGTAGCGGATGACCGAGCGGATATCGGCGATGGCCAGCGGGTCGATGCCGGCGAAAGGTTCGTCCAGCAGCATGAAGGACGGCCGGCCGGCCAGGGCGCGGGCGATCTCGACGCGGCGGCGTTCCCCGCCCGACAGGCCGGTGGCGGGCGCGTGGCGCAGGTGCTCGATGTGCAGTTCGCCCAGCAGGCGCGAGGTCTCGGCCTCGATGCGGGCCTTGGGATAGTTCAGTTCGACCACCGCGCGAATGTTCTGCTCGACCGTCATGCCGCGGAAGATCGAGGCCTCCTGCGCCAGATAACCCAGGCCCATGCGGGCGCGCTGGTACATCGGCTGGGCGGTGATGTCCTCGCCGTCCAGCCAGATCGAACCGGAGTCCGGCGGGATCAGGCCGGTGATCATGTAGAAGCAGGTTGTCTTGCCCGCTCCGTTGGGGCCCAGCAGGCCGGCGACCTCGCCGCCCTGGACTGTGATGGAGACGTCGCGCACCACCTGCCGCTGACCGAAGGCGCGGGCGATGTTGCGCACGCGCAGGCCCTTCTCCGACGCCGCGGGGGCGGGAGCGGGGTCCGCGACGGCGTCGTCGCGGTTCAGGGCGGAGAGTTCCTTACGCGCCAAGGCTCATGTCCGGGCCGATCGGCCCTCAGTTGCTGCTGGGATAGAAGACGCCCTGGATGCGATTGCCGGCGGCCCCGCGCGGGGCGCCCGACATGGTCGCGGCGTCGGTGTTGACGTTGTAGGTCAGTCGGCCGCCCGTCAGGACGTTGCGGCCCTGGGTCAGGATGACGTCGCCGGTCACCACCACCACGCCCTCGTCGATCGAGTAGACCGCGCGACCGCCGCGCATGGATTGGGTCGGGGTGACGAAATAGACCGTGCCGGTCGCCTCGACCCGCTCCGGATCGCCCGAGGCGTCGCGGTAGAGCGTGATGGCGTCGGCGCGCAGGCGGTTGTCGCCCTGAGTCACCTCGGCCCGGCCGCGCAGGGCTATGGTCTCGGCCGTCTGCTCGCCCGAGTCGGCGCCGAAGGCGATCGGTTGGTTCGAGGCGCGGCCGGCCGCGCCCCCAGTCTGGGCGTCGCCCACGGCCGGCAGGACCAGGACGGTCAGGACGGTCGCCGCCGCCAGCATCTTCATCTTCATCGCCGTCATTCGCCTGATCCGGAGGGGTTTATCGTCCCCCTTATCTTGTTATCGCCCTGGCCTTTGAAAACCACCCGCTGGCCCTGGTCGTAGATCGCATAGGACGAAGCATTGATGGTTCCAATAGGGCCGGCGCCCTGAACGCCCTTTGAACCGGTGATGATCCCGGTGCGGGTGTCGACCACCGCCTCGGGCGTGGTCAGGACGAAACCGGAGCCGCCGTCCGAGATGCGCACGTTCGGACCTATGGTCACGGTGCGGGCGGCCTCGTTGTAGACGCCGCCGTCGGCGGTCAGCTCGGTCACCTTGCGGCCGCCCAGATTCAGCTTCAGGGCCGGACCGACCAGGCGGAAGTGGCCGGTGGCGCCGTCGCGCACCGCCCCCTGGGCGCCAATTACGAAGGAGCGCCCTTGCGCGTCCTGGCCGTGGAACATGGGATTGTCGAGGCGGACCTCCTGGCCCTGGGTGGCGCGTCGCTCCACCCCCGACATCACGGTGCGGAAGACGGTCCAGGTCAGGGCCCCGCCGGCCAGCACCAGCATGATGATCGGCAGCACCCGGCGATAGAAGCGCACCCGGCGCGAATGGGCGCGCCAGCGCCGGCCCTGCTGGGCGACGCGGGCCTCGTCTGCGGCCGTGCTGAAAGGGTCGCGGGGTTCGGTCAAGCGCGCCTCAGCTGTGGGCGAAGATGTCGATCTCGTCCCAGCCGGCCAGGTCCAGGGCGGAACGGGTCGGCAGGAAGTCGAAGCATTTGGCGGCAAGCTCCGCGCGGCCCTCGCGCGCCAGCATCTGGTCCAGACGGGCCCGGGCGGCGTGCAGATAGAGAACGTCCGAAGCGGCGTATTCCAGCTGGGCCGGAGTCAGTTCGGCGGCGCCCCAGTCCGAGGACTGCTGAGCCTTGGACAGATCGACATTGACCAGCTCCCGCACCACGTCCTTCAGCCCGTGTCGGTCGGTGTAGGTGCGCGCCAGCTTGGAGGCGATCTTGGTGCAATAGACCGGCCGGGTCTCGACCCCCAGGTGCAGCTGGAACATGGCGATGTCGAAGCGGCCGAAATGGAAGATCTTGGTCACGCCCGGATCGGTCAGCAGGCGCTTCAGGTTGGGGCAGTCGTAGGCCGGGCGGTCGAGCCGCACGACATGGGCGTCCCCGTCGCCGGCCGACAGCTGGACCACGCAGAGCGGATCGCGGCCGAAGCGCAGGCCCATGGTCTCGGAATCGACGGCGACCTCGGGTCCCAGGTCCAGGTCATCGGGCAGGTCGCCCTCGTGCAGGTAAACGGTCATGGGCGGCTTCTTACACGGCGCGCAAGCGTGACGAAACGGCCTCGAGCAGGAGCGCGCCGCGCGCGGTCCGATAGGCCAGACAACAACGCCTCGAGCAGGAGCGCGCCGCGCGCGGTCCGATAGGCCAAAGAACAACGGCGCTGTGTTGAAAACACAGCGCCGTCTGAAAGATGGTGCCCAGAAGAGGACTCGAACCTCCACGGCCGTTAAGCCACTGGCACCTGAAGCCAGCGCGTCTACCAATTCCGCCATCTGGGCCCCGTCGGCTCCGCCTCGCGGCGTCTCCATCGGGAAGGCGCGGACCTCTAAGGCAGCCCGGTCATGGGGTCAACAGGGCGTCGGCCGATTTTTCGCTTTGCCGCGACCGACGGCCCCTCGGCGGCGGTAACGGACGTTATCCGTGTTTCCTAACGCCGTCTTGACGGCGAGGGCGCAGGGTCCGGGCATGGCGGATTCCCCAGTCCAGACCTCGGCGCCCGACCGTCGCGCCCGCCCCCGAGCCGCCTTTCGCAAGGCTCGGCGCGAGGACGAGCGCGCGCGCCTGCTGGGCCAGCCGGTCGACCTGGTGAAGCCGGAGGAGGTGATGCTTCACCTGACCCGCTGCATCGCCGAGGGCCGGCGAACGGTGGTGGCCAACCACAACCTGCACAGC
The DNA here is from genome assembly GCA_023451375.1 of Pseudomonadota bacterium. Taxonomy (GTDB): domain Bacteria; phylum Pseudomonadota; class Alphaproteobacteria; order Caulobacterales; family Caulobacteraceae; genus Brevundimonas. The sequence goes on from JAEXZS010000011.1 coordinate 28,429, forward strand.
CTGCACCTGATCCGGCGCAGCGCCGAGATGCGGGCCTTCTACGCCGCCGCCGACCTGGTGGAGGTGGATTCGCGCCCGCTGTTGTGGTTCGCCCGCGCCCTGGGGCTGAACGGCCGGTCCTTCCACCGCTGCACTTATCTGGACTGGCGAGACCATTTCTGGAGCCTGGCCAATCGCGAGGGCTGGCGCGTCATGGCCGTGGGCGGCGCGCCGGGCGTGGGCGAGACGGCCGTCCGACGGCTCGGCGAGCGCTATCCAGAGGCCAACATTCGCGCCCACCACGGCTTCTTCGACATCACGCCGGGATCGGCCGAGAACCGGATCGTCCTAGCCGAGATCGCCGCCTTTCGCCCGCACGTCCTGTTCGTCGGCATGGGCATGCCGCGCCAGGAAGCCTGGATCGTCGCCAACCTGGACCGCTTGCCGAACTGCGCCGTCCTGTCGGTGGGGGCCGCCTTCGACTATGAGGCCGGCGTCCAGAAGGCCGCGCCGCGCTGGACAGGCCGGGTCGGGCTGGAATGGGCGTATCGCCTGCTGCACGATCCCCGACGGCTGTTCGCCCGCTACTGCGTCGAGCCGTGGAGCCTTCTGCCCGCCGCGCTGGGGGACGTCAGGGCGGCGGGGCGCCGGCGACGCGGGAGATGATCAGCTCTCGACCGTCACCACGATCTTGCCCAGCGCCTGGCGGTCGCCCAGCGCCTTGATGGCGTCCGCCGCCTTCTCCAGCGGGAAGGTCCTCGAGACGCGCGGTCGGATCTTGCCGTCGGCGTACATCTGCATCAGCTCGGCCATGTTGGCGGCGTGGCCCTTGGGGTCACGGGCGACGGCGGCGCCCCAGAAGACGCCGATCACCGACACCGACTTCAGCAGCGTCAGGTTCAGCGGCAGGGACGGGATGCCGGCGGGGAAGCCGACGACCAGGTAGCGGCCGTTCCAGTCCATGGCCCGCAGCGCCGGTTCGGCGTAGTCGCCGCCGACGGCGTCATAGACGACGTCGGCGCCGTCGCGGCCGGTCGCCAGCTTGAACTCGCCGGACAGGGCCTTCTGCGCCGCCTTGTCCATCGGGCCCGAGGGGTAGATCAGCCCGTTGTCGGCGCCGAGCTCCAGCGCGAACTCGACCTTGTCGTTGGTCGAGGCGGCGGCGACCACGCGCGCGCCCATGGCCTTGCCCAGCTCCACGGCGGCGGCGCCGACGCCGCCCGCGGCGCCCAGCACCAGCAGGGTCTCGCCCGGCTGCAGCCTCGCGCGGTCCTTCAAGGCGTAGTAGCTGGTGCCGTAGGTCATGATCAGGGCGGCGGCCTCCTCGAAGCTCATGCCGTCGGGGATCGGGATCAGCGTCTCGGCCCGCACCGCCAGCCGTTCGACCAGACCGCCCCAGCCCGGCACGGCGATGACCCTGTCGCCCTTGAACACGCCCTTGACGCCCTCGCCCACCGCCTCGACCACGCCGGCGACCTCTGCGCCCGGCGAAAAGGGACGCTCGGGCCGGAACTGGTACCGGTCCTCGATGATCAGGGTGTCGGGGTAGTTGATCCCCACCGCCCTGACCTCGATCACCACCTCGCCGGCCTTGGGCGTGGGATCGAGCACCTCCTCGACGACCAGGGTGTCGGGTCCGCCGGAAGTTTTGGACAGAACGGCGCGCATGGGCGAATTCCTCGTTGTTCCCGCCGACGTGGCGCGGCGTCTCGGGCGACGCTAAAGAGCGCCTCGCCCGTTTGAAAGAGGCGAAACGAAAGGCTCAGGAACACGACATGACGGCCCTTATCCTCCACGGCGGCGCCGGCGCGCGGCGCGAATGCAACTATGACCGCGAAGTCGTGCACATGCGCGAGGTCGTGGAGGCGATGCGGGCGCGGCTGGACGCCGGCGACAGCGCCTTGGACGTGGCCGTGGCCGCCGTGGTGATGCTGGAGGACTCGGGTCTTTATGTCGCGGGGCGCGGCGCCTCGCCGAACCTGGCGGGCGGCTATGAGTTGGACGCCTCCGTCATGGACGGAACGACGGGCCGGGCCGGGGCCGTGGCGGCGCTGCAGGGCTTCCGCAATCCCGTGGTCGCCGCGCGCACGGTGCTGGACCGGACGCCGCACGTGTTGCTGGCGGGCGAGGGCGCGGCCCTGTTCGCCCGGGAACAGGGGCTGGAGCCGATCGCGGACGAAGCCGACTGGTTCACCCACGCCGGCCAGGGCGACGACAACCATCCGCCGTCCGGTCTCAGTCACGGCACGGTCGGCTGCTGCGTGCTGGACGCGGGGGGCCGGCTGGCGGCCGCCACCTCCACCGCCGGGGTGTTCGGCAAGATGCCCGGCCGGGTGGGGGACACGCCGATCCCCGCGGCGGGCACCTGGGCCGACGGCCGCGTCGCCGTCAGCGGCACGGGCCAGGGCGAGTATTTCCTTCGCGTCGCCGCGACCGGCCAGGTCGGCTGGCGCGTCGGCGCGGGGCAGAGCCTGGCCGAGGCGACCCAGGCCGTCATCGACCAGATCGGCGCCCTGGGCGGCGACGGCGGGCTGATCGCGCTGGACCACCAGGGAAACATCGCCCACCCGTTCAACAGCCAGGGCATGAAACGGGCCTGGTTGACCCCGGCGGGCGAGATCGGCGTGGAGGTCTTCGGTCGCTGAGTCAGGTCGCCAGACAGACGACCTGGGCCACCCTCAGGTCGCGGCGCAGGCTTTTGGAGACCTGGCCGTAGGTGTCGACCGTGATCGGTTGGCCCCGCGCGGCCTCGTCGGCGCGCTGCTCGCCCCGGATGGCCGGGGCGAAGGATTCCGGCGCGGTGGTGTAGATGCGGCCCCGGCGCGGCGCCTCCGCCACGGTGACGCCGATGACGCGGCCGCGCGAGTCCAGGGCGGGCGCGCCCGACAGGCCTGACAACGTCCCCTCCAGCCCGGCGGTGCGGCCCACCTCGGCCCAGGCCAGCACCGGCTCGTCGCGGGCGTTGCGCCCAAAGACCTTCAGCGTCTCGCGGCCCAGCAGGCGGGTCGCCACCTCGCCCGGCCGGCCTTGCGGAAAGCCGGGATGGAAGGCGCGCTGGCCCTTGCGCAGCGGCGCGTCGGCGGCGACCGGCAGGGCCGTGGGGCCGCCCTCGGTCAGCAGCAGGGCCACGTCGGCCCTCGGGGCCAGGCGCACGTCGGCGGCCACGGCGCGCCCGTCGCCGACCACCAGGGCCGGGCGGCGGCAACCCTCGACCACGTGGCGCGCCGTCACCCAGCGTCCTCGGCCGGCGATCGAGAAGGCGGTGCCGGAGGTCGGCTTGAACGGCGTGTCGGCGGCGTCGACCGTGACCGTGGCGTCGAACGGCGTGATGGGGCCCAGCAGCGGTCCTTCCCGGGCGTCGGTCTGGGGCGGCGGGGCGTCGGCGTTCTCGCGCCGGCTCAGCGACACGGCGAGCAGCACGCCGACCACCGCCGCGTAGACGGCCCAGTCCGGCAGGCGGGGAAACTGCATGGGCTCAGCCGGTCAGGGCGGCGGACAGGACCACGGCGGTGGCCAACTTGGCTCCCACCAGGACCACGGCGGCGGCGATCTGCCCCTCCTTGATCCGCTGCGGCAGGCCGGTCAGCAGAAGATCGACGACGCGGAAGGCCAGCAGCTGCAGCACCAGGGTCGCCACGCCCCAGATGGCGATGTCGCGCACCGAGGTCGACACCGACAGCGAGATGGCCAGAGGGATGGCCAGTCCCAGCAGCACCCCCGCGAAGGCCAGGGCCGCCGCCGGATTGCCGTCGCGGATCAGGGCGATCTCCTTCCATGGGGTCATCAGCGCATAGGCCGTCGCGCCCGCCGCCAGCAGCAGCAGGGTCACGACCAGGTGCAGCACCATGACCGGGAACCCGGACGCGAAGGCCTGCACCTCGGCGCTGGTCAGAACATTCGACAGAGAGGGATCCATCGCCCCACGCCTTGCCCCATTGCCGCCCCAATCCGCAAGCGCGCGGCGGCCACACCTTGTGACGAAAGATTACAGCCGCGGACTCAGGCCGCCGCCTGCTCCGCCTTCCTGAGCGCGCTGGCCCGAACCTTCTCGCTCTCCGACTTCAGCTGACCGCAGGCGGCGAGAATGTCGCGGCCGCGCGGCGTGCGGATCGGGCTGGCGTAGCCGGCCTTGTTGAGGATGGCGGCGAAGCGTTCGATGGTCTTCCAGTCCGAGCACTGGTAGTCCGTGCCGGGCCAGGGGTTGAAGGGAATCAGGTTGACCTTGGCCGGGATGCCCTCGATCAGCTTCAGCAGGGCGCGCGCCTCTTCCGGGCTGTCGTTGACGCCCTTCAGCATGACGTACTCGAAGGTCACGCGCCGCGCGTTGGATAGGCCGGGATAGGCGCGGATGGCGGCCATCAGCTGGTCCAGCGGATACTTCTTGTTCAGCGGCACCAGGACGTCGCGAAGCGGATCGTCAGTCGCGTGCAGGCTGATGGCCAGCATGGCCGCCGTGCGCTCGCCCAGCGCCTGGAGCTGCGGCACGACGCCGGATGTCGAGACCGTGATGCGGCGGCGCGACAGGGCGATGCCCTCGTTGTCCGAGATGATGTCGATCGCGTCGGCGACGTGGTCCAGATTGTACAGCGGCTCGCCCATGCCCATGAAGACGATGTTCGACAGGCGACGGTCTTCCTTGGGCGACGGCCACTCCTCCAGGTCGTCGCGGGCGACCTGGACCTGGGCCACGATCTCGGCCGCGGTCAGGTTGCGGACCAGCTTCTGGGTGCCGGTGTGGCAGAAGGTGCAGTTCAGGGTGCAGCCGACCTGGCTGGACACGCACAGGGCGCCGGCGCGGCCCACGTCGGGGATGTAGACGGTCTCGATCTCGATGCCCGGCGCCGTGCGGATCAGCCATTTGCGCGTGCCGTCCTTGGACACCTGCCGCTCGACGATCTCCGGACGAGCCAGGGTGAAGGCTTCCGCAAGCCGCGCCCGCGTGTCCTTGGCCACGTCGCTCATCAGGGCGAAGTCAGTGACACCGTAATGGTGGATCCAGCGCCACACCTGGGTGGCGCGCATCTTCGCCTTCTCGGGCGGGCAGATCCCGGCCTCGATCAACGCCTGGCGCAGCCCCTCGCGCGTCATGCCGGAGAGGTTGACGGGCTGGTCGGTCTTGGCGGCGCCCGGGGCGCGCGAAAGGTCGAGCGTGATGCTCAAGGCGGCGATCCTGTCAGGGGTTGGACCCACCTATATAGCACGGATCCCGGCGAATGCATGACCGGGCTTGGCGGACGCGCTCAGAGACCCACGTCCCAGACCCCGGCGTCGCGCATGCGGGTGTCGCGGGCTTCCTCGGCGCGGCCGCCCAGGTCGCGGGCCATGCCGCGGATCGCGTCGGAGACGGTCGACCTGTGGAGCCCCGGCGCCAGGGCATGCAGAAAGGCGACGCCCGCCAGGGCCAGCAGCCGCAGGCCGAAACGGCCGGACGCCGCCATGTGCCGCCAATAGGTCTCGCCGACCTCTCGCGGATGATCGAGGAACAGGCGGGCGAAGGGCGTCGAGCTTCGGCGGCTGTCGGACATCGTCTGGTGCATCTCGCTCTCCCTGCGGGGCGATGGTCGCGTCGGATGAAGACTTTCGCAAGACCCGACGAGAAGTCCGCGCGCCCCATCGTCAGCCGACGGTTCGCGCGCTAGGTTCGCGGTTCGATCAAGGGAACATCCATGCCGCTTCGTTTCAAGGCTCCGCGCGTCGCCCTGCTGTCCATCGCCCTCCTGGCGTCGGTCGCGCCGGTCCAGGCCCAGACAGGGCCCGGCTACCTGCCTTATGACGCGCGACGCGGCGTGTTCAGCTTCGCGGCGGGGCTGGACGATTCCCTGCCGGCGGTCGTTCAGGTGACCACCCTGGGCCAGTCGCGCGGCCCCAGTTCGGAAGCCAGCGATCCCAAGCCGCACGCCTCGGGCTCGGGCGTCATCATCGATGCGGCGGAAGGCATACTGATCACCAACAACCACGTGGTGGAGGGCGGGCGGAAGTTCACGGTCGACCTGACCGACGGGCGGCTGTTCGACGCCGTCCTGGTCGGCGCCGACAAGGCCACCGACATCGCCGTGCTGCGGATCGTCCCGGACGGGCGGCCGCTGAACCTGGCCGAGGTCGAGACGATCGATTCCGACACCCTGCGCACGGGCGACCTGGCCTTCGCGGTCGGCTATCCTCTCGGGCTGGACCAGACGCTGACCATGGGCGTGATCTCGGGCCTGAACCGGTCCGGCCTGGGTGACGCGGTCGAGGACTACATCCAGACCGATGCGGCGGTGAACCAGGGCAATTCGGGCGGGCCGCTGCTGGACAGCCGGGGCCGGCTGATCGGCATCAACACCTCGATCCTGTCGGGCGGCTTCGGCGGCGGCAACGACGGCATCGCCTTCGCCGTGCCGTCGCGCATCATGCTGTACGTGGCCGAACAGCTGCGCAAGGACGGCGAGGTGCGGCGCGGCCAGACGGGCGCCATCTTCGCCTCCTTGACGGCCGAGCGGGCGCGCGAGCTGGAGCTGGGCATCGTGCGCGGCGCGATCGTCGCCGACGTGGCGCCCGGATCGCCGGCGGAGCAGGCCGGCCTGCGCCGCCAGGACGTCATCACCCGCATCCAGGGCCGGCCCGTGGCCAACGCCGGATCGATCAATGCGACGGTCGGCATCGCCGCGCCCGGCTCGGCGCTGAACGTCGTCTATCTGCGCGATGGGCGCGAGGCGACCACATCCCTGCCGGTCGAGACGCTGACGGAGGCGCCGGTGGTCGTGGGACAGACGGTCGTGCGGGCCTATGGCGCGACCCTGCGCGACGCTGACGGCGGAGCCCAGGTCGCGGCGGTCGAGGCGGGTTCACCCGCCGCCCAGGCCGAGCTGGCCGCCGGCGACGTCATCAGGAGCGTCGGCGGCGTGGCCGTGGCCGACGCGCGCACGGCGGGGGCGGCCTTGCAGGCGGCCTCGGGATCGGCGGATCTGTCCGTGACGCGGAACGGCGAAGCCCTGAGCCTCACCCTGGCGCTCTAGCCGGGCTCCAGACAGCGAAACGCCCGCCTTGCCAGGGAGGGGGAGGGATCGGCAGGGCGGGCGCTCGCTTGGAGGAAGCATCGGCCGCCGGAGCCCTTTATGGAAACATCCAGGGGGCTGGGGGGCTGTTCAGGATCCGGACGCTTCCGAACTCCGACGAGCCGATGATCGAGGTGTCGCCTTCCAAACAGGCGGGCGAAGGACCGAAACGGGGCCATTTCGTGTCGGGTGCGAAATCGTCCTCAGGGTCGGCGCCGGACTGGCGCCCGCGCCGCTTCGACCTAAGTTGAGATCATGAGCCTTGATCCTCATGTCGCCGCCCAGCCCCTGCCCGGCCCGGTCTTCTTCGACCGGCGCGAACTGGACCTGATCCTGAGGGTCTACGGCCGCATGGTCGCCCAGGGAGAGTGGCGGGACTACTCCGTCGTCGGCCACAGGGACTTCGCCGAGTTCGCCGTCTTCCGCCGCTCCGGCGACGCCCCCGCCTACCGCATCGAAAAACGCCCCGCCCTGCAACAGCGCCAGGGCCAGTGGGCCGTCACCGGCGAAGGCGGCCAGATGCTCCGCCGGGGCCGCGACTTGGCCGCCGTGCTGCGCGTGTTCGACGCGCGGAAGTTTCAGGTGGTGGAATAGGCGTCGGCCAAAAAGAAAGGACCCCTCGCGGGGCCCTTTCCGGATCGGTCTTCGATCATCCTATTCGCGGTTGCCGCCCATGAAGGCCAGCAGGAACTGGAACAGGTTGATGAAGTTGATGAACAGGCTCAGCGCGCCGAAGCCGGTGGCCACGCCCATCGCGTTCTGGTCGCCGCCCAGGGCGTAGTAGGTCATCTTCAGCCGCTGGGTGTCGTAGGCGATCAGGCCGGCGAAGATCAGCACGCCCAGGGCGCTGATGATCAGGTACAGCGTGCCCGAGCCCAGGAACATGTTCACGATCGAGGCGATGATCAGGCCGATCACGCCCATGATCAGGAAGGTGCCCATGCCCGACAGGTCCTTCTTGGTGGTGTAGCCCACCAGCGACAGGCCGCCGAAGGCCGCCGCCGTGACGAAGAAGGTCGTGGCCAGGCTCTCGCCCGTATAGCGCAGGAACAGGACGCCCAGGCCCGCGCCGATGGTCGAGACCACGGCCCAGTAGAGCAGGTTCACGCCGCGCGCCGTCGGGTTCTTCATGAAGAACATCGAGCCGAACAGCATCACCAGCGGCGAGAACTGAACGATCATGCCCAGCATGGTCAGGCCGATGCGTCCGTCGGGGCCGACCGCGAACAGCATCTGCTGCACGGCGGGGACGTTGCCGGTGACATAGGCCAGCACGCCGGCGACCACGAGGCCCAGCGCCAGCTTGTTGTAGACGCCCAGCATGAAGGACCGCAGGCCGGCGTCGACGGACATGTCGGCCGTCTGCGGCAGCGGGCGGGCGTAGCCGTTGTTGAAATCGCTCATGGCGACGAATTCTCTCCCATAGGCCAGAGAAGGCTTTCTCCGGTCGTATGCCGCGAATATCGGGACGCGCAGGCGTCCCTGCAAGGAAAACCGGACTTGGAGCCCGGCGTTCCGCCCGCTACCAACCGTCGCATGTTACGCCTGTTCACCGCCCTGACCCTGCCGGACGACGTCGCCGAGACGTTGCAGCGGCGCCAGTCCGGCCTGCCTGGCGCGCGCTGGCGGCCGCTGGAGGCGCTGCACGTCACCCTGGCCTTCTACGGCGAGATGGACGAGCGCCGGGCCGACGACCTGGCTTCGGAACTGTCCCGCGTCTCCGGCGGGCCGTTCGAGATCGCGCTGAGGGCGGTGGGCGCCTTCGGCGACGCGCACCGCAGCCACAGTCTCTGGGCCGGGGTAGAGACGCCGAACGAACGGCTGTCCGTGCTGGCCGGGCGCTGCAAGGCGGCGGGGCAGCGGGCCGGGGTGGTCATGGAGGCGCGCGACTACCGCCCGCACGTCACCTTGGCCTATCTGAAGCCGCAGGCGAACCCGGACCGGATCGGCGCCTGGATGGCCGGACACAACCTGCTGCGTTCGCCGCCGATCCGCGTCGACCGCTTCGGCCTGTATTCCAGCGTCCTGACCGACGACGGCAGCCATTACGAACTGGAGCGGGAGTATCTGCTGTGACCGGCCCCGTGCTCGAGACCGACCGCCTGATCCTGCGCCCGACGGCGATGGAGGACTTTCCCCGCTGGGCCGAGTTCCAGGCCGACCCGGAAACCACCCGCTTCATCGGCGGACCGAAGGCGCCGGCCGAGACCTGGCGGATGATGATGACGGTGGCGGGCGCCTGGACGCTGACCGGCGTCGGCTTCTTCTCCCTGATCGAGAAGGCCTCGGGCCTGTGGATCGGACGGATCGGGCCGTGGCGACCGCATGGCTGGCCGGGGCCGGAGGTGGGCTGGAGCCTGCATCCGGACGCGGCGGGCAAGGGCTATGCCTACGAGGCCGCCGTCGCCAGCCTGGACTACGCCTTCGACGTGCTGGGCTGGGACGAGGTGATCCACACCATCGACCTGGAGAACGCCGCCTCGATCCGCCTGGCCGAGCGGCTGGGCTCGCGCCATCGCGGGCCGGGAAAGCTGCCTGAGCCCTTTGCCGACCTGCCCGTCCACGTCTGGGGCCAGACGCGGGAGGAGTGGCGCGCCCGCGTCCGCTGACGGCGCCGCTTGCGGGCGGAACGTAGCCGGAACATAAAGGCGAATGCCCGCCGCCGCCGCCCTTCATCTGGAACTGGTCTTCAGCCGTCCCGAGACCACCTTGTCGGTCACGCGCGGGGCGGCGCGGCTGCTGATGGACATGGGCTATGCTCCGCTGCTGGAGGTGTGCCTGCCGAACGGGCGACGCGCCGACGTCATGGCCCTGGGCCCCAGGGGCGACATCGTCATCTGCGAGGTGAAGTCGGGGATCGACGACTATCGCGTCGACCGCAAATGGCCGGAGTACGCGCCCTTCTGCGACGCCTTCTTCTTCGCCGTGGCGCCGGAGTTCCCGCAGGAGGTCCTGCCCGACGAACCCGGCCTGATCGTCGCCGACGGCTTCGGCGGCGCGGTGGTGCGCGACGCGCCGGTCACGCCGCTGGCGCCGGCCCGGAGGAAGGCGCTGACCCTGGCCTTCGCGCGACTGGGCGCCCTGCGCGGCATGCGGGACTGAGCTGAACTGAATCGCGCCGCGGCGGTTCTATGCGGCGTCAGACCAGCGAAGGACACGCATCATGGCGACCCAAGAAGGCCCCGGAGCGGGCGAAGAGAACGATGGCCTGCATCGGCCGGTGAAACCGTCCCCCGAACTCGCCGCCGTCGTGGGCGAAGGTCCGATGGGCCGCGCCGACGTGGTCAGCGGCCTGTGGGACTATATCAAGAAGAACGACCTTCAGGACAGCCAGGACATCAAGGCCGACGACCGGCTGAAGGCGGTGTTCGGCAAGGACCGCTTCAGCATGTTCGAGATGAACGCCATGCTGTCCGACCACCTGACCGACGCCGACTGACCGTCAGCGCGGCGACCGTCAGCGCGGGGCGCGCTTGGCCAGGATTCGCTGCAGCGTGCGGCGATGCATGCCCAGGCGCCGCGCCGTCTCCGAGACGTTGTGATCGCACAGCTCATAGACGCGCTGGATGTGCTCCCAGCGGACGCGGTCGGCGCTCATGGGGTTCTCGGGAGGCTCGGGCGCCTCGCCGGCGGCGAGCAGCGCCTTGACCACGTCGTCGGCGTCGGCGGGCTTGGACAGATAGTCCACGGCTCCCGCCTTGACCGCCGCCACCGCCGTGGCGATGGCGCCGTATCCGGTCAGCATGACGATGCGCGCGTCGGCCCGCCGATCGCGCACGGCCTCGACCACCTTCAGGCCGTTGCCGTCCTCCAGCCGCATGTCCAACACGGCGAAGGCCGGCGCCTTGTCTCGCAGGATGGCCGAGGCGTCCGCCACGGATTCAGCGGTGGTCACCTCGAAGCCCCGCGCCTCCAGCGCGCGGCCCAGGCGCGTGCGCAGCGCCTGGTCGTCGTCCAGCAGCAGCAGCGACTTGTCGGGCAGGGCCGCGATACGGTTCTCAAGATCGGACATCGGCATTCTCTCCTGATCCTCAAGTCGGGACCGACAGCGCGCCGGTCAAGGCCGAGGTTCCGACTGCGACGCTTCGACCCAAGCCGCGGGCCGGGTCAATTCGCCACCTCCAGCGCCGGGCGGGCCCAGCGGACGGCGACCCGCGCCCCGCGTCCCCTCCCGTCGGGCTGGGGCAGGCCCTGACCGACGCGGACCTGGCCGCCGGTGCGCTCCAGCAGGGTGCGGGCGATGAAGAAGCCCAGGCCCATGCCGCCCTGGCTGGGCGCGATCTGGGGCGCGGCGGGGGCGGGGCGTCGCGCCGCCTCGGCGATCTGGGCGGCCAGAGCCCGGCGCGCCTTGCCCTGGGGCCGACTGGTCACATAGGGCTCGCCAAGCCGGGGCAGGATGTCGCTGGGGAAGCCCGGCCCGTCGTCCAGGATCTCGATCTCGATCCAGCCGGCGTCGACCAGAGCCTGGACGCGCACGGTCGAGCGGGCGAAGTCGGCGGCGTTCTCCACCAGGGTCGACAGGCCGTGCACCACCTCGGGCATGCGGCGCACGCGCGGCGCCGGCTGGCCGGGCGGGGTGCGCACCAGCACCTCGAAGCTCAGGTCGAAACCGCGGTGCGGCTCCACCACCTCCTCCAGCAACGCCTTCAGGGCCACGTCGGCATAGAGGGCATGGTCCCCTTCCGGCTCGCTGGACAGCTGGGCCAGGATGGCGCGGCAGCGCTCGGCCTGCTGCAGGATCAGGTTGGCGTCCTCGGCCAGTTCGCCACCCTCGGGCGCGGCGCGCTTCATCTCCTTGGCCACGACCTGGATGGTGGCGAGGGGCGTGCCCAGTTCGTGCGCCGCCGCCGCAGCCAGCCCGCCCAGCGCGGCCAGCCTTTGCTCGCGCTGCAGCACGTCCTGGGTGGTGGCGAGGGCCAGCTCCAGCTTCTCGGCGTCGGCCGCCACCCGCCAGGCGTAGCCGGCGGTGAAGACCACCCCCGTCACCAGGGCCAGGGCCATGCCGAAGCGATAGAGGGTGGGCAGGGCGAAATGCTCGTAGGGCCGCCATGGCAGAGGCTCGGACCAGAAGAACAGGATGGCCACCGCGACCAGCGCCAGAAGGCCCAGCAGCAAGGCCTGGCGCGCCGGAAGGGCCGCCGCGGCGATGGTCACCGGCGCGACCAGCAGCAGGCAGAAGGGGTTCTCCAAGCCGCCGGTCAGGGCCAGCAGCACCCCCAGCTGAAAGATGTCGAACCCCAGGTGCAGCGCAGTGAGCCGTCCGTCGGGCAGGCTGGCCTCCAGCCGCCGCACCCGCGCCATGGCGCCGACGTTCACCGCCGCGCTGATGGCGATCACCGTCAGGCAGGGCCAAAGCGGCAGGGGGAAGTGCAGCGCCCCATAGGCCGTCAGGATCGCCGCGCTCTGACCCAATATGGTCAGCCAGCGCAGCACGATCAGGGTGCGCAGCGAGAAGCCCCGCCCCCGACGCGGCGCGTCGCGCCAGTCGCGCAGCCTGTCGGTGCTCTGCGCCTGCGGCGCGATGCGGGCTTCTGTCGTCGTCACGCCCCTTCTATAGACCGGCTCAGTCCATTGCGTGAGAGGCCTCCATGCCGCGTCGTTCCATCCTGCTGTTCGCGGGCGCCTGCATCGCCCTGGCCGCCGCCCTGGCCATCGTCACCGTGGTGGCGGTGTCGGGCCGGGACCGCGCCGCGTCCGGCGAGATCGCTTCCACCGGCCAGCCGCTGGTCGGCGGCGACTTCCAACTGACCGACCAGGACGGACGGCCGGTCGACCAGACGATGCTTCAGGGCAAGTGGAGCCTGGTCTTCTTCGGCTTCACCTACTGCCCCGAGTTCTGCCCCACCACCCTGGCCGAGCTGGCGGCGGTGCGGCAGAGGCTGGGCGACCGGGCCGAGGACCTGCAGATCGTCTTCATCAGCGTGGACCCCGAGCGCGACACGCCACGACAGCTGAAGGACTATCTGTCGTCCGACGGATTCCCGCCGGGGGCCATCGGCCTGACCGGTTCGCCCGAACAGGTGGCGCAGGCGGCCAAGGCTTACCGCGCCTATTATGAGAAGGTGGGCGAAGGCGAGGGCTATACGATGAACCACTCCCTAACCGTCTATCTGATGGGGCCGGACGGAAGGTTCCGCACCGCCGTGGCCTATGGCCTGGGGCCGGATAAGTCGGCGAAGATCGTCCAGGACGCCATGGCGCGGGGCTAGGAGCCTTCCCATAATCCTTTTGCGGGGCCGCGCGTTCTATGCTGCCTTGCACAAACGGCGGGCCGTCAGGATCCACATGCTCTACGCGTTTCATGAACTGGCTTATCAATCCGCCCTGCCCTGGCGGTTCGGCGCGCAGTGGGCGCGCAGCTTCTGGAGTTCGCCGCTGAACCCGGCCGCGAACACCGCGCTGGGCCGCACGGCCTACGCCTCGGCCGAACTGTTCGAGAGCGTGACCCGCCGATACGGCAAGCCCGACTGGCGGCTGGAAACCGTCATGGTCGAAGGCAAGCCGGTGCGCACCACCGAGCAGGTGATCTGGCGGAGCCCGTGGTGCCGCCTGGTCCGCTTCGCGCGCAACATCGGCGACCTCAAGCGCGCCGGGAAGCCGGCGTCGGGGCCGGCGGTGTTGATCGTCGCGCCTCTGTCGGGCCACTACGCGACCCTGCTGCGCGGCACGGTCGAGGCCTTCCTTCAGGACCACGACGTCTATGTCACCGACTGGATCAACGCCCGGCAGGTCCCGGTGCTGGAAGGCCGGTTCGACTTCTTCGACTACATCGACCACATCCGCATGATGCTGGCCGAGGTCGGCGGACGCCCGCACGTCGTCGGCGTCTGCCAGCCGGGTCCGCCGGTGCTGGCCGCCGGGGCGATCATGGCCGAGGACCAGGATCCGAACCGCCCCGCCTCCATGACCTTCATGGGCTCGCCCATCGACGCGCGCCTGTCGCCGACGGCGACCAACCAGCTGGCGGAGGAGAAGCCCTTCACCTGGTTCAGGTCGAACATGATCCACACCGTGCCCCTGCCCTATCCGGGCTTCGGGCGGCGGGTCTATCCGGGCTTCGTCCAGCTCTTCAGCTTCATGTCGATGAACGAGGAGCGGCACCGCGACGCCCACTGGGACTACTTCGCCAGTTTGATCGACGGTGACGGCGACGGGGTCGAGAAGCACGAGGAGTTCTATGACGAGTACCTCTCGGTGCTGGACCTGACCGAGGAGTTCTATCTCCAGACCATCGACATCGTCTTCCAGCAGCACCTGCTGGCGCGCGGCCTGCTGGAGCATCGCGGGCGCAAGGTCGACTTGGCGAAGATCGCCGACATCGGCCTGATGACGGTCGAGGGCGAGAAGGACGACATCTCCGGCGTCGGCCAGACCCAGGCGGCGCACGGGCTGTGCCCCCACGTGCCGGAGGATCGCCGCGTCCTCTATGTCCAGCCGGGCGTCGGCCACTACGGCGTGTTCAACGGTCGTCGCTTCCGCGACGAGATCTATCCCCGCGTGCGCGACTTCATCGCCAGCAACGAGGCGCGTAGTGGCGTACCGCAACGGTCAGCGGCTGCCGCTTGACGAAGGGGGCTCCGGCCCCGTCCTGAGGCTGTCGGTCAACCCCCGCGCGCGGCGGCTGTCGGTGCGGATCGACGCGCGGGCGGGCGAGGCGGTGGTCGTCGCTCCGACCGAGCGCGGCCTGACCCAGGCGGTGGCCTTCGCCCGGTCGAAGGGCGTGTGGATCGCCGAGCGACTGGCGGTGCGGCCGAAGGGGCGGCCGCTGGAGCCGGGACAGGTGATCTCGCTGAAGGGCCGCCCGGTGCGGCTGGAGGCGACGCCCGGCGCGGGCGCGGCGCGGCTGGCCGAGGACGGCGCCGTCATCCGCTCCGGCGGCGAGGGGGAGGCCTACGCCCGGCGCGTGGAGAACCTGCTCAAGCGGCTGGCGCGCGAAACCCTGGTGGAGCGGACCGAGCACCACCTGCGCGCCCTGGGCCAGCGGCCGGTCAAGGTGTCGATCGCCGACACCCGGTCGCGCTGGGGATCGTGCAGCCCGCACAACCGGACCATCCGCTATTCCTGGCGCGTGATCATGGCCCCGCCGCCGGTGATCGACTATCTGGCCGCCCACGAGGTGGGCCATCTGGTCCACGCCGACCACAGCCCGGCCTACTGGTCGGTGGTCGAGCGTCTGGTCGGCGACCACCGGCCCTTCCGCAAATGGCTGCGCGACCACGGCGCGGCGCTGCACGCCGTGGGGCGTTAGTGGAACAGCGGTTCGGGCCGACGCTCGGGCTGGGGCTCCACCGGCCGGGGCTGGGCCGGCTGAGGCGAGGTCGGGCGAACGACGGGCGGCTGGCCCGGAGCGGGTTGCGGCTGGGGCTGGCCCGGTTGATCCACATAGGGGTCGCCCTGGCTCGGATCGACGAGTTCGACCGACGGCGCTTCCCCGCCGAGGTTGGACAGCAGGTCGCCGACGGGATCGGGCGCCTGCCAGCCCTCGGGCATGGCCGGGCCGTCGGGGATGCGCGGGGCGTTCAGGCGGGGCAGGGCCGCCTCCATGAAGCCCTTCCAGATGGCGGCGGGCGAGGAGCCGCCGGTCACGCCGCGCATGGGGGTGTTGTCGTCCTTGCCGACCCATACGGCGGTGACGAAGCCGCCGGTGTAGCCGACGAACCAGGCGTCCTTGTAATCCGAGGTGGTGCCGGTCTTGCCCGCCAGGTCGCGCCCGGCGATGGCCGCGCCGCGCCCGCTGCCCGAGGTGATCACCCCGCGCAGCATCTCGTTCAGATAGTAGAGCGGGGGGTTGTTGATGACCTGGCGGCCCTCCGGATTGGAGCGCTGGTAGATCACCCGTCCCTGCGGCGTGCGGATGCGGCTGACGCCGTAGGGCTCGACCCGGCGGCCGCCGTTGGCAAAGGCGTCGTAGGCGCCGGCCAGCTCCAGCGGCGAGACCTCGACGGCGCCCAGGGCCATGGCCGGCTCCAGGCCGATGCGGCTCTCGACGCCCAGGCGGCGCGCGGCGCGAGCCACGCTGTCGCGGCCGATCTGGTCGGCGACCGAGGCGGCGACGGTGTTGGTCGACTGGGCCACGGCCTGGGCCAGGGTCATGGGGCCGGAAAAGGTCCCCGAATAGTTGCGCGGCGACCAGGCGCCGATGGTGATCGGCTCGTCCACCACCGGTGTCTGGGGCGTGTAGCCGGCCTCGAGCGCGGCCAGGTAGACGAAGGGCTTCCAGGCCGAGCCGGCCTGGCGGCGGGCGTCCACGGCGCGGTTGAACTGGCTGTCGGCGTAGGAGGCCCCGCCGATCATGGCCCGGACCCGGCCGTCCCCGTCCAGCGCGACCAGGGCCGCCTGTTCGACGCCGCGCCCGTCGTCGCGTTCCAGGATGCGGCGCACCGACCGCTCGGCCGCCGTCTGCAGCGTCAGGTCCAGGGTGGTCTCGACGACCAGGTCCTCGGTCGGCTCTCCGACCAGGCCGCGGATCGACTTGTCCAGCCAGTCGATGAAGTACTGGGCGTGCTGGGTCGCCAGGGTGCGCGAGACGATGACCGGCTGGGTCACGGCCTGTTCGCGCTGGGCGGCGGTGATGACCCCGGCCTCCTCCATCTCGTTCAGGACCACGGTGGCGCGGGCGGCGGCGCGCTCGCTCTCCGACAGGGGCGAATAGCGCGACGGGGCCTTCAGCAGGCCGGCCAGCAGCGCCGCCTCGCCGACGGTCAGGTCGCTGGCCGACTTGTCGAAGTAGCGCTGCGAGGCCGCCTCGATGCCGTAGGCGCCCGCGCCGAAATAGACGCGGTTCAGATAGAGGGCGAGGATCTCCGCCTTGGTGAACTTCATCTCCAGCCAGACCGCCAGCATCAGCTCCTGGGCCTTGCGGTGGAGGGTCTGGTCCGGGGTCAGGAACAGGTTCTTGGCCAGCTGCTGGGTCAGGGTCGAGCCGCCCTGAACCACGCGGCCGGCGCGCATGTTGGTCACCGCCGCCCGCATCATGCCGATCGGATCGAAGCCGGGGTGATGGTAGAAGCGCCGGTCCTCGATGGCGATGAAGGCCGCCGGCACATAGTCGGGAAGCGCCTCCAGGTCGGCCGGCGGCGCCATCTGGGTGCCGCGGGTGGCGATCAGCGCGCCATTGCGGTCCAGGTAGGTGATCGAGGGCTGGCGATCGACCTGGTAGAGGCCCGAGGTGTCCGGCAGGCCGCGCGCGAAGACGGCGAAGAAGACGACCAGGAAGATCAGCCCCCACACCGCCAGGACCGCGCCCCAGTAGATCAGCCGCCGCAGGAGCGAGCGCCTCGGCCTGGCCGCGCCCTGTTCAGTACCCGCCATGGAAATCCTCAGATGCCGCGCTAAGGCGGAGTTAGCTCCACGGGTATGTATCCCGTATGAACCGCCGCCGAAACGGCCCCGCCGACATCACGCGAGCGTGAGGCGCTATTCGGCCGAAAGAATGGCGCGGGGCGGGGGCGACGCGCGAGAACCTGGGGGGCGGCCGGGGGGTGAAATCGTCGCGGGCGTCGCCATATGGTCTGCAACTCCTTCTGTTCCGGAACGCCCCGCCATGACCGACGCAGCCCCCGCCCAAGGCAAGACCCTGAAGATCGACTTCGTGTCGGACGTCGTGTGCCCCTGGTGCGTCGTCGGCCTGGGCGGGCTGGAGACGGCGCTGAAGCGGCTGGAGCCCGAGGGGATCGCCGCCGACATCGCCTTCCAGCCGTTCGAGCTGAACCCCGACATGGCGCCCGAGGGCGAGGGGATCGTCGAGCACATCGGCCGCAAGTACGGCGCGACCCCCGAACAGTCCGCCGCCAACCGCGAGATGATCAAGGCCCGCGCGGCGGACGTGGGCTTCGACATGCGGATGGGCGCCGACAGCCGCATCTGGAACACCTTCGACGCCCACCGCCTGCTGCACTGGGCGCATGAGACGGCGCCCGAGAAGCAGAAGGCGCTGAAGCAGGCGCTGTTCACGGCCCACTTCACCGACAACCGCAACCTGACCGACGCCGGCGTCCTGACCCAGGCCGCCCAGGCCGCCGGGCTGGACCGGGCCGAGGCGGCCGAGGTGCTGGCCTCGGGCCGCTACGCCCAGGCGGTGCGCCAGGCCGAGCAGCTGTGGCGCTCGCGCGGGATCAGCTCGGTCCCCGCCGTGGTGGTGGAGGGGAAATACCTGATCAGCGGCGGCCAGCCGGCCGAGGCGTTCGAACAGGCGCTGCGGCGGATCGCGAAGGAGGCGTAACTTCCCGTCTCCTCCTTGTCGCGAAGGCGATGGGGAGGCGGCGCGGCGCGTCTTCGCGCCGTGACGGAGGGGTTCTTAAGCTCGGTGGGGGCGTTGAAGCGCCCCTCCACCACGCTTCTTGGGCCTATCGCTTCGCGCTAATTGAGGCCTGCGGACGCGGTCCCCCTCCCCATGGCGGGCCACGGGGAGGAGACGCGGTCACGGCGGGCCGGTTTCAGACTCCGCGTCCGCGAAAACACCGTCTGAATAGTGTGAATCGTCTGAAACCGGCGCCCGCTCCAGGGCGTCCAGCACCTCCAGGCTCTTGTCGATCAGGCGGCGGCCGGTCGGGTCCGCCGGGTCCAGGTCGGCGACGGCGCGGACCAGGGTCTGGACGGTGCGGGCCTTGGCCATCGCGGTCGCCTGGGGGTCGGGGGTCTTCGCGGGTTTCGAGGCGGGTCTGGGCGCGGGCTTCGGCTCAGGCCGAGGCGCGGGCGGAGCCGGGGGG
>JAEXZS010000027.1 GCA_023451375.1 Pseudomonadota bacterium
CCGCGGACTTCATCAGGGCCAGCAGCGCACACAGCTGCATCAACAGGCCGAACACATGACTGCACTCGACCGAGCGCCAACGTCGTTTCCACTCTTGCGTCTTGGAGGTCGTCCACACATGACCCCCTGAAACTCCTCCAGGAATAGCTAGGGTCCGCCCTAACGAAGGACGGACAGAATGAAGCGATCAAGGTTCACGGAAGAGCAGATCATTGGGATCCTGCGGGAGCAGGAGGCCGGTGTGGCGACGGCGGAGGTGTGCCGGCGTCATGGGGTCAGTTCGGCGACCTTTTACAAATGGAAGGCCAAGTTCGGCGGGCTCGACGTGTCGGAGGCTCGGCGGTTGAAGGCGCTCGAGGATGAGAACGCCCGGCTGAAGCGGATGCTGGCGGACGCGATGCTGGACAACGTGGCGCTTAAGGACCTGTTGGGAAAAAGTGGTGACGCCCACCGGATGGCGCGAAGCGGCTGGTCATCTGCAGGCCGCCTACGAGATGAGCGAGCGGCGGGCATGCCGTGTGCTGGGCGTCGATCGGACGAGCGTGCGCTATCAGGCGACGCGCCCGGACGACGGCGCCCTGCGCGACCGGCTGAAGGCCCTGGCCCAGGAGCGGCGCCGGTTCGGCTATCACCGCCTGCACGTCCTGCTGCGGCGCGAGGGTCATGCGGTCAACAGGAAGCGGGTCCAGCGGATCTATCGCGAGGAGCGACTGACGGTCCGTCGACGCGGCGGTCGGAAGCGAGCGATGGGGACGCGGCGACCGCTGGAGCTGCCACTGGCGGCGAACCAGCGCTGGTCGCTGGACTTCGTGGCCGACCAGATGACTGACGGGCGGCGCTTCCGCATTCTGACGGTGATCGACAACTGCACGCGTGAATGCCTGGCGCTGGTGGCCGACACCTCGCTGTCGGGCGCGCGGGTCGTGCGGGAGTTGGACGCCGTCATCCAGCAGCGGGGCCGGCCCGACACCATCGTCAGCGACAACTGGACGAAATACACCTCGAACGCGGTCCTGGCCTGGTCCGACGACACCGGCGTCGGCTGGCATTATATCGCGCCCGGCAAGCCCCAGCAGAACGGCTTCAACGAGAGCTTCAACGGACGCCTGCGCGACGAGTTGCTGAACGAGACCCTGTTCCGATCCCTGCCGCACGCCCGCGCAGTGCTGGAGGCGTGGCGACGCGATTACAACGAACGGCGTCCGCACTCGAAGCTCGGGTGGTTGACGCCACAGGCTTATGCAGAAGCGCTCAGCGGACAGATCGGCCGGTCCGCTGCGCTGGTTGGGGACTGCGCTGACCGGCCTCTTGCCAACCCCGACAACCCCAGTTCAGATCAACCCAGGACTCTCGTTATGGCTGGATGAGAAACGGGGGGCACGTCATTGCGGATCACACGCGGCGTCTTGGAGGTGGTCTCGCGGTTTAACCAGCCGATCTCGATCATCAGCAAATCCAACCTGATCACACGCGACATCGACATCTTAGGACCGATGGGGCGGGAGAAGATGGCGTCGGCATTCATCTCGATAACGACCCTCGACCGAAGCCTAGCCCGCGCGATGGAGCCCAGAGCGTCGACTCCAGCCAAGCGCCTGGAGGCGATCTCGCGGCTAGCCGACGCGGGCGTTCCCGTTGGCGTCGGCTTCGCGCCGGTGATCCCAGGGCTAAACGACCACGAACTCGAAAGCATCCTGGAGGCCGCTGCGAAGGCCGGCGCTACAACGGCGATGTATGTGACCCTCCGTCTTCCGCTGGAGATCAAGGACCTGTTCAAGGAATGGCTGGCGGACGCCCGGCCGGACCGGGCCGCCCGCGTTATGTCGCTGGTCCGTCAGACGCGCGGCGGCCGTGAATACGACGCCGACTGGACGCAGCGTATGAAGGGCACCGGCCCGATCGCCGAGTTGATGTCCACGAGATTCAAAGCGGCGGTGAAGCGGTTCGGCCTGGATGTTCCCCGCCATGAACTGGACGTGACCAAGTTCAACGTGCCGGCGTCTGCCCGCTTTCAGTTGGACCTCTTCGCCTAGCCCTGAAATGCCCGGCAGCCTATGACGAACAACGCCGTAAACGAGAAGGATTCTGGGCATGGACATAGCGATGCTGAACAGCGTCATCGACGAAGCCACGCCTGCCTACCCGTCGGGACTTAGCAAGGACGAGCAGTTCGAGTTCTTCTGCGCCGAGAAGCTGCTCACCAACTACGACGTCAGCTACGACGAGATCAGCGACGGCATTCTCGACGGCACCGGTGACGGCGGAATCGACGCCGCCTATCTGTTCATTGACCGGAGGTTGGTGACCGACGATTTTGACTTCAACACCGTGGGAGACGACCCGTTCATAGAACTGGTGCTGATCCAGTCGAAGAACACACCGTCGTTTTCAGAAGTCCCAGTCGACAAGCTGCACAGCGTGCTGAACGCTTTCCTGTTCAACACACCGACCCCGACGACCCTGGCGGCCTTCAAGCCCGAGATCGCCGATGTCTTCACGAAGTTCCAGGACGCTCGGGCCAAAATCAGCGGAAAGTTTCCGACGGTGGCGGTCCACGCGTTCTACTGCGCCCGCGCTATGGCCCCGGCGACCAGCGTCGTCGGAAAGGCGGACGCGCTGAAGACCGCCCTCACGGCCCTCTATCCCGCGTCGACCGTCAAACTGGCCGGTATCCCGCGCCTCTACGAACTCGCCAAGGAACAGAAGAACCTTGTCATTGCGCTTCCGACGGTCGGGCAGCCTCTCACTGTTACCCGCGCAATGGTGGGTCTCGTAAGACTGGCGGACTTCGCCAAGTTCATCTCCGATGACCATGGTCTGATCATCAACCGCATTTTCGAGTCCAACGTTCGGGACTATCAAGGGGACGTGGAAGTGAACAAGGAGATCGCCGGCTCGCTCACACCAGGCACGACGACCGAGTTCTGGTGGATGAACAACGGCGTGACGATCGTTGCCGACAAGGCCCAATACGTTCACCCGAACATCATGATCAAGAACCCGCTGATCGTGAACGGTCTCCAGACCTCGTTTGAAATCCACGGCAAGTCGGCCGAGCTGACCGGCGACACTCGGAACGTGATGATCAAGATAATCGAGGAAACCGACCAGGCGGAGCGGGAGAAGATCATCAAGGCGACCAACCGGCAGACGGCGATCAAAGCCAGTTCCTTCCGAGCTTCCGACGGCATCCATGTGAAGATCGAGGATTACCTGAAGAGCAAGGGCTACTTCTACGACCGTCGGAAAAACGCCTACAAACGGCAAGGCAAGCCGGCGGATCGCATCATCAGCATCGACCGAATGACCCAAGGGGTCCTGTCAGTTCATGGGCAGGCGCCCGAAACCGCCCGCGCTCGCCCTGGCAACGCCCTGCGCAACGATACGGAATACGCCGCGATCTTCGCCGAGGACGCAGACCATCCCATAGCCATGTATGGCGTCACGACGGTCCTTCTGACGCAGATCGAGGCCTACTTCCGCTCGATCCGTAAGACGACGGACCGAGTCCTGGTAAACAACATGAAGTTCCACGCCCTGATGGTGCTGGCGTGGACGCTGAACGGCAACTCCACGCTGCCCGGTAAGCGAATCGCTCAGCTTGATCCGACCAATGTGACGGACGCCATGTTGAAGAAGGTGACGGACTGGGTCTTCGCCGAATTCACAGCCGCCGGGGCGACCGACCAGATCGCGCGCGAAAAGGCTTTCACTGATCGGCTTCGTAAGAACTGGACGGCGGCGGCGACGGCTTAGGACAACGCGGTTCGTCTTCAGAGGGTGGAATGGAGGTCACGCGTGAATTGGATTGCGAAACTCTTAGGTGGGCACAATGCCCCCAAAGCGCCAACGCAGCCTGAACGACCGCTCCGTTCGAGTATCGAACCGCCGCCTGGCCGACGTCCGACACAGGGCCATGTTCAGTGGCGCGCAGACTCTTTTCCAACTGATGTGGTGGGGGAGAGTAACTACCAGGAAGCGATCATGGCTCAGTGCGGACGCCATACCCGCGCCGGGGTTGAGCACGAGTGCGTCGCAACCCTTCGCCCCGATCCTACAAACCGGTTTGATACAAATGCCGTGGAAGTGTTGATCGGAGGCCGGCGCGTCGGCTTTCTCGCGAGGGAGGAAGCCCCCCGCGTAAAGGAAGCGCTCGCCGCTGTCGGCTTGCCTTCCGCGACGTGTGGAGCACGGATCAGGGGCGGTTGGCGAACCAACCAATATGACGAGGGCCACTTCGGCGTGAGGCTCGCCGTCCCTGGGCGGGGTCCTTTGGATTTCGGCAACGGCATGGTTCACGGGGACACCCAAGCTTGGCCGAAGAAGGAACGACGCCCCCGACCCGCGTCGAGCGGCACCGGTCCGCTGCTTGGCCGACGGATTGCCTTCATGGGCGGAAGCGAGAGCACCATGCCGGCCGAACTCGCAGCGCTTGGCGCGACCGTCGTTGCCAGCGTGGGCAAAACGACTACGGACCTGATCGTGATCGGCAACGAGCGGCCATTCACGTTCGGCATCGAGCGTAGCCGCAAATACGTCGCCGCTACGCAAGCGCGAGACGCCGGACAACCGATTTCCATTTGGGGAGAAGACGAATTCCGCCGTAGCCTGCCGTGAGCAGCCCTTGTCGACGTCCTACGCGCCCTCGTCGTCCTCGCTGTCGTCGCGCTTCTCTCCGGGACCGATCACCACCGCGAAGGCCTCGGGTGCGGAGATGCGGACGATGGGGAAGTCGCCATGGGCACCTTCGGGGACGGGTGCGGGCGCGGCCATGGCGCGGGCCTTCCAGTCGTCGTCGGAGCGCTGGATATGGTTCCAGACGTGCCCAGCGCGGGCGGGATCGAGGGCGACGGCGCGGACGTCCCCGGCCTTCTTCAGGTAGCGGATGACGTTGAGGGCGCGCAGAACGAAGGGGCTGTTGGGGCCGTAGTCGGGGGCCCAGTCGGGGTCGTAGCCGTCGGCCTGGATTAGGGCGTCGATGATCGTGCGGCGGGTGACGGGGACGTCGGCGTCGTCGAGCAGGCGGGCGAACACGGACAGGTCGGCGTAGGTCTGGGCGTCGAGGCGGTTATCTTCCGGAATGTAATCAACATAGTAGCGGAACGACACGGTCGCGGGGTCCAGTGTGCTTCCCGGATGTGAAGAATGCAGGATGACACCAGCGTCGTCCGCCAGGTCCACCAGGGCCGAGAGCGGGCCTTCGACGGTGACGCGCACGGGTCCCTGGCCGCGCTTGTCGATGCGCTCCAGCTCGATGGGGGTCAAGGTGACGCGCTCGATCAGGCCGCGCAGGGTGTCGCGGGCGCGGCCGGCTTCGCGGTCGTCGCCGGCGAGGGCGGAGCGCAGGTCGTCGAGCATGGCGTCCAGGCGGGCGATCACGGCCTCGGCCTCCAGGGGCGCGGGGGCGGGACGCGGCTTGACCTTGGTCTGGCGCTCGAAGCGCTGGCGCTCGGCCTCCAGCCGATCCAGCTCCTTCATCATCAGCTCGCCCGCCAGGCCCTGGACGCGGCCGTCGCGGACCGTGTCCATGATATTGGCGATCTGGCGCTCCACCTCCTTCAGATGGGTAGCCCCGGCCTCGGTGCGGGCGGCCAGTTCGGCGTTGGCGCGCTCGATCTCGGCGCGATACTCGGCGAGGTAGGGCTCGATCAGTTCGGGCTTCAGCAGCCGGCCCTTGAGGCCCCACAGCACCAGGTCCTCCAGGTCCTCGCGGGCCACGCGGCGGCGGTTGTCGCAGGTCCCCTCGCGGGCCGAGCCGATGCAGCTCAGCTTGTCGGAGACGACCGCATAGGCCTTGCCGCAGACGCCGCAGCGGATGAGGCCCGAGAGCAGATAGTCGGGGCGACGCCGTCCCCGGAAGCTTGAGGGGGCGACGCGGCGGGCCTCGATGCGATCCTGGACGGCCTGGAACAGGTCGTCCTCGACGATGCGCAGGTGGGGCACGGGGATGACCAGGCGTTCGCTCTGGGGGGTGACCTTGGCCTTGGAGGTGCCCTTGTGGCGGTTGTGCTTGGTGACGGTGCGGCCCCATTCGTTGACGCCGACATAGAGCCTGTTGCGCAGGATTCCGGTGCCGACGTCGCGGTTGCCGTAGATGGCGCCGGGCAGCCAGGGTCCGCCTCGGGGACCGGGCACGCCCTCGGCGTTGAGGGCCTTGGCGATCCCCAGGGGGGTCATGCCGGCGACGTAGTCGGTCATGATGCGGCGGACGACGGCGGCTTGGACGGGATCGGGCTCGCGCTGGCCGTTCTTGCCGTTCAGCGCCAGGACCATGCGATAGCCGTAGGCGGGCTGCCCGGAGATGCGGCCGTCCTTGACGGTGCCCTCCTGGCCTCGACGGGTCTTCTCGGCCTGCCCCTTCACATAGCGGGCGTTCTGGGCGGCCTTGAAGGCGACCTCCATGTCGCTGACCACGCCGGAGGAGACGGTGCAGACGACGATGTCCAGGGCCTCCATCTCCTCCAGCATCCCGTGGGTGCCCGAGGCGCTGCGGCTGAGGCGGTCCAGGTCCTCGACAAGGATGACGGTGAACTCTCCCCGGTCGGCGGCGGCCAGCATGGCGAACAGGCCGGAGCGCCCGATCATCGTGGTGCCGCTGCGCTCGGCGTCGTGATAGGCGCCGGCCTCGACCCAGCCCTGGCGCTCGGCGTAGGCGCGGCAGAGGGTCAACTGGTCCTCGATCGACTTGAACGTCTGGTGGCCGGTCGAATAGCGGGCGTAGACGGCGTAGCGGGTGCCCGACGGCGGCAGGGCGCTCAAGACCCGGCCTCCTCGACCCCGTCGTCATCGAAGATGCTGTCATCGAAGACCTCGATGACGACGTCCATCTCCTCCAGGGCCTCCATCGCCTCCAGCAACGCCTGGGCGCCCAAGGTGCCGTGGTCGTGCCGGTCCAGGTCCTCGACCCCGCCATCCTGCTCGGCACAGGCCCGGCACCGGGGCTGCCGGTCGGTGGAGTAGCGGGCGTAGAGGGCGACGCGTGCGCGGGGCGGCGGCGGGGCGCTCACGACTTGACCTTCCGGCGCTTCGCCTCAGCGTGGCCGTAACGCGCCCGGAGCGAACGCTCCTGGCGGAGCGACTCGGTCATGACGCTCCTGAACGCCACGTCCAGATCGGTGACGACGCCGCCGACGACGGTGTGGACGGCGACGCCCAGGGTCTTCAGCTCCGCCGCCAGACGAGGGACCTGCAAGGCGTCGCCGCTCAGGCGGGACACGTCCTCGACCAGCACGACGTCGAAGGTGCCACGTTCGGCCTCCGCGATCATCGCATCGAGGCTGGGGCGGGACCCCGTCATGCC
Source organism: Pseudomonadota bacterium (assembly GCA_023451375.1). GTDB lineage: Bacteria > Pseudomonadota > Alphaproteobacteria > Caulobacterales > Caulobacteraceae > Brevundimonas. Next base: position 7,301 of record JAEXZS010000027.1, read on the forward strand.
GCTGACGGCGTTGTCTTTGTAGACCGTGACCGTCTCCCAGCCCCGCTCGGCCGCATAGGCCTCGCAGGCGTTCCACTGGTCGGCGAGCTGATAGGGCGTCGCCTGGGAGGCGCTGGCGCAGCGCAGATAGATCGCGCAGCGGAGAGCCGGGCTGGGGGCCGGAACGGGGGCGGCGGCGGGAACATCGTCTTGCGGCCCGTCATCTTGCGGGACGGCGGCGATGGTGACGACGCGGCCGGCGCCGGCGTCGGCGACGATGACCTCGAACTCCCCGTCGCCGAGGCGATCGACCAGGCCGTTCAATCGGGCTCCCGCCAGCCCGACACCGGGGCGATCCTCGCCGATCATGGTCACGACCCGCAAGCCGGCGCGCTCGGCGTGCCGGGCGCAGGTCGTCAGGGTCGATCCTACGGCCATGTAGAGCGCGGCCCGCGCCGGGGCCGTCACTGGACGCCTCCCAGGACCTCGGCGCGGGCCGTAATCCGCGCGAGCGACAGCATCAGGGGCAGCAGTTCGGCCGTCTCATCATCGAGGCCGTTGCTCAGGCGGTGTTCGGCCTGGGCCTGGCGCTGATGGCTGAGCAGGCGGCCGAACGAGGCGTCGCCGTGGACCGGCCGGGGTTGAAAGGCCGATGCGCCGTCCGGTTCGAACGGCGCATCAGGGATGGGATCGGCATAGGACATCAGGCGGCTCCTTCATTGTGAGTGGAGCGCCTATTAGGCCTACGGCCTATTGTGAGTCAAGGTCTTTATGAGGTGGACTCGGGCGGCGGCAGGTCGTTGACGGCCGCGTGGAGCGCCAGAAGGGTGGGCAGGCCGACCTCGATGGTGATCAGACAGTCGGTTTGCGCGGATGCGTCACCGGCCTTGGGAGGTTCCGACCAGGCCTCGGCGGGGGCGTAATGTTCGTGGAAGGCCTCGACCTCCTCCAGCCGCTTCCAGGGGCGGCCCAGATGAATCTCCGCCGCGAGGCCGGGCACATAGCTGACGACGCGCAGGGCGCGGGCGTAACCGGGGCGGAACGAACCGCCGGCGGCGGCCGACTTGACCACCATCCACTGCATCGAGAACTCCGCCTCGGATACGCCGCTCGTCGGTTGTTCCCAGTCCGTCATATAGGCCTCGTGCCACTCGGCGATCGCCGGAGCGTTGGCGATCAGCCGTTCGACGGCGTCGGCGAACCCGACCTTTTCGCGCAAGAAATCCATCCAGGCCGGCATGTCCTCGCGCTGCATGTCCCTGTTCGGATCGTCGGGGTGCGGAACCAGGGATCGCAGGTTATGGACGGCGGCGACGGTGCCTTGGGGACTGCTGTCGCCACAGGTCGCCAGCAGCAGGGTCGCGGCGTCCTTGACGGTCATGATCGCCGCGCCGACGCCCCGCTTCGAGGACCGGATCAATCCCTCGTCGCGCACCTGCCGGGCGATATGAGCGATGGTCGCCTGGCCCCGACGGTCATGCCGAGCGATGGCTTCGATGAGAGCGGGAAGGCGCGCCAAACGGGTGTCTCCTGACGTGGAACTGTCTGCTCTTACCCCATTGTGCCCTCAACACCAAAAGAGCCCTGATATGCCGGCTTTAAAACCCACGGCTTGAACTGGGGCCGCCATGCGCAGCGAGCCGACAAGGACCATGTCCTCGACATCGAGGTGGGCACGACATTCGTAGCGGGGCCTGGCGCGCTTCGTCCTAGCCGCTTCCGCCCAACGTGTCGGCACGCCGACCAGCGAGGATGGTACTTTCTGTATTACCGACGCCCATCTTGAGGTGGTTCACCTCGCAACCGGACCTGTTCGACGCCTGCAACGATCCTTCGTTTGGCTCCTATGACCGCTGCCGCCCTTAACGCGTCCCTGGACAACGTCAGCCACCTCTTCACGTCGCTGAACGAGAAGATGGATCGCCTAGTCGACAAGGTCGACACGCGTTTCGATGGCTTCCGCGACGACATGAAGGACGTGCGCGATCGCCTACGGCCCCGAGCATGGCGCCCAGTCCTTGAACTTCATGGGCATGGCGTTGATCGGCTCGATGGCATTGTGGGGCCTGGTCGTGATCGCCCTGCTGGGCATTGTGAAGGGTGTCCGCGTCGCCGGCCCCGGCGGGCTGTCGGTGGCGATCGAGACCACGGCCGACGATCCCGACGTCGACCCCGGCACGACCCGCGTCGACGTGGAAGTCGACGGAGGTCGGCGCCGGCGGTGATTAGGTCGAAGAGGGCTTCGCGGCCAACGCCATAAGTCTCTTCGTGGCTTCAGAGGCCTCGCGCATGATGTTCGAGAAGTCTTCGCTCCACAAACGATCCTGCTCTTCCTTCGGCAGCGAAATCCAACGATCGGTGACGACTTGGGCGGCAACCGCGACCTGATCTGCGCGCGAGGACCCGGAATGTTCCGCGTCAGTAACAGCCCGCATCATCGCCTCGATCGCGGCTGAATCATCCAGGAAGGCCACGAAGAACGGGGGTGCCACTTTGCGCTCTTTCAGATCGGCCTTCACCTCGTTGATGAACGCAGAGAGTTCTGACTTGTCGCGACCCCACGTCGGTAGGCCCACCTTGTGATATTCGTGGGCGACCCACTTGTCGAAGATGTAGTCGGCGGCAGCGGTTGCCTGAGCCGAAGTGCTGGCATTGCGCCGCTCAAGCAGCGCGACGAAGTGCATGATCCGGTGATATTCGATATCATCTCGGTAGATCATCTCGACGAACTGGGCAGGGACCTGCCGGCTACTAGAGATTATCTCGACCCTCGCCATGAACTCGCGGGTCCGGCCAGGTTTCATCGCCCAGGTCGGCATCAGATGGGGATCGCCGTGCGAAGCCTTCAACTCGCGTTCGGCGTCCTTCTGGTCGGCATACGCCATGCGGCGGTTTGCCCGGCTAATGGCCGAGATGAAGAACCACGCGACCAGCCCCGCGATGATCAGAAGAAAAAAGCCCACCAAACAACCTCCAGCTACCCGCTGGTCATCGCCGGTTGAGCGGCGCTGGTCAACGGCCAAGCCGACCCTCCGAACACAAACTCCAAAGGCCCCCGTTCACACCGGGGGCCTTTTTCGTTTTTGGGTTCAAGTCTGAATCAGACCCAGAACACCGCCAAGAACTTGCCGATGAAGACGATCTTGATGTCTTCGCTCGGAATGAACTCGGCGCCATTCAGTTGAAAAATTTGCAGTTGTCTCATCAACTGTTCTCCTTGTTGCGTGATCCGTTTTACGACCACGTTACAATATAACTCGGGCGGCAGTTCAGCGGCGATATTTAACTGGCGACGCCTTCCACTTTTCTTCAGCCGCCTAGACGCCGGCCTTCAGCGCGGCGCGCACCTGGTCCGCCGTCGGCGCCGACATCGCGGTCATCATCGACATCTGGTGGTGCTGGGGGAGATCGACGTCGACGCCCTGGGCCGCCATCCATTCCTTCATCAGCGCGTGGGTCAGATAGGCCGGCTTGCGCGCCACGACCTCGCTGACGAGCCCCGGCGTCTTGTCGTCGTCATCATACAGCATGGCCCAGAGCATCTTCCGGCCGCTCTCGGTGAAGTTCGGGAAGAACCCGCACGCCTTGGTGAAGACGGCCTCCCGGAAGATCGGCATGAACTCGTCGGGTGCCGGCTCGGTGATCCCCTCGGCCTGAATGATCTGGTCGGCCCAAAACCAAGCCATGGCGTTGTGGAAGCGATAGAACTTCGCCGCCGTGGCGCGGTTCTTCTCCAGCCACTCGCGGCCGGCGAGCGAGACCCCCTGGGTGAAGGCGTCGTCCACGGTCTTCGTCAGGGCGTGCCCGACGTGCATGGAGGGCGTCCAGTCTTCGACGGGCGTGAAAGTCATGGTTGGTCAGCCTTCTCTTCGCAGTCGCACCACGTCCGATCCGAGCCCTCGCCGATGCACTTCAGGATGGCGACGACGCCGCCGATGATCACCAGGCCGGCGGCGACCGGGAATAGCCAGTCGTCCCGTCTGAAGTTCCACGCCACCAGCAGCGCTGGCCCGCCGACCATGCAACAGAGGGCGGCATAACCGGTGCGCAGGACGGCGAAGCGTCGCTCGCTCTCGGCCAGGTCTTTGCCGAAGTGGATCATCAGAACCGCCCGCCGCGCGCCGTGATGTCCTCCAGCAGGACGTGCAGCGGACCAGGCCAGACGACGCCGGCGTCGGTCGACCGGTTCACCAACCCGGTGACGTGCTGGGCGCTGATCGGCCCGTCCGAGGCCAGCGCGGCGTAGGTGTTGCTCATGTGATGGATCAGGCCGTTGATCGTCTGCTGGGCCTTCCTGACGACCATGAACGACTTCGGCAGCATGACGGTGTTCCAGACCGCCTCGCCCAGCCACAACAGCACCAGGATCAGAACCACCGCCCATAGCCAGTCCTCGGGGAAGAGGCCGATCTTCCAAAGGCCCCACGGGACGAGATACACGATGAAGCCGATCACGGCGGCCAGGATGCGGTTCGTGAACCAGTCCAGGAAGACGTTCCGCTTCAAGATCGACGGCGCGATGATCGGAACGTGCGGCGCCCTGAAGATCGTTTCGGCGTATTGCGAGAACTCCATCGCGACCATCAGGTCGACCAGCAGCCGGTCGACCGTCGCCGTCTTCAGACCGCATTTGACGTAGGTCCCGGCGACACCCTCGATCTCACGACGCATGAACTCGGGCAGCCGCTTATCCTTCGTCTGCTGAAGGAGCGACGGCTGGTGACGCCATAGCGAACCGTCGTGGCGATCACCCTCGCGCTCGAACGACCAGTAAAGGTCCTGGATCGGGTCGATCGCCCGGTGGAGGTAGTCGTCGAACTTTTCGCCTCGGGGGTCCTTCCGGTCCTCAGTCGGGTAGTGCCCGGCGGCGACAGCTTGCTCGGCGGCGTCGCGGGTGGCCCCGTCGATCAGACGCCGCAGGTCGGTGTAGCGCGGGGCGCCCTCGGGCTGCGAGTTGCTGACCACCTGGTCGACCCAGTGTCGTCGGTATTCATTGACCGCGCCTGGACTTCTAATCTCCATCGCCCCCTCCCCGAGACAAGCCGGCCTTCATCCGCCGAACCGGGCTTTTTGGTCAACCAGCCCAAGCCATGTAAAACTGTCAGACCGACGCCGAAGTAGACATGCCCCTTCGTCGCTTCTTAGCGTCCTAAAGCCGTCGCCGCTCCAAGTGCCAGACCGACATCCTCCTCGATCCGGTCCAGCAGCGAAGACTTCGCCGCCATCCGCACGTCTGTCGGTTCTTCACGCGCCAGATCATCAAGCGCGGCCGCGTCGACGATCAGTTCCTCGTGTTGCGTGCGCATAGGCCCCTCCTTGGGATCAGCGTGCATCGTGGGCCGTTTTCCGGCGTAGATGGGTCCCGACGGCAGCGACCAGGTCCTGGTCCGCGTCATCCTCGAACGAACCTTCGCGCGGCTCCCCGCCCGACAGTTCAGTGATCGCGTCGATGACGTCGGTCAGTAGCCGCGCGGTTTGCGCCGCCTGACCCTCGTCCTGCGCCGCACCCCGCGAGGCCAGCACCGCCATGTCGACGCGGCCGATCACCGAGCCGTCGTGTCTGATCCGGCAGAAGAAGCCGGTGGGCAGCATCAGCAACGTCTCGCGCTCGCCGGCCTTAACCTCGCACACCAGCCGGACGCCCAAGCCTTGCATGGCCCGCTGGACGCGAAGCCGCGCCGCTTGGCGGGTCGGTTCATCTGCGTCCTGAAGTGCGTCGCGAAGATCACGGACCCGCGCCAGGTGCTCCTCCGGCGTGACCGCGCCGCGCGCCGCCGCGAGTTGTTCGGTCGCCTCGTCATGCTGCGTCTCCAAAGCAGTGATCTCTTTGCGGACGCCCAGTATTTCCTCGACGACGGCGGGGTCATCCTCGACGAGCGCCAACGCCTTCGCGAGGCGCCGGGCCTTTTCACGTTGGTCGGCCAACGCCTTCTCGATCAAGGCTACAGAGCGCGCCAAGGCACCTGTCTCGTCGACCTTCGCGAAGTGCTGGTCATCTAGCGCTAGGTGAAGAATCTCGTCCAGAACCGCGCCTTCCAACGGCCCATAGGCGAACGACGCTTTCTGGCTGCAATCGCCCGATCGAGCCGCGTGGTTGCAGCGGAGGTAGCGCCGGTCGCCGCTGGTCAGGCGAAGGTGCATACGGTTGTCGCACTCGCCACACCGGACCAAGCCAGCAAACAAGT
>JAEXZS010000068.1 GCA_023451375.1 Pseudomonadota bacterium
GCCGAGAGCTTCGCCCCCGAGGCGCCGGAGGCGGCCTATGCGGCGGCCGTGGCGGACGTCGTGGCGCGCATCGCCGCGGGGGAACTGTTCCAGGCCAATGTCGCGCGCGCCTGGACGGGGCGGCTGAAACCGGGCGCCGAGCCGTTCGACGTCTTCCTGCGCTTGCAGCAAGGCCGGGCCGCGCCCTACGGCGCCTATTGGCGGATCGGCGACCGGGCGCTGGTGTCCAACTCGCCGGAACTGTTCCTGGCCTTCGACGCCGCCAGTCGTCGGCTGGAGGCGCGGCCGATCAAGGGCACGCGGCCGCGCGCCGCCGATCCGGCCGAGGACGCCGCCCTGGCCGCCGAGCTGCTGGCCAGCGCCAAGGACCGGGCGGAAAACCTGATGATCGTCGACCTGATGCGCAACGACCTGGCGCGCGTGTCGCGGCCCGGCTCGGTCAAGGTCGAGAAGCTGTTCGCGGTCGAACGGCACCCGACGGTGCACCACCTGGTCTCGACGGTGACGGCGCGGGCGGCGCCGGACATGGGGCCGGCCGAGCTTCTGGAGGCGACCTTCCCGCCCGGCTCGATCACCGGCGCGCCCAAGCACCAGGCGATGAAGGTGATCGCCGACCACGAGCCGCCGCGCGGCCCGTGGTGCGGCTCGCTGTTCCTGATCGAGGCGGACGGCGGCCTGACCGCCTCGGTCCTGATCCGCACCGCGTCTTTCGAGCGGGAGGCCGGCGGCTGGCGCTACCGGACCTTGGCGGGCGCGGGGATCGTGGCCGACAGCGATCCGGCGGCGGAGCTGGCGGAGACGGAGGCGAAGATCGCGGCGCTGAAGGCGGCGCTGGTCGGCGCCTAGCAGTCGGCGCAGGCCACCGAGCCGAACCGCGGTTCATAATAGGCGGTATGGTCGAACGTGGCCGGGGTGACCACGTCCTTGGCCTTTATCATCGGCTGGTAGGCGTACTGCGAGTTCACGATGATCAGCGAATCCCCGTCCGCCAACAAGCCTGCCGGAACGTCGATCTTGTCGCCCTTGGACCAGGCGGCCAGGGCGGCGGCGCCGCCGCGCCTTTGGCTCCAGTCCACCACGGCGTCGCCACCCTCGTTTGTCACGCTGGTCACGCGCAGGGTCAGGCCGTCGGCGGGGAAGGGCCGCATGATGCGGTCGCCGACGGCCATGACATTTTCGACCTGCTTCAGCGACAGACTGGCGTTCTGGGCCACCATGTCGGCGACGATCGAGGCGGCGTGCCCCGAACGCTTGTCGGACATGAAGGCCTGACAGACCTGGACCGTGCCGGCGTACATCAGCACGATAACCGGCGCGATCAGGGCGAACTCGACGGCCGAGACGCCGCGCGTGTCACGCCGGAAACGGCTCAGGATTCCCCGCTTCATCGCCTTACCCTCCGATCGGCGCGGGGGTGGCCCACGGCTCGTTGCGGAAGGCGGTGGTCGCGGTCAGCAGGGCGGTGTAGCCGTGGCGCGACACGCCCTGGTCCAGGAAGGGCGTCAGCACGGGCTGGGCGTACCAGACGGTCACCTGCATCAGCTCGCCGGGCTCGCCGCCGTCGTAGTCATCGGTCAGCTCGTCCGGCTCGGGCGGCGGCGGCGGCGGGGTGTCGAAGTTGACAACCGTCTCGACCCGCACGGTGGCGCGGTTGTCGCAGTCGCTGGCGAAGACGCTCATGCGGTCGCACAGCGCCGCCTTGAACTTGGCCGCATCGAAGCCCTGGGAAGCCGCCTCGCCGGTCCGCACCAGACGGCCCGTATCGGTGGTCGCGCTCTGCAGGACGGAATCGACCGTGAAGACCATGGCGATCTCGAACAGAGCGAACAGCATCAGGAAGAACAGCCCGCCGATCATGGCGAACTCGACCGCCGCCGCGCCCTCGCGGCCGGGGCGGCGACGCGCGCGACGCAGCAGGATGGCGAGCGGCTGTCGGGTCATGCGGTCGTCGGATCAGGGCGTGGCGGGCGCGGGGGGCGCGCCGCCGTCGCCGAGCGAGCGGATGCTGGGCGCGCAGGACGAGGCGCAGGCCATTTCCGTCGCCTGACCGCCGCGCCAGATGCGCACCGATCCGGTGGAGCCGCCCGTGACTACGACCTCACGCTGGAACAGGGTGCGGCCGACGCCGTCGACGGCGACCACCTCGGTGACGCCATAGCCCTTGCCGGTGATGAACAGGGTGTTGGCGTCCACCACCGATACATCGGCGATCTGCGGATTGCCGATGATGACCGACGAGGCGGCGCCGGCGAGCTGGACGCGCGCCGAGCGGTCGATCTCGACATTCAAGGTCTGCGCCGAGGCGGCGGCCGGAACGGCGGCCAGGGCTAGGACGGCGAGAAGGGCGGATAGGCGGGACATCGTCAGCCCTGATGAATGGCGCGCATGCGCGGAATGGCGCGAGCATGCCGCGCAATCCTCAACAAAGGCTTGAGGGCGGCACGTCGATTTTTCTTAGTAAATCAGCAGGTAACCAAAACTCATGACCCGGCTTTAACGGCTCTCGGTCATTTTGATCCTGCGTTTTGGGGGTCAAGCGGGCTGCCGGCTCCCCCCGCCAGTTGCTCGCAAGATCAATCGAAAAAGGGATTACCATGACCAAGTTTGTCTCGCGCTTCATCAAGGACGAGTCCGGCGCCACCGCCATCGAGTACGGCCTGATCGCCGCCCTGATCGCCGTGGCGATCATCACTGCGGTAACTCTGTTGGGTACTAAGCTCAGCACCACGTTCAACAATCTGGCCACTACTCTGGGCGACAACACGGGCAAGAAGCCCGCGTAAGCGCAGCACGCGTCCGACTTCGAGGGCTGGAGACGCATGTTTCCAGCCCTTTTTCGTTCGCAACATCGCCCTGGTCGGACTTCCTTCATGCTGCAAAAAAAGCGCGGTGAAACTCGGGCTGCTGCCGTACGATTTTCGCGCAATGACCTGGGCGCCACGGCCGTGGAGTACGGTCTGATCATCGGCGTGATCGGTTTGGCTGTTGTCGTTTGCCTGAGCGCTTACGGGCCAGCGTTCCAGGAAGTATTCAGCCGTCTGGGCGCGCATATGGTGACACCCCCGAACGCTCCAAGCGGGGGGTGAGGCGGAAACCACACCTTAAGGCGTAGACGCTAGGGTGCCCAAATGGAAAACCTCACTTTCGCTGCCTTAGGCGTCCTACCGGTCCTGATGATCGTCGGTGGTTTGCATGATCTCACCACGATGAGGATTCCCAACTGGATTTCGCTCGCCCTGCTGGCAGCCTTCTTCCCCGCAGCCCTGCTCGTAGATTTGACGGGCGGCGAGATCGCCTTGCACGTTGGGGTCGGCGCGGCCGCCCTGCTGGTGGGTATGGCGATGTTCGCGCTGAACTGGATCGGCGGGGGCGACGCCAAGCTGCTGGCGGCGGGTAGCCTTTGGATGGGACCCCCAAGCGTGCTGATGTTCGCGCTCTACAGCGCCGTCGTCGGCGGCCTGTTCTGCCTGGCGCTGATCAGCGCGCGCGCGGTCGCGCCCAACTATCCCGGCGTGCCCGCTTGGGCCACGCGCCTGCTCGAACCCAAGGGAGACATTCCCTACGGCGTGGCCCTGGCGGGCGGCGCCCTGCTGGTCTTTCCGAACTCGCCGCTGGTGACCGCCTTCGTCGGCGGCTGAACGGCGTCATGCCACGTTTAGGACCGCATTAACCCGCGGCCGCCATGATCGTTAACGCAGGGCTGAATCGCGCCTGCCGGAGACCGTCGGGATGAAGCCTGCCAAAATCGCCGTGATCTGCGTCGCCGCCGTCTCGGCCCTCGGCCTGGCGCTGGTGGTGCGGGCCATGGGATCCTCGTCCAGCCAGCCGGCCGCGCCGGCCGCCGCAGCGGCGGTAGAGACGCGGCCGATGACGCGCGTCCTGGTCGCCGCGGGCGACCTGCAGCCGGGCAAGCGCCTGGCCGAGGGGGACATGGAGTGGCGCGACTGGCCCTCCGACCAGATCAATCCGGCCTTCATCGTCGACGGCGCCGCGCCGCCGCCGCCCGAGAGCCGCGCCGAGAAGGCCGCCGCCAAGGTCGTAAAGGCGGCCGAGGAGGCCACCTCGCCCGGCGCCAAGGGCGACTATGTCGGCGCCGTGGTGCGCGAGAGCATTCTGAAAGGCGAGCCGATCGTCGCGCGCAAGATCGTGCGCGCGGGGGACAGCGGCTACATGGCCGCCTATCTGGAGCCGGGCATGCGGGCCATGGCCATCCGGGTGACGGTGGAATCCGCCGCCGGCGGCTTCATCCTGCCGGGCGACCGGGTGGACGTGGTCCAGACCCGCGAGCTGCAGGGCGCCGCCGGGGGCGCGGGCGGCAAGTTCGCGACCGCCACGGTGATGCGCAACATCAAGGTCCTGGCCATCGATCAGACGACTCAGGCCGCCGAGGATGAGACCGCCGTGGTCGGCGCCACCGCCACCCTGGAGGTCGGCCCAGCCGACGCCGAGGCGCTGGCCCTGGCCAAGTCCGAAGGCGAGTTGTCGCTGATGCTGCGATCCTACGCCGACACCGCCGGCCCGTCCGGCGCGGTGCGGACCCGCGGACGCCAGCCCCCCTCGGCCGTGCGAATCTATCGCGGCGGCCAGGCCGATGTGGTGAGCGTCCAATGAGCCGTCCGAACGCCAAGGCCGCCCTGGCCCTGATCTGCGCGACGATGACGGGCCTGGCGCCCGTCGCCGCGCCCGTGGTGGCCACGGCCCAGACCCGCGCCGCCGTCTCCACCGGAGCGACGCCGCAGCTGATCAACCTGCCACGCGGGACATCCTTCGCGGTCGACCTGCCGGCCGACGCGCGCGACGTGATCGTGTCCAACCCGCAGGTGGCCGAGGCCATGCTGCACTCGCCGCGCCGCATCACCGTCATCGGCGTCGCGCCGGGCGAGACCGACGCGGTCTTCCTGGACGGCGCGGGCCGCACCATCCTGGCCCTGCGGGTGCGGGTGGACGCCGGCGTCAGCGCCCTGCAGGACACGCTGAACCGACTGCTGCCGGGCGGCCAGGTGCGGGCGGAGGCGGTCAACGACAGGATCATCCTGACCGGATCGGTCGGCAGCCCGGCCCAGTCCGACCAGGCCCAGCGCATCGCCCGGGCCTTCGTCTCGGCGCCCGAGAAGGTGCTGAACATGGTGAGCGTCGCCGGCTCGGACCAGGTGACGATCAAGGCGCGCGTGGTGGAGGTCCAGCGCTCGGTCGTCAAGCAGCTGGGGCTGGACGTCGACGCCGTGCTGAACAGCGTCGGCGACGGCCTGACCTTCAACCAGTCCGCCACCTTCGGCGTGAACGGCTCGCTTCTGGGCGGCGGGACCATCGGTTATGGCGACGGCTCGCTGTCTACGGCGCTGAAAGCATTCGAGCGGACTGGCCTGCTGCGCACCCTGGCCGAACCCAATGTCACTGCCGTCAATGGCGAAAGCGGCGAGTTTCTGGCGGGCGGTGAGTTCCCCGTGCCCGTGTCCCAGAGCAACGACGACGGCGGCAGCACGGTCGGCATCGAGTTCAAGCCGTACGGCGTGCGCCTGGCCTTCCGGCCGGTGGTGCTGTCGGAAGGCCGCATCTCGCTGCAGCTGTCGACCGAGGTGTCCGAGCTGTCGACCGACGGCGCCTTCACCCTGAACCCGACCGAGAATTCGTCCCTCGTTATCCCCGCCCTGACGGTGCGACGGGCGTCCTCGACCGTGGAGCTGCCCAGCGGCGGTTCCCTGATGATCGCCGGCCTACTCAGCGAGCAGTCACGCCAGAACATCGACAAGCTGCCGGCGCTGGGCGACGTGCCCGTGCTCGGCGCCCTGTTCCGGTCGCGCGACTACACGTCCGGCGAGACCGAACTGGTCATCATCATCGAGGCCTACGTCGTCTCTCCCACCTCGCCCGGACGGCTGCAGACCCCAGCCGACGGCATGCGGATGGCGACCGACGCCCAGAGCATCCTGTTCGGCCAGCTGAGCCGCCGCTACGGCAGCCCGGACCCCGCCCAGGGGTCCGGCGCCTGGCAGGGGCCGGTGGGCTATGTGATCGAATGAGGCGCGCCGTGAACCGTATCGCCATCCCCGTCGTCGCCGCCCTGGCCCTGTCGGCCTGCGCCGCCGCGTCCGGCCTGCCCGAGGGGCCGGCGCGCAGCCTGTCGCGCTACACCCTTCAGGTTGAGCCGGGCGTCGATCGCATCGCCCTGGCCGTCCATGAGAACGGGCTGTCTTCAAACCAGCAGGCGGCGCTGGACGCACTGGCGGACCGCTTCGCCGCCGAACGGGCCGAGGTCATCCTCATCGAGGCGCCCTCGGGCAACGATCCGGTCGCCGCCCAGGCCGCCTGGAACGTGCGCGAATTCCTGGCCCGGATGGGCGTGCCGACCGAACGGCTGCTGGTCGTGGCCTACGAGGCGCCCAACCCCCGCGCGCCGGTGCTGGCCGGCTTTGAGACCCTGCAGGCCCAGATTCCCAACTGCGCCGCCGAGGTCCGAACGTCCATCGTGACCTACGCCAACGAACAGAGTCCCGGCTTCGGCTGCGCCGTGACGGCGAACCTGGCCGCCCAGATCGCCAATCCGCGGGACATCCTGGCTCCTCGCGGCATGAGCGCCCCGGACATGGGCCGCCGAGCCCAGGTGTTCGACACCTACCGCGCTGGCGAGCTGACCTCCGCGCCGCAGGAGACCCTGGTCGCCGGCGAAGTCTCGCAGGCGGTGGACTGAGCCATGAACAACGCCTTCGCCTCCCGAGAGTATGACGAGCTGGACGAGGACGGTTTCGACCTCGACCCCGCCTTCGCGGCGCCGGCCGAGGACCCGCAGTCGCGCTCGCCGCTGCAGTTCACCAGCCCGGCCCCGGCCCCAAGGCCCGGCGCCGGCCCCGCCGCCGCGCCGGCGGTGCTGTCGCCCGAGCCTTCCGGCGCGCCGTTCAATCCGGTGGGGGAGCTGGTCGCCGGCGCCCAGTCGGCCCTGGCGCCGGTCGGAGCGATCGGCGAGGTCTCGGTCCCGCGCATCGCCATCCACGTCTTCGCCGAGCGGCAGGACACCCTGGCCTCCGCCGAGCGCGCGGCGCAGGACCGGCGTCTGGCGCGCGCCACCACGCAGATCCGCATCGGCGGCGTCGCCGCGGCGGTCGAGGCCTATGGCCACGAGCCGACCCCGCCGCTGATCATCGTCGAGTGCCTGAAGGACCCGCAGACCCTGCTGTGGGAGGTCGATCAGCTGGCCGAGGTCTGCGACGCGGGCACCAAGGTGATCGTCGTGGGGGCCACCAACGACATCCTGCTGTTCCGCGAACTGATGCGGCGCGGCGTCAGCGAATATCTGGTCGCGCCGCTGCAGCCGCTGCAGCTGATCGCGGCCATCGGCGGCCTGTTCAACGATCCCGCCCAGCCGTTCGTCGGCCGGTCGATCGCCTTCGTCGGCGCGCGCGGCGGGGCCGGCGCCTCGGCGGTGGCGCACAACACCGCCTATGCGATCTCCGAGCGGATCGGCGCCAACACCGTCATCGTCGACTACGACCTGCCGTTCGGCACCGCGGGACTGGACTTCAACCAGGATCCGCTGAACGGCGTCGCCGACGCCCTGGGGCAGCCGGATCGGCTGGATCCCGTGCTGCTGGACCGGATGATGGTCCGCTGCACCGACAAGCTGAGCCTGTTCGCCGCGCCGGCGACCCTGGACAGCGACTGGGACATCTCGACCGACGCCTTCGAGGAGGTGACGACGCGCATCCGTTCGACCGCGCCGTTCGTCATCCTGGACTTGCCGCACCTGTGGTCGCCTTGGATGCGGCGCACCCTGATCGCCGCCGACGAGGTGGTGGTGGTGGCCACGCCCGACCTGGCCAGCCTGCGCAACGCCAAGAACATGATGGACCTGATCCGGCAGGGCCGACCCAACGACGCGCCCCCGCGTCTGGTGCTGAACCAGGTCGGCGTGCCGGGTCGTCCAGAGATTCCGGCCAAGGACTTCGGCGCGGCGCTGGGCGTGCACCCCAGCCTGATCATCCCGTTCGACGCCAAGACCTTCGGGGCGGCGGCCAACAACGGCCAGATGATCCTGGACGCCGCCGCCAAGACCAAGGCGGCCGAGGCCTTCCAGACCCTGGCGCAGATCGTCTCCCGTCGTGAGCTGCCGGCGGTCGCGGGGCCCAAGGCCAAGGCCGGCAAGGCGGCCTCGAAGTCACTGTTCGCCTCCCTGCTGAAGAAGAAGCGCTGACGCGTGTTCGGAAAACGCACAGGCCAGCCCGGCGTCGCGGCGCCGATCCGACCGGCCCCGGTTCCCACGCCGGAGCCGGAGGTCGCCGCG
>JAEXZS010000071.1 GCA_023451375.1 Pseudomonadota bacterium
GCGTGCATGAACCTCGGCGTCGACGCCGCCGGCGGGCAGTACATCGCCAAGATGGACGACGACAACATCTACGGACCGCGCTACCTGTCGGACCTGCTCGCCGCCTTCGCCTACACCGACGCCGGGATCGTCGGGAAGTGGGCGCACTACGTGTGGCTGCGCTCCACCGGCGCCGTCGTCCTGCGCTACCCCGACTCCGAGCACCGCTACGAGCGGCGCATCCAGGGCGGCTCGATGCTCTTCGCCGGTGACGTCGCCCGCGAGGTGCGGTTCAGCGACATCCCGCGCGCCGTCGACTCCGACATCCTCGACCGCTCGATGGAGCAGGGCGTGCGCGTCTACTCCGGCGACCGCTACAACTACGTGTCGGTGCGCGGCGACGACCGGCACTCGCACACCTGGACGGTCACCGACTCGACCTTCCTCACCGCGACCGGGCGCCTGCTCTTCTACGGTGACCCGACGACCCACGTGAGCCTCTGACCCGCGGCGACCCCGCGCCCCGACGACGACAAGGACCCCCATTGGCCCCCATCGACAAGAATGCTGCGAAGTCCCAGGGCAAGCGCGCCGCCCGCGCGGTCGTGCGCCGCGTGCGTCTGGACCCGCTGGCGACCCTGCCCAACCAGGGCGGCTCCGTCGGCAAGCGGGCGATCTTCGCCCAGGCCCGCCTGCTCGTGCTGTCGGGGCGACAGTTCGAGCAGGGGCTGCGCCTGCTGGCCCGGGTCCCCGAGTCGGCCCTCGGCGCCACCGGGCACGGCCTGCGCGCCTGGTCGCACCTGTCCCTCGGCCAGCTCGACGAGGCCGTCGAGGAGGCCTGGGCGGCCGTGCGCCTGCAGCCCGACTCCGAGGCGATCGGCCTGTCGATGGCCGTGGCCCAGCGGGCCAACCACAAGGACCTCATCACCCGGGTCAACGAGCTCGCGGCGACGACGACCCCGCGCACGACCAAGGACGCCGAGCGGATCCTCGGGTGGTACACCTCCAAGGACGTCGACCAGGCCGAGGCCTTCCTCGCCAATGTCGACAGGTGGAAGGTCAGCCACTCCTCGCACTCGCTGGAGCTGATCCGCACCGAGACCGCGATCCGTGCCGCGGGCGAGCCCGACGACCAGCGAGCCACGGCCCTCGAGGTCGGGCGCAGCGGCAAGGCCGGCTTCCGCTCGGCCACCCGCGCCCTGGGCACCCTCAAGGGCTGGGACGAGCTGCGCGAGCTCTACCGCGAGCACGACCTCGAGACCATCGCCGCCGTGCCCAACAAGACCTCGCTCTCGCTGGCCCAGCGGGCCGCCCGTGCCGGCTGGCTGGACACCGCCCAGGTGATCACCGGGCGGCTCATCGAGCTCGGCCACAAGAAGTCGCGAGCCACCCACGACCAGGTCTCCGACCAGATCCACATCGGCCGCACCGGCTGGCCCGTCGACGAGGCCCGCGAGCGCTCCTACGAGCCCCGCCCGCGCGCCGTCCTGTCGGTCCTCGCCCAGTCGCTGCCGCACCGCTCCGGCGGCTACGCCACCCGCAGCCACGGCATCCTCACCGGCCTGCAGGGCCTGGGCTGGGACATGCTCGCCGCGACCCGACTGGGGTTCCCCTACGACTTCTGGGGCCAGGGCGACACCCGCGAGGTCGAGCCCTTCGACGTCGTCGACACGATGACCTACCGCCGCCTGCTCGAGCCGGGCGAGCGCGAGTACCGGACCACCCCGATGGCCGGCTACATCGAGCGCTTCGCCGAGCGCCTCGAGGAGGTCGCCCGCGAGCACCGCGCCGCCCTGATCCACGCGAGCAGCTTCCAGAACAACGGCCTGGCCGGGCTGCGTGCCGCCCGCCGGCTCGGCATCCCCTTCGTCTACGAGATGCGCGGTCTCGAGGACCTGATGAAGATCTCGCGCAACCCCGAGTTCGGCCGGACCGACGCCTACCGCTACATGACCGGCCTCGAGCTGCACATCGTGCAGCAGGCCGACCTCACCTTCGTCATCACCGAGGCGCTGCGCGAGGAGATGATCCGTCGTGGCGGCCCCGCCGACCGGATCGCCGTGCTGCCCAACGGCGTGCACACCGCGCAGTTCGAGCCCCGTGAGCCCGACCAGGAGCTGCTCGACGAGCTCGGCCTGCGCGACAAGACGGTCATCGGCTACGCCGGCGGGCTCGTCGACTACGAGGGCCTTGACCTGCTGCTGCTCGCCGCCGCGGAGCTGAAGAAGACCCGCGACGACTTCGCCGTGATCATCGTCGGCGACGGGCACTTCGAGGGGCAGCTGCACCGTATGGCCCGCGAGCTCGACCTCCTCGACGTCGTCACCTTCACCGGGCGCGTCCCGCACGAGCAGGTCGCCCGCTACCTGTCGATCTTCCAGATCACCCCCTTCCCGCGCCTGCCGCTGCCGGTGTGCGAGCTGATCAGCCCGATCAAGCCCTTCGAGTCGATGGCGATGGGCAAGGCCTGCATCTCGAGCTCGGTCGCGGCCCTCACCGAGATCGTCAAGCCCGACGAGCGCGGCCTGGTCTTCGCCAAGGGCGACGCCCAGGACTTCGCCCGGCAGATCGCGCGCTACCTCGACGACCCGGCGCTGCGTGAGCGGATGGGCCGGCAGGCCCGCGAGTGGGTCCTCGCCGAGCGCGACTGGAGCGATGTCACCAAGATCGCCGACGAGGCCTACCACCGCCTCCTCGG
>JAEXZS010000036.1 GCA_023451375.1 Pseudomonadota bacterium
GCCTCGGGTCGTCCGTGGCTGACGCCCGCCGAAGCGGCCGCCGGCGAACGGCTTCGCGCCGACGCGGAGCGCGCGGCGACGGGCTCCTCTCTGACGATGCGCTGGGACGCCCTGCCCCGCGCCGCCGCCGGGACCGCCGCGCGGGTCGAGCCCAGCGACCGCGTTCTGTCCGCCTCCCGCCGCGTCGAGAACGCCCTGATCGCCGTCGGCCCCCGCCTGCGCCCGATCGTCAGCCGCATCTGCGTCCACGGCGACAGCCTGAAGCTGGCCGAGACGGGCCTGGGCCTGCGCCGTCGCCAGGGCAAGACGCTGCTGAAGCAGGGACTGCAGGCGCTGGCGGAGCATTACGGGATTGGGTGACGCCCAGGTTCGCGATGTCCTAGCCCCTGCTCAGCCGGTCGCCGCCAGCCCTTCGGAATCCAGCGCCTCGGCGAACCCGGTGGGGCTCTCGTAGGTGCGGGACGGCAGCGGCGATATCTCGCGGAAGGCCGCTTCCACGAACCAACGGCCCGCCAAATCGCCGTGATCCGCGTCCAGGCGGGACAGGACGGCGAGGAGGCGGCCGTCGGCGAAGACCAGCATCCCGGTGCGGTCGCCTTGGGCGGTGTCGAGTTCGACGGGCTCGAAAGTGACGGTCATCACGCGGCGTCGTGAAGATAGGCGGGATCGAAGTCGGCGATCTTCCGCATCCGAGCCCAGTCGCTGATGCGGATCTTGCGACCGTCCCTCGCGATGGCGCCCTCCTCCGTCAAGGCGCGCAGGGTGCGGTTGACGTGGACGACCGTCATCCCGGTGGCGTCGGCGATCTGCTCCTGCGTCATCGGCAGTTCGAACCGCTCGGGCGAGCCCAGGCCGGCGGCCTCGCGCCGTGCCGCGAACTCGCACAACATGTGGGCGACGCGCGCCCGCGCATCGCGGCGTCCGACGTTCAGCACCCATTCGCGGAAGATGGAGGCGTCGATCAGGGCGTCGCGCCACAGAGCGTCCGCCACCTTGGGCCGATCCTGGAGAAGGCGGTTCATCGCCTCCCTCGGCATCCAGGCGATCTGGGCTCGGGTGATGGTCTGGACGTTGTGGTCGGCGCGTCGAAGTTTGAGATGCTGAACATCCAGGATGTCGCCCGCGAGGTGAAACGACGCGATCTGGCGCGCGCCGTCGCTGGTGCTCTTGTGCCGACAGACGAAGCCGCTGAGCAGGACGCAGCACTCCACCGGCGCGTCGCCTTCGCGCACCAGCATCCGCCCGGCCGGAGCGTCCTCCAGGCGGAAGGGCAGGGAAAGCACCGCCTGGCGGTCCGCCGCCTCCAGGTGGGACAGCCGCTCCAGCTTACGAACCAGCGGCAGAAGCACCCGATCGTCTGGCGTCATCGCTCTCCTCGAACCTTGAACGAAGAGCAAACTCGTTTCGACGCCCGAGGTTTCGCGGGGCTGGTCCGCGCGCCGGCAGGGCTCAGTCGGCCGCCATGGCGGACATCTTCTCCAGCGCCTGGTCGACCGTGAAGCTGCCGGGTTTCTGCACCGCCGGGAACTCCTTGAAGGTCTCCACGAACTTCGCCGCCCCGGCCTGGGCCGCGTAGATGAAGTAGGCGTTGTGCAGGAACCAGTCGTAATAGGTGTTCGAGGTGACGTCGGCGAACTCGTAGGGATCGGTCCGCAGGTTGAACAGCTTGGGCAGCCTCAGCCGGGTGAAGGGCTCGGCCCAGACCTGCATGGTGCCCGCGCAGCGCTGTTCCATGAAGACCAGCTTCCAGTTGTCGTAGCGCAGGGCCAGCATGTCGCCGTCGTCGCTGAAGTAGAAGAACACCTTGCGCGGGCCTTCATCCTCCTCGCCCGTCAGGTACGGCAGGAAGTTGAACCCGTCGATGTGGTTCTTGAACTCCTTGCCGTTGATCGTCGCGCCCTTCTTCAGGTCCTCGACGACATCCGGCGCGCCGGCGGCGGCCAGCAGCGTCGGCAGCCAGTCATGGTGCTGGATGATGTCGTTGGACACCGATCCCGCCGCGATCCTGCCGGGCCAGCGGATCATCTCGGGAATGCGGAAGGCGCCTTCCCAGTTGGTGTTCTTCTCGCTGCGGAAGGGCGTCATGCCGCCGTCCGGCCAGCTGTTGCGGTGCGGACCGTTGTCGGTCGAGTAGATGACGATGGTGTCCTCGGCCAGGCCCAACTCGTCCAGCAGGTCCAGCAGCTGGCCGACGTTCTTGTCATGGTCGATCATGGTGTCGTGGTAGGGCGACTGCCACTTGCCCGCCTGCCCCAGGCTGTCGGCCTTGGTGTGTGTGAACATGTGCATGTGGGTGGTGTTGACCCATGCGAAGAACGGCTGGTCGGTGTCAGTCGCGCGCTTGATGAAGTCGGTGGCGGCGGCGACGAACTCATCGTCGCAGGTCTCCATGCGCTTCTTCGTCAGCGGACCGGTGTCCTCGATCTTCTGCTTGCCGACCTTGCCCCAGCGCGGTTGTTCGGTCGTGTCGTCCTTGTCCGTCGCCCAGCTGTGCAGCACGCCGCGCGGACCGAAGGTCTCGCGGAATTTCGGATCCTTGGGATAGTCGTCCATCTCCGGCTCTTCCTCGGCGTTCAGATGGTAGAGGTTGCCGAAGAACTCGTCGAAGCCGTGGGCGGTAGGCAGCATGTGGTTCAGGTCGCCCAGGTGGTTCTTGCCGAACTGGCCCGTTGTATAGCCCTGCTCCTTCAACAGGTCGGCGATGGTGACCACGCCGTCGGGCATGCCGATGGGCGACGCCGGAATGCCGACCTTAGACAGGCCGGTGCGATACACGCTCTGGCCGGTGATGAACGAGGACCGGCCGGCGGTGCAGGACTGTTCGCCATAGCTGTCGGTGAACAGCATGCCTTCCTTGGCGATGCGGTCGATGTTGGGCGTGCGGTAGCCCATCAGGCCGTTGGTGTAGCAACTCAGGTTGCTGATCCCGATGTCATCGCCCCAGATGACGAGGATGTTGGGCTTCCCGTTCGGCATGGCCATGGTTCCGGTGTGAGGATGGCGCGACCATCCGCCCCCGGGCGGGGACAGGATATCGGGTCGAATCCCGAGGGCCGGATTGGGGTCACCTGAGCCGCAAAGGTGGCGGCGGTCACTGATCCCGGGTAATCGTCAGGAATAGCAACGCTCACCGAAACCAAAGACAGGCGTGGCCGTTGAGTGCCCCTCACCCTCGGAGCAAGTCTTATGTCCCGCCTGCTGACCACCGGCGTCGCCGTCCTGATGCTGTCGACCGCCGCCGCGCCGGCGCTGGCGCAGACGCCGCCTTCATTGCGCGACCTTGTCGACGCCCGCGCCGGCCAGGCGGAGGGCGAACTCCAGAGGCGTGGGTATGAGGCCACCGATCGTTCCGAAGTCGTCGGCGGCGGACGCATGACCTACTGGCGGCGCGGTGACGAATGCGTGGCGATCATGACTCGCGACGGCCGCTACGCCTCCATCAACCAGGCCGGGCGCAGCGAGTGCGGCTCCAGCTCCAGCGGCTCCAACAACGCGACCGCCGTCGCCGCGGGCGTGGCCCTGGTCGGCCTCGCCGCCGCCATCGCCGCCCACAACAACCGCCACCGCGACGCCGACGCCGAGCACGACCGGGAGTACGAGCGCGGCTATCAGGCTGGCCTGTATGGCGCCGACTATGACGACCGCCACGAGACCGAGGGCTATCACGAGGGCTATTTGGCCGGGGAGTCCGAGGCCAGCAACCGACGCCACTCCAACAGCCGCTGGGTGCGCGGCGCCCCGGCTGCGGCTCAGGAGGCCTGCTCGCGCCGCGCCGATGAGTTCCAGAACCGTCCCCACGGCTCCAGCGTGCCCATCAGCGTGCGCGACCTGGGCCGGGGCAGTACGAGATGACCATGGCGACGGGCTCGTACCGATCGGTCTGCACCGTTTCGGCCTCGGGCGAGGTGCGGGCCATCGATCCCTACTACTGACCGCCTAGACGAGGGCCAGCGGGATCAGCAGGACCAGCAGGAAGCGCAGGGCCCGGACCGTCGCCCACAGCGCGACGGCCGCGGCCTTGACCCAGCCCAGGTTCAGCCGCCGCCGGAACCACCGGGTCTGCACCCACTGGAACCAGAGGAAGCCGGCGACGATGATCGCGCCGCCGATCCCGTTCGCGACCTCCGGGCGCTGGAAGATCAGGCCGCCGATGGAGACGAAGGCCGCGCACAGCGCCGCCAGATAGCACTGGGCGTAGAAGGGCGCGCGCAGGGTCTCGCGGCTGATCCGCCGCCCCTGGCGATGCAGCAGGCTGGCGGCCGCCACCAGCGGGATCAGGCTGAAGGCCAGCGAACGAAACAGGACCAGGTTCTGCGGCGATTCCGTCAGCGTCCTCACCAGGGTAGAGGTTCCCGGCGGCGGCGGCGCATGGGCGGCCACCAAGAGGAGGTTGATCAGGACCAGCGTCGCCAGCAGGAACAGCGGCGGGCTGAGCGCGTCGTCATAGCGCCGGTCGTCCGGATCGGCCTGCTCGCGATCCGAATAGTCCATCGCCGCCAGCGGATCGCGCAGCACGCGCCACAGCGTCATCGGATAGAAGATCAGCCAACTGGTCGCCTCGAAGAGGAACTCCTCGAAGCTGCGCAGGATCTTGAGCAGGTCCAAGGCGTCCTCCACGGCGGCTGGGCCGGAGGGTGAGCGTCGCAGACCGGGCGATGAGTTTCAACGGCGCATCGGCGAGCCCAAACGCCGTGGAACTTGGCCGCTCATGATGCCCGGTATGGGCACGTGCATCTGAGACTGAAAGCGACCCATCGCTGACGTCGCCAGCTTCCGCTTCTAGGTCTGAAACCTAGATTAGGGCTATCAAGGCCACTTGTGCCAGTCTTCCTGACATCGGGGTCCGCTTATAGCCGCGTCAGCATCGCTTCCTCCTATTGCTGACAGCACGCGACACATTGAGGTAGGAGCCAACTCGAGCGCGCCAAAATGAGATCCGATGGTGAAGTCGCGGTTCAAAAGCCCGATCACCATGGGCGCGTAGGGGCGTGCCTGCTCGCGCGCCGCG
This sequence comes from Pseudomonadota bacterium, assembly GCA_023451375.1. Lineage (GTDB taxonomy): Bacteria > Pseudomonadota > Alphaproteobacteria > Caulobacterales > Caulobacteraceae > Brevundimonas. Next base: position 5,009 of record JAEXZS010000036.1, read on the forward strand.
CCAAGCGCAAACGCCAACTCCGTGATCCGAAGTCCCCCCTCCATTCCTATTGGCTTGTCCAGCGGCTCAGCGTCCACCGCCTTCTGGAGAAGAGCGGCAACCTGACGGATCGCCTCTCGATCGCCTGACGCAGCCGCGACCTGTGCAGCGGAGGTTCCAAGTGAGTTATCCTCCGACATCTGCGCCAATGCTTGCTCGCGCCATGGGCGAGCAGGTGTTCCAAAGCTGGCGAGTACAGACCTAGCGAGCGGGCGTGTATCCTCGAAGGCACTCTCCGCGATGGGGCGATCCTCAAAGGCGTGCCGGCCGACGGCCTCGACAATAGCGGGATCACGGGGACCCAACTGAAATGCGAGCTTCAAATAGGACATTCCCACGAGGCCGTGCCATGCGCCCGCCTGCACCGTCAGGCGGGCGATTGCCTCCTTATCGCTTTCGGAGACGCAGTAGATTGCCCCAGGAGAAAAGGCTTCGGCATCTCGTGGACGACCGAAAACGTCTATAGCCCCGTCGTAGATGGACGCATGTCGTGAAAAGCTGCCTAGAACCTCTAGAGCGAGCGCCGCCCTATGCTCCTGTGTGGGCGTCACGGCCACGCAGGGACGATCGGGTAAAAACTCCAACGCTTTGAGTTCGATGCGGTGTGTCTCAGGTCGGTCATTGCAACCCCCCAGCAGGAGGAAGAACGAACAGATCTTTGCCGCCGATGTCCATCGAAGTTCACGAGGCATGGAGCGCTCCGTCTTGCCGAACTTGAGCATAAGTTGGTCGACGTGAATAAAGCGTCAGCACAAGACGCCGTTTCCACTATCCACCCGTTGCTGAAGTCCGCGATTTCCACTTCGCGACGGACTTCTATCGGGATGCGATTGTGGGCCTTGCGCCTCACACCGCCAGCGCCGCCTCTCTTATCCGCCCCACCATGCTGTTCAGGCCGTTGGCGCGCTGGCGGGTGAGGGCGGAGGGGAGGCCCAGGCGGTCGAGGGCGGCGCGGGCGTCGAAGGCGAGGATCTCGGCGGGGGTGCGGCCGGAATAGAGCCTGAGCAGCAGGGCGATGTTGCCCTTGGACAGGGCGCTGTCGGAATCGGCGGCGAACCACAGGCGGTCGCCGTCGCGCGAGACGGCCAGCCAGACCTGGGCGGCGCAGCCGGGCACCTTGTTGGCTTCGGTGCGGTCGGCGTCGGCCAGGGGCGCGAGGCCCTTGCCCAGGTCGATGACGTATTCGATCCGCTGCTCCCAGTCCTCGAGCAGGTCGAAGTCGTCGATCAGTTCGGCCAGGACCTGATCCAGCGAATCGGTCGGGACGGGGCGGGCGGGTTCGCTCATGGCCGCCAGATAGGCCGAGGGCGCGTTAACGACAACCGCCGCGACGGTCCCCAACTATCTGCATGCGGCGCATCTTATGGTGGTCGCCCGTGAGGCGAGCGCCCTCGCGCCGCCACATGTCGAGGCGTACTCTGTCGTCATCGAAGCGCCGGACCGCCGATTGACTCACGCCGTGACCCCTTCCTCCGACGTCCAGGCCCGCGCCGCCCGCGCGACCGGGCGCGACTGGCTCACCGGACCGCAGGCCCTGGCCCTGTGGCACGCGGGCTGGGCCGTGGCCTCGGCCCTGCTGGCCATGCTGAGCCAGTGGGCCCATCCGGCGGCCGAGGGCGCGACCCCGGCCGCCCTGCTGGTCATGGCCGCGCCGGGGGTGGCGGGCCTGGTGCTGATGTGGCGCGACGATCCGGGCCTGCGGCTGGCGCTGCTGTGCTTCTGGGC
>JAEXZS010000057.1 GCA_023451375.1 Pseudomonadota bacterium
TTTATGGGGGCGCTCGGTTTGGTGGGCGCCCTTTCTTCATACATCGACGTCAGGCCGTCGCGTCCGCCAGCGCCCAGCGCTGCGAGCCTTCTCCGAACGGCCGGAAGAACAGGTCGCGATAGTGTTCGAACACCTCGACGATCTTCTGGCGCAGGTCGGAAGCGACGACCGGCTCGCCGCGCTGCCGTTTCATCGCGGCGACGCAGTCGACGATCATCGTCTGATGGGCGGAACCGCCCATGCTCTTAAGGACGAGGGCGATGTCCTGCGCCAGGCTGTCCAGCACATGCCTCGGGGTCTTCTGGGTCATTCGGGAACTCCCCATCGTTCTCGATATGAAACGCCTCGCAAAAACCCGCCTGAAGTTCAAGCTGAGCCGCGATTTTGTGATCGTGACCACAAATTACGTTGATACTCCACTACAGCTTAGCCTTTGCGAAAGGTTAACGCGCTCCGCTAGCCGCGCTTGCTGACGAACACAGTCCCCGCCGAGTAGCCGGCGCCGAAGCTGCAGATCAGCCCCGTCTCGCCCGGCGCGAAGCCGTCGTTGTGCAGGTGGAAGGCGATGATCGACCCGGCCGAGGAGGTGTTGGCGTAGTCGTCCAGGATGATGATGTTCTCTTCCGGGTCAGGCTCGCGACCCAGCACCTTGCGGCCGATCAGCTGGTTCATGTTGATGTTGGCCTGGTGCAGCCACAGCCGCTTCAGCTCCCGCGGGTCCAGCCCCAGTTCGCCGGCGTGGTCGACGATCATGTCCGACACCATCGGCACCACGTCCTTGAACACCTTGCGTCCCTGCTGCACGAACAGTTTGTCGTTCTGGACGGTGTCGTCGACCGTCGGCGCGTCCAGGTGCGCCGTGTCGCGCCCCGCCCGGTTCAGGAAGCCGAAGTTGTTGCGGATGTTGTTCGAGAACACCGTCTTCAGCCGCGTGCCCAGCACGTCCCAGCCGCCGGGGCCCGCCGTCTCGGACGACTCCACGATCACCGCCGTCGCCACGTCACCGAAGATGAAGTGGCTGTCGCGATCGGTGAAGTTCAGGTGCGCCGAACAGATCTCCGGATTGACCATCAGCACGGCCTTCACCGATCCGCCGCCGATGAAGTCCGCCGCCGTCTTGATGCCGAACGTCGCGGAGCTGCACGCCACGTTCATGTCGAAGGCGAAGCCCTCGATCCCCAGCGCCTGCTGCACCTCGATCGCCATGGCCGGATAGGGCCGCTGCATGTTCGAAGCGGCGCACAGCACGGCGCCGATCTCGCTGACCGGCTTGCCCCAGGCCTCGATCGCCTGGCGCGCGGCCTTGACCGCCATCTCGGCCAGGATGGACAGCTCGTCGTCAGAGCGTTCCTCCAGGTGGGGGACCATACGCGCCGGATCGATCACCCCGGCCTTGTCCATGACGAAGCGGCTCTTGATGCCCGACGCCTTCTCGATGAACTCGACCGAGGAATGAGTCTTCGGCTCCAGGTCCCCGGCGGCGATGGCCTCGGCGTGCTCTGCGTTCCAGCCGTCGGCCCAGGCGTTGTAGGCCGTGACCAGCTCGGCGTTCGAGACCGACTGCTCGGGGGTGAAGAGGCCGGTGGCGGCGATGACGGCGTGAGCCATTGTTCGTGTTCCTATCGCTCGGCGCGCGGCGCCTCGCTGCTTGAGGAAGCGGAACCCCTCGCCCGGCGCGCGGCGCCCGCTTCAGGAAGAGCGTTTCCTATCCGAACGCGTCAATAGGACGGCGGCGGCGTCCGGTCGAGACTGGCCATCACTCCGCTCGCCCAACGACGCACCCGCCCCCGCGGGGCCTTCGGGGTCGGCCGCTCGCGCGCGGCGATCAGCGCCACGACCAGATCCTCCGCCTCGCACGGCCAGCCCTCGGGCGTGACATAGACGGGATAGGCGATCAGCGCCGCATGGATCAGGTCCTCCACCGTCGCCCGGCGCGACCGCCGCGCGAACCCCAGCCGGTCGTCCGTCAGGCCCCATCCGGCATAGAACGGCCGCCCATAGACCGAGACCGCCTTGCCGCGCATCAACGCCTCGAAACCCGTCAGCGACGTCAGCGTCGCCACCCGTGTGCAGGCCGCCAGGCAGTCGACGATGTCCAGCCCGTCCGCCGTCGCATCCACCGCCCGCAACGCATCCGCCTCCAGCCTTCCGGGCCGGTTGCCCGCCAGCACGTCGGGATGGTTGCGATAGATCAGGAAGGCGTCCGGGTGATCCGTCCGCGCCGCCGCGACCAGGGCCGAGTTGGTGTTCAGGTCCGGCGCGCAGCCCTTCAGGATCGACTTGTCGTTCTCGACCTGCCCGACCACCAGCACCACTTCGCGGTCGGTCGGCCAGCCCTCGGGCGCCCGGCCCTTCAGATTGTATTTCGACAGCCCCGCCCCGACCACGCTGCGCCCCAGCGCCGCCGCCCGCGCCCGCTGCTGCGGCGTCAGGGCCGAGGTCTCGATCAGCGTCTCCAGCCGCGACGGCCCGCTTGGGTCGTAGTAGACCCCCTGATCATCCAGGGCGACCGACAGCGCCCCGACGAAGTCCGAGCCCAGGCCGCGTGAGCGGATGAAGCCGTCCTCCATCCGCACCGTCGGTCCGTCGAAGCCCGCGGCCGCCCGCCGGATCGCCTCGCTCTCCTTGCCGGCCCACCAGATCAGCCGCCCGCCGGCGCGCCGCGCGTGCTCCACCGCCGCCTGCGCACGCCAGAAATAGCGCATCCGCGCCTTGGGGGAGTTCAGCAGCCGCCGCACCGGCGGACGCTTCGCCGGGGCGAATCCCACCGCCGCCCAGTCGCCCGCCAGCCGGTCCGCCCGGTCCCTCAGCGCCACCAGCCGCTCAAGCGCCTCTTCGGCCTCGCACCGTCGCCCCGTCACCGGATCGACATAGCGGCTGTAGGCGATCAGCGCCGCCGCCGCGACCGTCTCCAGGTCGCGCGCCACGCCGCGCCGCCCGGTGTCCACCGCATCCGTCGTCAGACCCCATCCCGAATAGAAGGGCGCGCCGAAGCAGCGCACCGGCAGCCCCCGCATCAGCGCCTCGAACCCCAGGGCCGAGGTCACGCAATAGACCGCGTCCACCGCCGCCAGCAGATCCGCCGGCCGCACGTCCGTATCGACCAGCGTCGTCCCCTCCAGGTCCGTGACGCAGCCCTGCTTTCGCCCCGCCGCCACGGCCGGATGGCGCTTGACGATCAGCTGCGCCCCCGGCTCGTCCCGCCGCGCCGCCCGCATCATCTCGGCGAAACTTTCGGTGGAGGCCAGGCCATGGCCGATCGAGGCGTCCCCCAGCGTCTGGTCCACGATCAGCACCCGCCGCCCCGGCTTCAGCAGCGCCGCATCCAGCGGCCCGCCCATGTTGGTCTTGGACACGCCCATCTCGACGATGCGGTCGATCAGCGCCCGCGCCCGCGTCCGCACGCCCGCGTCGCACCAGGTTTCGGCCTCGACGATCAGCCGCTCCAGCCGGCTGGGCCGCGTCGCGTCGTAGTAGACTCCCAGGTCGTCGACGATCAGGCTCAGGCTCGTCGCCCCGGCCTCGCCGATCCCGACCGAGCGCAGGAAGCCGTCTTCCAGCGCCACATAGGGCCGCCCGGCCTTCGCCGCCCAGCGCCGCCCGGCAGCCGCCGTCGGCTTCATTCCCCAGCCCAGAACGGCCTTCACGTCTCCGCCGGGCGTCCGGCGCAGGTCGTATTCTGGCAGGAAGGCTTTAAGGAACGGGACTTTCAGCACCCCGGGCGCGCACACCCAGGCGGGCGTCAGATACGGATTGGCGGCGTCCTGCGGCAAGGCGAATCCCGATCGGCGAAGCGCCGACCTTTAGGGCGGTTGCGCCGCTTGGGCTAGGCGCCTCCCCACGTCCTTCCGGGGCGCTCGCAGAGCGAACCCGGAACCCAGGATGACGTCTCCGGCGCCGGAACTTCCGACATCGCGAAGGAGGTCGTGGGTTCCAGGTTCCTCCCTTCGCGGAGCCCCGGAAGGACGGCCGACAGTTGGACACGACGCCCGTAATCGGTCATGTCCCCCGCTCGCGTTTCCGAGGCCCGCCCGATGCCCTTCCCGTTCGAGATCGCCGCCGTCGAAGGCCGCGCCCGCACCGGCGTGCTGAAGACGCCGCGCGGCGACATCCGCACCCCCGCCTTCATGCCTGTGGGCACCGCGGCGACGGTCAAGGCCCTGACCGTGGACCAGGTCAAGGCGACCGGCGCGGACATCCTGCTGGGCAACACCTACCACCTGATGCTGCGCCCCGGCCCCGAGCGGATGGAGCGTCTGGGCGGCCTCCACCGCTTCATGGGCTGGGACAAGCCGATCCTGACCGACTCGGGCGGCTTCCAGGTCATGTCACTCGCCGGCATCTCCAAGCTGACGGAGCACGCCGTCACCTTCTCCAGCCACATCGACGGCTCAAAGCACGAGCTGACCCCGGAACGTTCCATCGAGATCCAGGCCGATCGCATCGGCGCCGACATCTCCATGCAGCTTGACCAGTGCGTGGCCTACCCGGCCGAAAAGCCCGCCGCCCAGGCCGCCATGGAACTGTCGATCCGCTGGGGCGCGCGTTCCAAGGCCCGCTTCGGCGAGCGCGAGACCCAGGCCCTGTTCGGCATCCAGCAGGGCTCGACCTTCGAGGACCTGCGCCGCCGGTCGTCGGAACAGCTTCAGGAGATCGGCTTCGACGGCTACGCCATCGGCGGCCTGGCCGTCGGCGAGGGCCACCAGGCCATGTGCGAGGTGCTGGACTACGCCCCCGAGATGCTGCCCGCCGACCGCCCGCGCTACCTGATGGGCGTCGGCAAGCCGGTCGACCTGGTTGAGGCGGTGTGGCGCGGCGTCGACATGTTCGACTGCGTCCTGCCCACCCGCGCCGGCCGCCACGGCCAGGCCTGGACCTGGGACGGTCCGCTGAACCTGAAGAACGCCCGCTTCGCCGAAGACCAGGACCCGCTGGACCCGACACTCCCCTGCCCTGCGTCCTCCGGCTATTCCAAGGCCTACCTCCACCACCTGATCCGCGCCGACGAGATCCTCGGCAAGGTCCTGCTCAGCTGGCACAACATCGCCTTCTACCAGGCCCTGACCGCCGCCATGCGCGCCGCCATCGCCGAAGGCCGCTTCGCCCAGTTCCGCCGCGACTTCCACACCCGCCACACCTCGAACGGCTGAAACTGTCCCTCTCCCGTTGGGAGAGGGCTTGAGCGCACGAGAGCGAAGCGAACGTTCTTGCTCGACCCCAAGGGCGGCGCGAAGCAGCCAAAGGGTGAGGGTTCGGTGGTGCGATCTGGCCCACCGGCCGACCCTCATCCGGCGCCTCGCGGCGGCGGGAGCGGATGAAGCGGGGGCGGGTCTGAAACGACCCGCGCCAACTCCGGGCGAAAGCCCGGCGCTCCGCCAAGCCCTCCATCAACTCCGCCCGGAACGGCGGGGCGCTTCCTCACGCCTACTTCGGCCGGAACCAGCTCGGCGCGGCCGGCGGGGCGCAGTTCGCCTGCATGCCGATGCCTTTCAGGAAGGCGCGGCGCATACGCCCCGCCTGGATCGCCGCCTGGACCTGGCGGCTGTGCTGCTCGGCGCCGCTCAGCCGGCGGATCCAGCTGCGGCCGGGGATGAAGTCGGTGGTCGTGTCGCGGATCGCGTCCAGCGCCGCCTTGGCGGCGGCGTCGGCGGCGCGCTCGCTCATATAGGAGCCGTCCTGGCGCGGCGGCTCGTCGGTGTCCGGCCCCAGGGCCTCATCCAGCCGAGCCACCTCGGCGCGATCGTCGCGCACTGGTTCAGGTTGCGCAGATCATACGGGTTGGCCTGGGCCTGCAGCAGCACCATGGGGATGGGCTCCTGGCGCAGGTTGAAGTCCTCCAAGGGCGCGGAGACGGCGGCGCCCAGGCCGGCGCCCAGCTGCTCGACCCCGCCGACCGCCGATCGGCCGGCGTTACAGCCCGCCAGGGTGACGGGCAGCGCCATCAGGGAGATCACACATAGAAAACGCTTCATGCCCCCTCCTGGACCACGGCTCGGGGGACATTAAGGCCCAGAGGCCCAAGCCGGTTCCGGACGCGCTCGTCGACGTCTGAACCGCCCAGGCGTCAGGACTTGATGACGAACTCGCCTTCGATGTGCAGCTCGACCTCGTCGGAGACCGCCGGCAGGGCGTAGTTGATGCCGAAGTCGGACCGCTTGATGGTCGCCTCGCCGTCAAAGCCGGCCTTGTAGGCGCCCATGGCCTCGCCGGCCTGGTTGAAGTCGACCTCGATCGTCACCGGCCGGGTCACGCCGCGCAGGGTCAGGTCGCCGACCACCGTCGCCTCGGTCGGATCGTCGGCGTCGACCGTCACCGAGCGCGAGACGAAGGTCGCCGTCGGGTGGTTGGCGGTGTCGAAGAAGTCGGCCGTCTGCAGGTGCGCCTTCAGCTGGTCGTCGTTCGGCGCCACGTCCGTCAGCGGGATGGTGGCGGTCAGGGTGCTGGCCGAGGGATTGGCCGGGTCCAGCGTCAGCTCGGCCTTCACATTGACGAACTGGCCTACATACTTGGAGAAGCCCAGGTGGTTGACCGACCAGGTGATCTTGCCGTGGCTGGAATCCAGCTCATAGGCGCCGGTGCGGACCTCGGCCGGATTCTGCGTCAGCGCGGCCTGCGCCACCACCGCACCGCCCGCGGCCAGGCTCAGGATCGCGGCGCCGGCAAGGATGGATTTCAGGGAACGAACGCGCATGGAAGGCCTCCTGTGGGATGGGACGGATATGCAATCACTTCAGTTGCGAATAAGCACGGCCGTTGTCAAGGCGCGTTGAGAACCGCTATCGATTAAAGCATGCGGTTGACAGGGGGTTGCATGGCCGCCATGTCGCAGGCCTCCCGCTCACAACCTCGACCCTTTCCTCCGCCCCATGACCTACATCGTCACCGACGCCTGCGTGAAATGTAAGTTCATGGACTGCGTCGAGGTGTGCCCGGTCGACTGCTTCTACGAAGGCGAGAACTTCCTCGTCATCGCGCCGGACGAATGCATCGACTGCGGCGTGTGCGAGCCGGAATGCCCCGTCGACGCCATCGTCCCCGACACAGAGGACGAACCTGACGGCAAGTGGCTCCAGATCAACGCCGAATACGCCAAGACCTGGCCCAACATCACCGTCAAGGGCACGCCCCCCGCCGACCGCGAACAGTATGAGCGCGAGACCGGCAAGTACGAGAAATACTTCAGCCCCAAGCCCGGCAAGGGCTCCTGACGCCAGGCGTGGGTCCGGGCGAGACTTCGCGCCCGATGCCGTCCGGCGCCCCGCTCTGAGATTCTCTATCACAAGCTCCTAGCGTTGCGCCTTTGCCTCGGGGGGCGCTCTGGGGCATGAGCGGCGCATGCTTGATGTCCTCCGGACGCGATTGGCCGGAGGGAACCCCCTCCACCTGAAGGAGACCCTGCGGGGCGCGGCGGGCGCGGCGCTCGGGATCGCGCTGTGCGGCGTGCTCGCCCGCAGCCTGATGGACGGACGCCTGTCGTTCGATCCCCTGCTGGTCACGCCGATCGGGGCCTCGGCCGTGCTGGTCTTCGCCGTGCCGGCCAGTCCCCTGGCCCAGCCGCGGGCGGTGATCGGGGGCAACGTCCTGGCCGCCCTCGTCGGAGTGGCGTGCGGCGTCGCGTTCTCGGAGCCCCTGCTCGCCGCCGCCATCGCCGTCGGGCTAGCCATCGCCGTCATGGCCGTGTGCGGCTGTCTGCATCCGCCGGGCGGCGCCATGGCCTTGGGCGCGGCGATCGCCGCTTCGTCGTCCAATCCGCTGGGCTACGACTACGCGCTCGCCCCCGTGGGCCTCTGCTCCCTGCTGCTGGTGCTGGCGGGCGTGGCCTACGGACGCGTCAGCGGTCACGCCTACCCTCACCGGGTCGCAAGCGCGGCCAGCCCCCACCACACGCGCGACCGTCCGCCGGCCGAGCGGTTCGGCTATACGACCGCCGATCTGGACGGCGCCCTGGCGCGCTACGGCGAACTGCTGGACGTGGGGCGCGACGACCTGGACGCCCTGTTCCGCGAGGTGGAGCTGCAGGCCCATCGCCGGCTCCACGCCGTGATCGCCTGCGGCCAGATCATGTCGCGCGACGTGATCGCCTTGCGAGTGGACGAGGGCGCGGAAACCGCCCTGGCGCGATTGCAGCGCCATGATCTCCGGACCGCTCCGGTCATCGACGCGAGCGGTCGTGTGCGCGGGATGGCCCGCCGCGCCGAGCTGCTGGCCGGTTCCCCCGGCCCCGTCGGCGATGTCCTCGATCCCGTCGCCCACACCGTCCGGCCCGAAACCCCGGTCGAAGCGCTCCTCCCGCTGTTGTCGAGCGGGGCCGCTCATGAGGTGCTCGTGGTGGACGGCGACGACCGGCTTGTCGGCGTGATCACCCAGACCGATCTGCTGTCGATGCTCTATCGCGCCCACGTCGTGGAGGCGGTCGTCTCCACGCGCGCCGCCTGACGCGCGGCTCCGCCGGCTGGCTTGGGCCGGCTGGCTTGGGCGGGCTGGTGCGGGCGGGCTGGTGCGGGCGGGCTGGTGCGGGCGGCCGGGGTCGAACCGGCAAGGGCTTGCGCCCGACGGATTTTAAGTCCGTTGCGTCTACCAGTTTCGCCACGCCCGCGAGCCGGACCGGCTGTATAGCCAGCCCGAGGCGCGCGGCCAAGCGAGCGGCGTCAGCGGCCTGTCGAGCCGGGCGCGCCGGCTGGGCGCATGGCGCGGAAGTCCACGTCGGAATCGGCGATCAGCCAGACCAGGCCCGCCCAGGCGGCGACGTTTTGGCTCAGTTGGGCCGGGTCGATCTTGTCCAGCGTATCGTTGGCCGTGTGGTGCAGGTCGAAATAGCGGGTTCCGTCCTGCGCCAGGCCGAAGAAGGGCACGCCCAGCGGACCCATCGGTCCGATGTCGACGCCGCCGCTGGTCTCGACCTGCTGCGAGGCCAGCACGCCGATCGGATAGAGCACCCGGTTCGCCGCCTTCTGGAAGTCGGACCCTTGCGCGCCGGCCGGCAGGCGCAGCGCATAGACGCGGTCGGCGCCGAAGTCGCTCTCGCCGGCGATGATGTGCTTGTCCAGCGCCGCGCCCTGGTTCCGGGCGTAGACGCCGCCGCCGTTGCCGGTCTCGCGGGTCGGCTGGGCGACCTCTTCCGATCCGTACAGGATCACGCGGATGGTGCGCGCGTGTCGCCGGCCGCTGTCAACGATGGCCTTGGCCGCCGCCAGGGTGATGCCGCCGCCGGCCGCGTCGTCGATGGCGCCGGTGCCTTGGTCCCAGCTGTCCATGTGGGAGCCCAGCACGATCACCTCGTCCGGCCGCTCCGCGCCGGGCAGGTCGCCGATCACGTTCTGGCTGTGGGTGCGATAGGTGCGGGCGGTCGAACTGAGGCGCAGGCGAACGGGATCGCCCATGGCGACCAGGCGGCTGACCTGGTCGGCGTCGGGCGCCGACAGGGCGAAGGCGGGCACGGTGGCCTTGCCGTCCACATACTGGGTCGTGCCCGTGTGCGGCAGGCGGTTCTCGTCTGACCCCACCGAGCGCAGGATGAAGGCGACGGCGCCCTTGGCCGCCGCCACGCCCGGCCCGGCGCCGCGCACGCGGCTCTGCGGGCCATAGCCTGAGCCGTCCTGCATCGGGTGCATCTGTCCCATGTCGACATAGGCGATCTTGCCGCGCACCGCGGCGTCGGGCGCGGCCTGCAGCGCCTCCAGAGAGGTGAAGCGCACCACCTCGCCCTCCACGCCGCCCTCCGGGGTCGCGGGCGAATGGCCCAGCGCCGCCAGGACCAGCGGCTGCGGATGGTCCCCCAGGATCTGGCCCCTATCCTCGCCCCGCTCCCAGCCGACCAGCGGGAAGTCCTCGATGCGGACGTTCTGGAATCCGAGCGCGCGCATGTAGTCGGCGGCCCAGGCGGCGGCCTGCTGCTCGGCGGGCGACCCCGCCGGGCGCGGGCCGAAGCGGGTGGTGATCTGGGTGACGTAGTCCAGCGCGATGTTGGACCGCATCGCCTGGTCGCGGACGGCGATCGCCTGGGCTTCGGTCGCCGCGTCCTGGGCCATGGCGGGCGCGGCGGCGGCGAGAACCAGCGCGATCGCGCTCAGGGACATCAGGCGAAGGGACATCGGCGGGCTCCGGAGACTCAGGGGAAGCCGGACCCTAGCGCCGCCCGTCGGAGGCCGAAAGGCTCAGCCGTTCTGGAAGTAGGGCTCGACCGTTCCCTGCAGCTTGACCGTCAGGGCCTTGCCCTTGCGGTCGACGCGGTTGCCCAGCGCCAGGCGCACCCATCCCTCGGACACGCAGTATTCCTCGACGTTGGTCTTCTCCTCGCCCTTGAAGCGCACGCCGACGCCGCGTTGCAGAGCCTCGGCGTCGTGGTGCGGGCTGGACGGATCGACGGAGAGGCGATCGGGCGGCGTGTCGGACATGGCGGCGGCTCGGGAATCTGGAAAGGCCGGGTGATAGCCGTCCCGCCGCCCGGCGCCAACCGATGTCGTCGCTACTGGACGGTCTGGCGGGGCTGGGCGTCAGCGGCGGCGGGTTGGTACGGCTGAGGACCGCTGGCAGCGGGCGGCGTGGCGGCGGGGCGATTGGCCGGAGGCGCGGCGGGTCGGGCGGCCGGACGGTTCGCCGGCTGACGCG
>JAEXZS010000056.1 GCA_023451375.1 Pseudomonadota bacterium
TCCAGGCTGGCCGCCTGCTGCTCGGTGCGGCGCGACAGGTCGTCGGCCGCCTGGCTGATCTCGCCGGCGCCCGAACGGATGGCCGAGACATTGGCCACCACCACCGAAACCGCCTGCTGCAGCTGGGTGATCGCGGAGTTGAAGTCGGTCTTCAGCTGCTCGGCGCGCGGCGCCACCTCGGCGGTGAAGCGGTGCGTCAGGTCGCCGTTGGCCATGGCGTTCAGCCCGGCCGCCAGCGCCTCGATCGCCGTCTTGTCCTCGGCGGCGAGGCGGGCCTTCTCCGCCTCGTTGGCGGCGCGCTCCTGCTCCGACATGGACCGCTGGGCCAGGGCTTCGGCTTCCAGACGGTCCTTGTCGATCGCGGCGTCGCGGAAGGCGACGATGGCCTTGGCCATCTGGCCGAACTCGTCCTTCCGATCCGCGCCGGCCACGTCGATGGCGGTGTCGCCCTGCATCAGGCGACGCATGTAGCCGATCATGCTGAAGGTCGGCCCCACGATGGCCCGGGTGACGGTCCAGCCCGCCAGCAAGGCGATCAGCACCGCCGCCGCCAGACCGCCGATGACGCCGAACATCGCGCCCTGAGCGGCCGATTCCTGCGCCATGCGGGTGGCTTCCAGAGCCGTGGCGTTGCTGGCCTTCAGCTCGTCAATGGCTTCCTCGACGGGCGCGATGAAGGTGTCGGCGACGCCCTCGCGTCCCACCATCGCCTCGGCCTCCGCGACCCTGCCTTCGCGCACCAGCGCCTGACCGCCCTCCACGATCCGCGAGTACCAGTTGTTGTTCGCCTCCAGCGCCTTTTCGACGGGCGCGGCGCGATCCGCGGGCAATTCGGCGCGCAACTCCTCCAGGGCCGCCAGGAACTTCGCGCGGTGCGCGTCAAGGCGTTGGATGTAGTAGGCGTCCCCCGAAAGCAGATAGCCGCGATAGGCGTTCTCCTGGCGCGTCAGATAGAACTCCGCCGTCGCCGCCGCTCGGTTCACGCGGTTCTCCGACGTCCGCTCCTCTCCGGCGTTATCAAGGTGTATCAGGCTGGTGACCACCACCGCGCCCATCACGGCGATGGCGGCGAGGACCAGGGCGAAGGCGGCGAACAGCTTGCGTCCGACCGGAAGATTATCAACGAACTTCAAAGCGGCTTCCCCCTCTCAAGGCGGCGTTTCAGAACGAATAGGTGGCGGCGGCCACGAGGCGGCCGTCGTAGTTGTCGCCCAGTTCATGGCTGTCGGTGTCGTACCAGCGCAGGTCGATGGCGAAGGCGTCGGCCAGCTTGTGCTTCATGCCCAGGTTCCAGGCCTTGTAGTCGGCGCCGCCGTCGGCCGATCGCTCCGCCACGGCCGCCGAGGCCTTGGTCTTGGCCCCGACCGCGACCGTTCCCTGCAACTCCACCCACCAGGCTTCCTTGGTCGCCGCAAAACCGTCGGCCGTGTAGTTGACCCGCAGGCGTGTTGCGACCGGCCCGAGCTTGCGCGCGGCGTCGGCTTGGTATTCCCAGAAGTTGGAGTCGACGCCGGCTCGTGCGCCGGGCAGTTCACGGTTGATCGCCGCCACGTCGAGGGCGAAGCCGGCGGCCTCGGGGCGCCACCCCAGGGTAGTGACGATCTCGGAATCGAAGCCCTGCGATCCGCTGGCGCTGGAGACGAAGAGGTTGGCGTAGGCCTGGCCGTAGCCCATCTCGGCTTTGGCGAAGGGGGCGACCTCCTCGTCGCTCTTGCCCAGGCCCTTGCCGACATACTGGCTGGCGACGCCCACATCGAGGCTGAAGGTCTGCGCGTGCGCCATCCCGCCGGCGGCGAGAGTCAGAATAGCGACGAAGGCGGCGGAACAGGAACGGGAATTCATTTGAAACCTTGGATGATGCATTCTGCCAACCAAGGATGAGGCGAGGATTAATATCGTTTATGAACCGCGTTCTACGTACGAATCCGTAGCTTGACGGCGGCAATACGATTGCGAGTTGCGTCTAGAACTCATCAAGGATTGCCGATCGGGAGCAGCGGGGCCCCGCTCGAAAGGCCGAAGGCCGGCGAGACAACTCGCCCCTTGACGCCGGGCCCGGCGCGGCTGTGTCATCAAACATACGTAGTTGCCCTTAGGCAGGCGCCTGCTATACAAATTTCGACCAAATCGTGGCGGCGAGGAATTGGGATTGTTCCCGGATAGGCCAAGGCGAGGATGACAGCGGCGCCGGCGCCAGCATTACTGGATCGGATCCAGCAACTTTTACCGCGATCTCGCTATTCGTGGCGCACGGCAACGGTCGTCGTCTGTCTTTCAGTCGCAGTAGCGGTTGCCCTTCGCTCGGCGCTGGAGCCGCTGGGCCAGTTCTACTATCTGCCCATGGTGCCGGCGGTGATGATCACGGCGCTTTTGGCCAATCGCGTCGCCGTCGTCGCCGCCATCCTCCTGTCGATCGCCTTCAACCTGGCCATGGTCCGTCGTGAGAGCGAGCTGGACGCGGCGATCAACGCGGCCCTGTTCGCCATCGTGGCCTGGAGCATCGCCGAGGTCTGCCTGCGCCTCATCGAGGCCGGCGCCCGCGCCCGCTCCCTGGCCCATGACCTGGAGCTGCGCGAGGCTTTGCTGGACGTCATCCTGGCGTCCACGCCGCTGGTGACCCTGGATCGTCAGGGCATCATGCGACGCGTCACCCCGGCCGCGGCTGAAATACTGGGAGAATCTCAGGCCCAGGCCGTGGGGCGCGCCTTCTCGGATTTCGTTCCCGCCTTCGACGCCGAGACGATGGCTTCGATCCGTGAGGCAGGCGTGGTGCCGCCGCCCCCCCACGGCCACTGGCCCGTCATCCGCCTCGACGGAGCCAAGGCGCCGATCGCCATCCACGCTGGCGTTCTGCCTGACGACGTCGCCCCCGAGCATCTGGTCCTCTCCCTGGCCGACCAGCGCCAGTCGGAGGTCGCCCGCGACCGTGTCCGCGACATCCAGGCCCAGTTGAATCAGGTATGGCGGCTGAACTCCATGGGCCAGATGGCGGCGACCCTGGCGCACGAGCTCAACCAGCCGCTGACCGCCGCCACCGTCTATCTGCACGCCGGCCAGGCCGACCTCGCCCGTTCGGGCCCGCTCGGCGACAGCGCCGGTCGCACGCTGGAGCTGGCGAAGGCTCAGCTGCTCCGCGCCGGCCACATCATCCGCCGGATGCGCGACCTGATCTCCACCGGCAGCCGCTCGTTCGCGGAGGAGAGCGTCGCCTCGATGATCGACGACCTGGCGCCGGTCTTCTCCCTGATCAGCCGTGACACCGACGTGCCGATCCGCATCGACATCCACGACCAGGACGACGCCGTCCTGGCCGACCGTATCCAAGTCCAGCAGGCGGTCACCAACCTGGTCCGCAACGGCGTCGACGCCGTCAGCGACCGGCGCGGCGGCATCATCTCGCTGGTGGGCCGCTCCCTCGGCGCCGACGGCTATGAGATCATCGTCGAGGACAACGGCCCCGGCATCGCCGAGGCCGACCTGGACCGCATCCTCCAGCCCCTGACCACCACCAAGGCGGGCGGCATGGGCCTGGGCCTGTCGGTCACGCGCTCGATCGTCGAGAGCCACGGCTCCCAGCTGGTCGTCGGCCGCAGCGCGCTGGGCGGCGCCGCCTTTTCCTTTCGACTGCCCCGCTTCACGGAGGCCGAAGCCGCATGACAACCCACTCCGTGTTCATCATCGATGACGACCCGGCCATGCGGGACTCGCTCCTGATGTTGTTTCGCGGAGCGGGCATGCGGGCGCGCGCCTTTTCCGGCGCGCGCGACTTCCTCGACCAACTGCCCGAGGAAAGGTCCGCCTGCGTGGTCACCGACATCCGCATGCCCCAGGTCGACGGCGTCGAACTGGTCGACCAACTGCACATGCGGCGCGGTCCCCACTGGCCGATCATCGTCATCACGGGGCACGCCGACGTCCCCCTGGCGGTTCAACTGATGAAAGCCGGAGTCATCGACTTCATCGAAAAGCCCTTTGATCCGAATCGGATCCTGGACTCCGTGCGCGGCTGCATCGCCTCCCTGGCGGCCATGGCGCCCGAGATCGAGGCCCGCGAGCACGCCCTGCGCAATCTGGAGACCCTGACCCCGCGCGAGCGCCAGGTCTTCGACGCCCTGATCCTGGGCAAGTCGAACAAGGAGATCGCCCTGGACCTCGACATCAGCCCCCGCACCGTCGAGATCTTCCGCGCCAAGGTGATGCACAAGATGGGGGCTGACAGCCTCTCGGCCCTGGTCCGGATGGGATTGCTGGCCGGTCAGGCTTGAGCCGGAGCGCGATCGTCGCCACCTTGCACGGGTCATGAGCGACCGCTCCGCAGGCTTCGTCCCATCGCGCGTCACCGCCGTCCTGGGCCCCACCAACACCGGCAAGACCCATCTCGCGGTCGAGCGGATGCTCGGCCACGCCTCGGGCATGATCGGGCTGCCGCTGCGCCTGCTGGCCCGCGAGATCTACGAGCGCATCGTGAGACAGAGGGGGGCCGCCGCCGTGGCCCTGATCACCGGCGAGGAGAAGATCGTCCCGCCCCGGCCGCATTATTTCGTCTGCACCGTCGAGGCCATGCCGATGGAACGGTCGGTCGAGTTCCTAGCCGTCGACGAGATCCAGCTGGTCGCCGACCCCGAGCGCGGCCACGTCTTCACCCAACGCCTGCTGCACGCCCGCGGCCGGTTCGAGACCATGTTCCTCGGCGCCGGCGCCATGGAACCCCTGATCCGCCGGCTGGTGCCGGATGTGGAGATCGTGACCCGCGACCGGCTGTCGACCCTGTCCTACGCCGGCTCCAAGAAGCTGACCCGCCTGCCCCGCCGCAGCGCCATCGTCGCCTTCTCGACCGAACGCGTCTACGCCATCGCCGAACTGATCCGGCGCCAGCGCGGCGGCGCCGCCGTGGTCATGGGCTCGCTCAGCCCCCGCACCCGCAACGCCCAAGTCGCCCTGTACCAGTCCGGCGAGGTGGATTTCATGGTCGCCACCGACGCCATCGGCATGGGGCTGAACATGGACGTCGACCATGTCGCCTTCGCCGGCCTGCGCAAGTTCGACGGACGCCGCACCCGCTGGCTGCACGCCCACGAGATCGGCCAGATCGCCGGTCGCGCCGGTCGCCACCTGCGCGATGGGACCTTCGGCGTCACGGCCGAGGCCGAAGACCTGGACGCCGACCTGGTGGAACAGGTGGTCGAACACCGCTTTGACCCGGTCGAGGCGGCCGAATGGCGCAACGCCCGGCTCGACTCCGACACCCTGCCTGACCTCTTGCGCTCCCTGACGGTGACGCCGGGCGTGGCCGGGCTGAACCTGACCGCCCAGGCTTTGGACGAGACCCTGCTGCGTCGCCTGATGAAGGACGAGGAGGTCGCCCGTATCGGCCGCTCGCGCGGGACCATCATGCGGCTTTGGGAGGCGTGCCAGTTGCCCGACTTCCAGAAGACCACCCTGGACGAACACGCGCGCCTGGCCAGGGACGTCTTCACCGCCCTGACCAGCCGGCGCGGCCGCCTGACCGACGACTGGATCGCGCCGCGCTTCGCCGATGTCGATCGCGACGACGGTCAGATCGACCAGCTGTCGGCGCGGCTGTCCGCCGTCCGCACCCTGTCCTACATCGCGCACCGCCCGGACTGGCTGCACGACGCCGCGACCTGGCGCGACAAGACCCGCGCGCTTGAGGACCGGCTGTCCGACGTGCTGCACGACCGTTTGACGGCCCGCTTCGTCGATCGCCGCACCACCGCCCTGATGCGCGCCCTGAACGTGCGCGAAGACAGCGTCCCCCTCGGCGCCGGCGTGACCGAGGAGGGGGAGGTCACCGTCGAGGGCGAAGTGGTCGGACAGCTCCAGGGCGTCTGCTTCTCGCTGGAGAAGGGCGCTTCGGCGCTGGAGGACCGGGCCCTCCGCCAGGCCGCCATGCAGGCCGTAACGCCGGAGATTGTCCGCCGCCTGGGCCGCCTCGCCGCCGAGACGGACGAGCATTTCGGCGTGACACCGGAGGGGGACGTGCTGTGGCGCGGCGTGCTGACGGCGAAGATCCTGTCCAGCCCCGCCGGCGCCGATCCCTTCGCGCCCCAGGTCCGGCTGCTCGGCGACCTAGGACCCGCGCCGGCCCGCGAACGAGCGCGCCGCCGCATCGAGGCCTGGCTGGCTGGCGAGGCGGGTCGGGCGCTGCGGGACCTGCGCCGCCTACGCCAGGCGGTGGAGAGCGGCGCCCTCAAGGGCCTGCCGCGCGGCATCGCCTTCCGCCTGATCGAGGCCGGGGGCCTGATCGACCGTCGCGACGTGGAGCGCGACCTGCACGCCCTCAGCCAGGTCGAGCGCCGCACCCTGAAGAGCTTCGCCGTCCGCATCGGCGTGCATTCCGTCTGGCTGCCCGGTCTGATGAAGCCGCGCGCGCGCCATTTCGCCCAGGCCTTCGTCTCCGGCCCCCTCTTCCCCGCCGCGCCTGGCCTGACCTCCGCCCCGGCCGAGCCGCCCTCCCCGCGCGCGTTGACGGCGCACGGGCTGCGCCAGGTCGCCCGTTGGCTGATCCCGGTCGAGACGTTGGAGAAGATGGCCGAACTCCGAGCCGCTCCCGATCCGACCCAGGACGGCCGCAATAGACGCCTGTCCGACGCCGCCCTCGCCGAACTCGGCTGGACCGCCGCCGAAGCCGGCCAGATCGTCGCCGCGCTGAAGACGGAACGGGCTCGCCGCCCCGATGAGCCCGGCCGACCGCCGCGACCGCCCAAGGACTCCCCCTTCGCCGCCCTGGCCGGGCTCAACACGACCGCGCCGCCGCGCCGCCGACGCCCCCGCAAGCGCGCCAAGCCAGGCTGAATTCACCCCTGACCGCCTGGCTGCGGATGTCGGCGTCGCGCCGGGATCGGCGAGTTCTCTTCGGATTCTGGCGCTTGCGTGGATTGTGTCTAAAAATGCGGCATGACCGGAACCCACGCCGCCTGCCGCATCGACATCTGGCTATGGCGCGCCCGCTTCGTGAAGACGCGGGGAATGGCCGCCGACCTGGTGGAGCGCGGCGCCGTCCGGCTTACTCATAATGGGATGGAGACGCGCCTCGACAAGCCGAGTCGCAGCGTGCACCCCGGCGACGTCCTGACCTTCGCCCAGCACGGCCGCGTCACCACTCTGCGCGTGGAAGCGCTGGGCGAGCGGCGCGGCCCCGCCGATGAGGCGCGCGCCCTCTATTCACTGATGGAATAGCTGGCTCAGGTCCGACCCCGGACGATGTCCTTGTTCGCCTTCACGGTCTTGGGGCCTTGACCACTCCGGGCCTCGGTCCGCACCGGCCGGTTGGCGTTGGTGCCGCCCTGCTGCAGGCCTTCATCGCCCAGGGCCTCGCCGTCGTCCGCGTAATCCGCCATCTCGCCGGCCGCCGGCGCCGCCAGGCTGGCGTCGCGATAATCGGGGGCGGCGTAGCTGCGCGCCTCAGGCCGGACGGCCTCGTTCTGCTCGACCGCGCGGTCGTTCGGCGCTTGCGGATCGGTCGCCGCGTTCTGGGCCGTGGCCTTGGAGGAGGTGGTGTTCTGATGGGGCATGGAAGATCCTCGCCTGCTGTTGCCGATGATCCAACCCGCCGCCCCGACGGCTTGTTCCCTGACCCGGGTTCAGCCGACCAGCGCGCGCGCCATCAGCATGGCGCCCTCCAGGCCCGCGTGCTCCAGCTGGGCCGGGGCCAGGTAGCCGCTCTCGCCCATCACCGCCGCAGAGCCGTAGCCCGCCACGGCCTCGCGCGCCTTGGCCTCGACTTCGGCCAATAGGCCGGGCGTCGACATAACCCCGCCGCCGAAGACGATCCGATCCGGCGCCCAGGCGAAGACCAGCGCCGCGACCAGCTGTCCCACATAGTCGGCGACGAAGCCGCGCACCTCGTCCGCCTCTTCCAGCCGCCGGCCCTTCAGCCGCGCCTGCACCGCCGGACCGGCCGCCAGCCCCTCGGCGCAGTCCGCGTGAAAGGGGCAGGCGCTGGTCCCGTCGTCGCCCAGGGCGCGGCGCACGAACAGATGGCCGATCTCCGGATGCAGCGCCCCCTTCAGCGTCCGCCCCTCAACGCTCAGCCCGCCGCCGATGCCCGTGCCGACCGTGACGTAGGCCACCGCCCGGGCGCCCCGGCCCGCGCCCAGCGTCGCCTCGGCCATCGCCGCCGCGTTCACGTCAGTATCGACGGCGTAGGGCGCGCCCAGCCGCTCGGCCACGGCGCGCGAAAGATTGAACCCGGCCCAGCCCGGCTTGGGCGTCGGCAGCATCATGCCGTAGTCGGCGGAGGCGGCGTCGACCACCACCGGCCCGAAGCTGGCCACGCCCAGGGCGGCTACCCTACGCCCCCCGGCCGCGGCGACCAGCGCCTCCACCGTATCCTCCGGCCGGCCGGTCGCGAACCGCCCATCCTCCAGCCTCGCTCCCGCCGCGTCCTCGACGCGCCACACGATCTTGGTCCCGCCCGTCTCGACCGCGAGGAAGACCGGCTGGCTCATGCGCACTCCGATGAAGGGAGGATGGTACGTCCTCTTGGGCTCGACCCATGACTCTTTAGTCGAAAGCTGGGCTCCGACCAACTCACCAAGCGTGACAGGAGGAACGGTCCGGGCCTGGAACCATTGAGCAGGCTGGATCGAGGTTCGAGATGATAAGCCTGCTTCTGACCGCCGCCCTTGCCCTGAACGCGACGCCCACGCAGGTCGCCGCCAAGCCGGTCCCGGCCGCCAAGGCGACAGCCCGAGCGGAATCGATCGAACCGGTCCTCCAAAGCGTAGCCGTCACCCTGGAGTGCACCGCCACCGCCGAAGGTCGTGTCAAGGACTGCGCCGTTCTCGGCGAAACCCATCCCGGTCTCGGTTTCGCGGAGACGGCGATCGCCCTGATGCAGGACGCCGAAGTGGCGCCCGGCCCGCGCGACGTTCAGTTCGCCCGCACGATCCAGTTCATGCCCTGACCCGGGCCATCGTCCTACTCGGACGCCGCCTGCCCGCTAAGCGTCTGGCGCACCGCGCCGAACAGCCGCATCGCTTCGGCGTCGCTCAGGGCGTCGAAATCAAGCGTAGCAGTCATCGCGTGCAGCCGGTGGATTCGGTCGCTGCAGCCGGCGCGGTCCGTCGAGGTCTCCTCATCCATCCATTCGGCGATCGCGGCGATCATCTGCAGCGCCTCCTGTTCGCTCAGCTGGCTGCCTTCCAGCATCGCCACGGCCGCGATCTCGCCTATGTCGCGCAAGGCGCGGCGGCAACCACTAGGGTCAGGGTGCGTCACCCGGGTTCAACTCGGGCCGTTCGGCGGTTCACGCCATTCACTCCGAAGGATCGAATGACCGCGCTTCATGCAGGGGCGCGATGAACAAACGGTCGCAATCCTCCCCCTCCTTCAGCGGAATGACCTCGAAGTCCTCGCCCGCGGCCTTCACGGCCTCGTCCGCCACCGCCGCGAACGCGCGCTCGAAACCCGGACGGCGGAACAGGACCACCCCGTCCTTGGCGTCAAGGACGCCGTAGGCGGGGCCGCCTTCGAGGAGGTCTGCGAGACGAGCGGACATGAAGGGTGAAGCCGCCGCGCCCGATTTGGTTCACCGGGAGCCTGGGAGTGTCCATCTTGCATCGCCCCGCCGCTCGGAGCGCTCGCCACCCACGTCGGCCGCCGGCGAGGCGTGGCCGATGGTGCGATGTCGATCGCGCGAGCTTTGGCGCCCTCCCCGGAACCGCCCAGGTCAGGGATTGACTCCGTTACTTTGTTCCATAAAGTACTTTTGTCCCTGTGGAGAACGAGATGTCCCGTAACGCTCTAGCCGCTCTGCTGACCGTGGCCTTGGGGCTTGGCGTCGCTGCCGCGCCCGCGACGGCCAGGATCTCACCTCCGCCTCAGGCTGTCGCAGGGACCGCCGTCCGCGACGATGGTCTTGTCGCAGAGTACTTCGCCGCCGATCCGGCGAAAGCCTCGCGCGGCGCGGTGGTCGTCCTGGGCGGATCGGAAGGCGGGCTGCAGGGCTCGCGCCCCATAGCGCGCCGTCTGGCCGCCGAGGGTCTGGACGCGATCGCTGTCTCCTACTTCGGCGAGCCCGGCCAATCCCGGACCCTCAACCTGATCCCGATCGAACCCGTGAGCCGAGCCGCCGCCTGGCTTCACGCTCGACCGGACGGCGCGGAGCCGATCGCCGTGGTTGGCGTCTCCAAGGGCGCTGAACTCGCGCTCGTCGCAGCCAGCCGGGATTCACGACTGACGGCCGTGGTCGTCGGCGCGCCGAGCCATCTGATTTGGCAGGGCATCGATATGACCGGAGCGCCCACCGACTCCTCGTGGACCGTAGGGGGCCGGCCTCTCCCGTTCGCTTCCTACGATTTGTCCCATGGCTTCAGCAGCATCTTCCGCTTGTATGAGGGCGGCGTCGCCGCCGCGCCGGCTCAGGCCCAAATCCCCGTGGAGCGCATCAATGGGCCGGTGATGCTGATCTCCAGTCGGGACGACGCCCTGTGGCCCGCCACGCTGATGGCCGAGCGAATCCGTGCGCGCCTGGCGGCCCATGGCTTCGCTCACCGCGTCGAGGTGCTGACCTACGACGCGGCGGGTCATGCTGTATTCGGCGGACCGCTCGCCAATGCGCCGAGCGCCCAGACCTTAGCCTTCCTGGGCGGCACGCCTGAAGGTCTCCAGGCCGCGCGCGCCGACGGCTGGCCTAGAGTAGTGACATTCCTCAAGACCGCCCTCGCCGACTAGTGCTGGCCGTGATCTACGGAAGCACGGCCCTCGCGCTTTGCATTCACAGCCTTAACTCGTTCGGGACCAACACTTTTGCGGATCTACAATCTAGGGGCGGCGGTTACCGCCTTGGTCGGCTATGTCGTCGTCGCCCTTGCGGTCGGGTGGCTTTTCTCCGCGGCTCTGGCCGGCGCGAGCCCCACGAGCCCCCGGTTTCTGGCGGAAGCGGCAGTCTCCACGATTGTCGGCATGGTTGTGAGTCGGGGACTGACCGCCAGGCTGTTTCCATTTTTCTCGGGCAGGGTCGTTTTCGCTGTCTTCGCGGGCGTGACGATCGCAACCATCGCCGTGGGCGTCGTCGCTTCCGGCGCGCCGCCTTCCGGGTTGCCGACGCTTCAGTCTCTGCTGCTGATCAGCCTCGCCTACGGACTGTTCTGGACGCGCGAACGGCGAAACCCGGACGCATCTCGGTCACGCGAGATGTTCAGTCGGCAGGGTCGGCGCGGCTAGCGCAAGATCGAGGCACGTCCCGCCGGGCGTCGAAAGCCGAAACGATGCGGACGAAGCAGTCGGCCGCGACGAAGGGCAGCAGGTGAGCGCCGTCCTCGACTGCATGCCTCTCCCGCCATAGAGGCGGCCACGCAGCTCAGCGGATGCAAGACGCTGGAAAATCACCCCGCGGCGTAAGGCGCAGGCTCCCGCGTGGGCTTTTTCACCCGCTCTCCCACGCGACCTCGCTGGCCGCCGGTGTCACTTACCCCCTTCGCCCAAGCGATCCAGGAGTTCTTCAGCGCCCGCCGCTGTCGGGCCTGAGGCCAAGGGCGGCAGGATCAGGCGCTCGCCCTTCCGGACGCTGTCCTCACTCTCCAATCCTGCGAGGGTCGAGGCCTTCGCAAGCGTCAGGGCCACGCCTTTCGGACCCGCGTCGATCCGGGAGATGCCGGCCTCCCGCGCCCGGATGGCGATGCGCGCCAAATCCAGGAGCGTCACGACTTCGTCGGGCGGCGGTCCGAAGCGATCTTCGATCTCGTCAGCGAACTGCGCGACCTCGTCGAGGTCCGTCAGACGCGCCAACCGCGCATAGAGGTTGAGACGCACGCTTGTCTCCGGAACATAGGTGTCGGGTATGGATCCATTCACGCCGACGTTGAGCTCAGGCGTCCAATGTGTGTTGTCGGCCTCGCCCGCCGCGGCGCGGAGGGCTCGCGCCAGGAGCTGTTGATAGAGCCCCACGCCGATCGTCTTCACATGGCCGGCCTGTTCCTCGCCGACGAGTTCGCCGCCGCCGCGGATGTCGAGATCGCGCATACTGATCGCCAGCCCGGCGCCGAGCCGGTCAAACGCTTCCAGCGTGGACAGACGCGACCGCGTCGCTTCGGAGAGCTCCGCATCCGCATCCGTGAAAAGATAAACGAACCCCTGGCTGCGCCCCCTGCCGACCCGTCCTCTCAGCTGGTGCAGCTGTGCAAGCCCGAACCGATCCGCCCGCCAAACGAACATCGTATTGGCGCGGGGCACGTCGAGCCCGCTCTCGATGATGCTCGTCGCCAGCAGGACATCCCCCTCCCCGTCGGCGAACAGGACCATCGCCTCGTCGACGGCCTCCGCCGGCAACCCCCCGTGCGCGACCACCACCTTCAGCTCGGGCGCGAGCTCCGTCAGCAGATCGGCCAACTCGCCGACGTCCTCGATCCTGGGTGTGACGACGAAGCTCTGGCCGCCGCGCCTGCGCTCCCGCAGCAAGGCCGTCCGCAGGGTCGCTTTGTCGAACGGGGCCACGAAGGTGCGCACCGGCCGGCGTCGCGACGGCGGGGTCGCGATGACGCTGACGTCTTCAAGGCCGATCAGGGCGGTCTGCAGGGTGCGAGGGATCGGCGTGGCCGTCATGGTCAGGACGTGCGCGTCGGGCGCGAGATCGCGGAGCCGCGCCTTGATGCGGCTGCCGAAGCGCTGCTCTTCGTCGATCACCACCAGACCGAGATCGCTGAAGCGGAGCGCGTCGGAAGCGAGCGCATGCGTGCCGATCACGATTCGAACTTCGCCATTGGCCAGGCGGTCTCGCACCTGCTTGGCGTCAGCCGTCGATACAAGCCGCGACAGCTGCGCGACCGCGATCCCCGTCCCTTCGAACCGCTTTTGGAAAGTCAGGAAATGCTGCCGCGCCAATACGGTGGTCGGCGCCACGACGGCCACCTGTTTGCCGGCCATCGCCGCGGCGGCGGCGGCCCGCAACGCGACTTCAGTCTTGCCGAACCCGACATCGCCGCAAACCAGGCGGTTCATGGGGCGGCCGGACGCAAGATCGCTCAACACGGCCTCGATCGCTTCCGACTGATCCGGCGTTTCCGGATAGGGAAAGCGAACGGTGAAGCGGGCGAACTCGGCTGCGGGCGGCTTCAGGACCGGGGCCGTCGCCGCCGCGCGCTGTCTTGCGAGCTCCGTCAGATGAGCTGCCGTTTGGTCGATCTCCCGACTGATCTCGAGACGTCGCTTTGACCAGGCGTCTGTATGCAGACGATCGAGCGTGACGCCCGTTTCATCGGAACCGTACCGCCAGAGCTTGCCGAACTCCTCGATGGGCGCCAGCAAGGATGCGCCGCCGTGATACTCCAGTCGTACGGCGTCTTGCTGGCGTCCCTGCAGCTCGACCTTCTCAAGGTCACGCAGCACGCCGAGCCCGTGGTCCTCATGGATCACCACGTCGCCGACGCGCAGTTCCGGCTCGGTGAGCAGATGGGCCGGTTGCGCCTTTGAGCCGGCCGCCACCCTTCCCCCGAACACATCGGTCGCGGCGATCATCGCCAGACGGTTCTCGGGATCGACGAAGCCCCTCTCGAGGTCGAACTCGCCCAGGTAGAGTTCGCCTGGAGCTCCATCGAGAACGGAAGCAAGGCTGTCCGCGGCCACCAACTCCTGCTCAAGGCTTCGCCGCAGCCGCCGCGCCAGCGCGCGCGTCTCGTGCGCCAGGCCGGTCACCACGACCCGGCGATCGGCATCCAGCTGAGCGCGAACAAAGTCGGCGAGATCACGGGCCGCATTGCGCGAGAGCGCGAAGTTCGGAGCCGCCTCCACTCCCAGTCCCGTCAGCGGCATTTCCGGATGATCGGCCAGACGCGCCTGAAGCTGGCTTGCCGTGAGATACAGCGCCTCAGGCGCGCTCGGCCGCTCGCCTTCAGGATACTGCATGCGGACGGCGTGAGCGTCGCGCACCTGAGTCTCGAAAGAAGCAGCGCGCGCCGGCGCTTTCGGATCCTGCGCCACGGTCGCGCCGACGATGAGATCGAGCACGGTGTCGAGGCGCTCGTAAACGTTCGCCGCGCGGTGCTCCAGGCCCAACGGGCGCTCGTCGCCCGACGACAGGATCACCTCGGAAGCCGGGCCGAGACAGAGGTCGCCGACATCGCCCAGCGAGCGCTGTGTCAGGGGATCGAAAGGCCGGATAGCGTCGACCACGTGATCGGTGATCGTCAGTCGGTGCGGCCGCGGCTCGGCGGCGGGGAAGATGTCGATCACCTCGCCCTGCACCGCGATCTCCCCCGGTTCGTCGACCCGGTCATCCCGGATGTACCCCGTCGACTCGGCGAACGCCTCGAGCGCCTCCAGATCCAGCGGGTCGCCGACACGGATCTGAAAGCGCGCCTCCCGAATGATCTCGATCGGCGGAGTGCGCAGCATGAGGGCTTCAACGGGGGCGATGAGGAACCGCTGCTTGTCGGTCGGCGCCGCAAGCCGTCTCAGAACCGCCAAGCGCCGCCCCATCACGTCCCGCGAAGGCGAAGCGCGGTCGTAGGGCAGACAGTCCCAAGGCGGCAGGACCAGAACCTCAGCGCCGGGCTCGAACCGCCGAAGCGCGCGCCCGATCTCGTCCGCCCGACGCTCGCTCGACGCGACGTAGACGACCGCAGCAGGGCGCGACGCCGCAAGCCGCGACGCGACCCACGCCGTCGGCGGCTGAGTGGCTGTCGAAGGCCGTTCATCGCTGGGGGCGGGCTGATCGGGCAGAGGCGCGTCTCGAAAAGCTGCGTCTGACAAGCATCACCTCCGGCGGTCTGGCCCCATGCAATCGCTTTGCGACACAGCGGTTCCTCGGCGGATCGGGATTGCATGGACGCGGCCGTGACCGGCTCCGACGCCTCCGGCCCAAAACCGCCTATCCGGAACCATTCATGCGCCGCGTCCGGCGGACCGTCGGGGGGCGAACTCGAGAGCTTTTGGTTCCCAGGAGAGACCGCCGAGCCGGTCGCCGACCCGGTATTCACCCGACGGTCGCCGCGGCTCGGAAGGCCTAAGCGGGCGCGCGGCGCCGCCGTCTCTTAAATGCTCAAGACGGAGAGCTGAGCCGCGCGGCGCACAGCGTCTGGAAACGATCGCGCGCCTCGGTCTCTCGATAGAATATCTCGGCCTGGCGAGGCGGCGCCAGGAGGTAAAACTGCGTCACGGGAAAGGGATCCGCGCGATCGCGTCGCCACAGGACGCAGTCGGATGCCGCCTCCAGCCGTGTCCACTTGCCGGCTTCATTGGGATGATCGATCGACATCACGTGCTTCTAGACTGTTCGCGGGCAGGGTTCGACCCAGTCGTCGCCCTCTGTCGGAAATCACACTCGACAGCCGCTCAGCGCACAGCTCGCAGTGATGAGCGCTTCATGGGAGACGCCGTTCGCGACTTCGAAGCCGGAGACAGGGCGATGCGGGCATGGCTGATCGAGGCCTTGCCCATCCTCTATCAAGCCCCGTTCGCGTCCGCCGAAGAGCAGCGTTGAGGAGCCATCCGCGGGCGCTTGCGAGAAAACCTCTAGCGCCGCTCAATAGCGCCGAGGCGCGGGAGGATAGGTCTTCAGGATATGGTCCATGAGATCGAACAGGCTGGCGTCTATGGAGGCGATGGTTCTTCCACCCCGCAGGTCGACCTCTCGACTCAGATCGCGGGCCGTCAGCTTGAAGCGCTCGCAAGCCGCGAAATCCGGGAGCTCGGCGTCTCCGCATCCAGACGCCACAACCGCCACGTCGACATCGTGGATCCACAATTTGAAGGCGATTTGGTCGCCGCCAATGCGATCCGGACCCCCGACGTATTCGCCGCTGTTCTCGATCCACAGTTCCGCGAACTGCGTGGGTTGCAAGCTGCGCACGACCCTCTCGCGATCATCCACGATCGAGGGCGCCTGACCCGCTAGGGCTGCGGCCAGGACGAAAACCAGCAGCATCATCGCTCTCCTGTCTAGCTCGCGCGCCTCGGCGAAGCCCCCTCTGTGGTCCCGGTCGGGGCGGCGGCTCGCACCCCGGGGTAGGACGGTTGTCGGCCCGGCTTCGGATCATCACAACATCAACGATCTAAAGGGTATCCCCTCACGTCGCCGCGCATTCTGCGTCGCGGCTCGCTCGCACAGATAAACGGCTGCGAGCCTCACGCCATGAGACCGGACAGCGGCCAGGGTCGCCAGCCACGGACGGGCTGAGTTGATGATCCGAATCATAGGAAGAAATGGTACGTCCTCTCGGGCTCGAACCGAGGACCCTCTGATTAAAAGTCAGATGCTCTAACCAACTGAGCTAAGGACGCACCGCACGCCGTCCGGGCGTGGCCCGGAACGTCGAAGGGCGCCTTCTGTTGCAATCCGCCCTTCCGGTCAAGACCGCGGGTGGGTAGTCAAACGGAATGCAACCTCTCGCCGGCATCCGCATCCTCGAGTTCGACGGCCTCGGCCCCGTCACCTTCGCCGGCATGATGCTGGCCGACCTGGGCGCCGAGGTGCTGCGCCTGACCCGGTCCGCCTCGGCCGGCCCCGCCGTGTTCGATCAGGTCGGGGGGGCCGTCCTGCACCGCAATCGCGCCGCCGTGCCGGTCGATCTGAAAGCGCCCGTCGATCGCGACCGCATCCTGGCCCTCGCCGCCGACGCCGATGCGGTGATCGAGGGATTCCGCCCCGGCGTGATGGAGCGGCTGGGCTATGGCCCCGAGGCGCTGCGGGCCCTCAACCCCCGTCTCGTCTTCGGCCGCGTCACCGGCTGGGGCCAGGACGGGCCGCTGGCGGCGCAGGTGGGCCACGACCTGAATTACATCGGCCTGTCCGGCGTGCTGCACGCCATGGGGCCCGCCGACAGGCCGCCCGCGCCGCCGCTGAACCTGGTCGGCGACTACGGCGGCGGGGCGATGCTGCTGGTCGTCGGCGTCCTCGCGGCCCTCGTCGAGGCGCGGAGCACAGGGCGCGGCCGGGTTGTCGACGCCGCCATGACGGACGGCGCGGCCCTGCTGGGCGGCCTGTTCCACGCCCTGCGCGTCCAGGGCCTATGGAGCGATCGACGCGGCGCCAACCTGCTGGACGGCGGGGCGCCCTTCTATCGCTGCTACGCCTGCCGTGACGGCGGCTTCGTGGCCGTGGCGGCGCTGGAGCCGCGCTTCTACGCCGCCCTGCTGGCGGGGCTGGAGATCGATCCCGCCGAGGCGCCGCAATACGACTTCGCCGCCTGGCCCGCCCTCGCCGCCCGGCTGGAGGGTCTGTTCCTGTCGCGTGACCGGGACGACTGGGTCGCCGGCTTCGCCGACACCGAGGCCTGCGTCACCCCCGTTCTCAGCCTGGCCGAGGCGCCCACGCATCCGCACAACCAGGCGCGCGGAGCGTTCTGGGACGGCCTGCCCGCACCCGCCCCGCGATTCGACGGCCCGCCGGCGCCGCAGCGCGACATCGCCGACCTGTCGTTGGACGCCGCCGTCGCCGCCTGGTCCGTTCCCGGATGACCGCCCGCGCCGTCGAGGCTATGGAACGGCGACGCCTCATGTGCGTTGCAAGGCGGAAAGCCGGGGAACTTCTGATGACACGCTCCACCCTTGTTCTCGCCGCCGCGCTCGGGGCGCTGACGCTGGCGAGCTGTGACGACTATGACGGCGATGATCGCGCCGGCTACCAGGAGGCGGCGCCCGTCGAGGTCGCCCCCGCCGCCGAGGATTCCGCCGAGCCCGTCGTGGCCCCCGAGGTCGAGGATCCCGCGCCGACCGCGCCGCCGGTGGACACCCTTCCGCCCGAAAAGCGCACCTCGGAGGAATCGGTTCAGCCTGAGAGCGAAACCCTCTTCTATTGACCGCCAGGTCGCGGGGCGTGGACGCGCCGCGTCCGCCACAGTCCAGTCCACGTCATGACCAAGGTCCACGCTTGAGCTTCAGGCCCACCCTCCTCCTCGCCGCCCTCGCCGTCGGCGCCGCCTGCGCCCAGGACGCCGACGCGGACCCCCGCGCCCAGATTCGGGGCGAGGTCGACGCCGAACTCCGCGCCATGCTGGAACGCGCCGTGGGCGAGGTCGACGACGCGCCGGAGAGCCGCTTCGAGGCGCGCCGTCACGCCCGTTCCGCGACCGAGGCCGCCGAGGCCCTGCTTCGCTCGGAAGGCTACTACCAGCCGGTGCTCGAGGACATCGTCGAGGGCGACGAGACGCCGGTCGCCATCGTTTCCGTGCAGCCGGGCCGACGCTTCCTGCTCACCGAGCCGACGATCCGCTGGACCGATCCCGCGCCCGCCCCCCAGTCCGCCGCCGACGCCGTCGCGGCGATCGACCTGCAAGCCGGTGATCCCGGCCGCGCCGTCGACGTGATCGCCGCCGAGGGTCGCGTCATCGCCGCCCTGGCCCGTGACGGCTACGCCGACGCCAGGGCCGAGCCGCGCCGGGTCGTGGTCGATCACGCGACCTTCACCGTAGCGCCGGAGTACCGGGTCGCCTCGGGCGCGCTGGTGCGGCTGGACGGGCTGAGCCTGCAGAGGCGGACCCGGACCAATCCCGACTGGCTGCGCGGCCTGACCCCTTGGGAAGAAGGCGACGTCTATGATCCGGAACTGGTCGGCGAGCTGGAGCGCCGGCTGCTCGAGACCGGCGTCTACGACGGCGTCAACGTCGCCCTGTCGCCGCAGGACCAGACGAACGCGCAGGGCTTGCGTCCCATCGTCGTCACGTTGACCGATCGGCCGCGCTGGGTTCAGGAGGCGGGCATCACCATCTCGACGGCCCAGGCGACGATCACCGCAGGACGCGCGGACTCGGCCACGGGCGGTTCGGCCATCGAAGGTCTGTGGACCTACTACAACCGCTTAGGGCGCGCCGACACCCTGGCCTTCCAGGCGCGGCTGGCGGAGGTCTACAGCCGCCTGGGCGCGGACCTCAAACTGCCCCACTGGCGCCGTCCGGGCCGGACGCTGGCCCTGGGCGCCGCCCTGGTCAACGAAGACACCGACGCCTATCGCCGTTTCGCCGGCGTGCTCTACGCCGACGCCCGCCAGCGAATGGGCAAGTCGTCGTGGTACAGCTACGGCCTGGGCCTGGACGTGGGTCAGTATGACGAGAGGCGCTACGATCCCGTCACCCAGGCGCCGATCACCCTCAATCGCAACCTCGCCATCGTGACGGGACGGGGCGGCTTCTTCATGGATCGCTCCAACGATCCGCTGGACCCGACCTCCGGATACCGCCTGACCGCCTCGGTCCAACCCACGGCCGTGACCGGCGGGGACTCGGTCGTCTTCCTCAGGACCGAAGGCCAGGCGACCGCCTATCTGCCGGTCCAGGACGACGCCCGGACCGTCCTCGCCGGGCGGGTCAAGATCGGCAGCATCATCGGCGGCGAAGAACTGACCGTGCCGTCAGACCGCCTATTCTACGCCGGGGGCGGCGGTTCGGTGCGCGGCTATGAATATCAGGGCGTCGGACCCCGCCTGCCGGACAACACCCCGCGCGGCGGACTCAGCCTGTTCGAGACCTCGCTCGAGGTCCGTCGAAAGGTGTTCGGCGACTTTCAGGGCGTGGCCTTCGTCGACGGGGGGGCCGTCGGCTTCCAGGAGACGCCGGACTTCAGCAACATGCGCTACGGCGCCGGGGTCGGGGTGCGCTACTTGCTGCCGTTCGGCCCGATCCGCGGCGATATCGCCTTCCCGCTGAACAAGCGCGAGGGCGACCCCGACTTCCAGATCTACATCAGCATCGGCCAGGCGTTTTGACCGACACTCCCCCGCCCGAGCCAGAGGTCGTCGAGACACCCAAAGCGGTGAAGCGCAAGCGGACGCGCCTGCAGGCGATCGGCTTCATCGTCGGCTGCGTGCTCGGCGGGCTGGCCCTGCTGATCGCGGCCGCCCTGTTCGGCGGACGCCTCTACATCGTCTCGGACGCCGGCCGCGAGCTGATCTCCGGCTTTGTCCAGGGCCAGAAGATCAGCCGCTACGGCCGCATCAACGTCTATGGGCTGAAGGGCGACCTGTTCGACGACTTCACGCTGGAGCGGGTCACGATCACCGACCGCGACGGCGTTTGGCTGGACGCCCGCAACGTGCGGGTCGACTGGTCCTACTGGCCGCTGCTGACGCGCCGCTTCCACGCCTCCGAAGTCAGCGCCGACGTCATCCGTCTGGTCCGCCGGCCCATCATCGACCCGCCCAGCGGCGAGCCGCCCAGCCCCCAGCCCCTGTCGATCGACATCGACCGCTTCTCGGCCAACGTCGAGCTGATGGAGGGCTTCTCCAAGGAATACGGCCGCTGGTCGTTGGCGGGCGACGCCGACATCCCGCGTCGGGGCGCCAAGACCGCGCGCGTCAACGCCGACAGCCTGAACCGCCCCGGCGACTTTCTGCGCCTGGCGGCCACCTTCGGCGGCAAGCTGGAGGAGACGCGGCTGAACCTGCGCGCCAACGAGGCCCAGGGCGGCCCCCTGGCCGGCGCCCTGGGCTATTCGCCGGACCAGCCCTTCACCGCCGTTGCCGTGCTGAACGCCGACGTGGTCCACGCCGTGGTCCGCACCGGCCAGTTCACGCCGCTGACCGTCGATGGACGTTTCGGCAAGCAGGGGTCGCGGGTGTCGGGTTATTTCGACTTCAGCGGCTCGGACCTGCTGGCGCCGTTCGTCGAGCGGGTGGGCCGCACGGCCCGCTTCGGCTTCGCCACCGTGCCTGACGCCGACAACGAGGGCTTCCAGGGCGTCGGCTGGCGCCTGATCTCCGACAACGTCACCTCACAGGCGCAGGGCCTGATCCGCCTATCCGACCGCAGCTCGCCCGACGGGGTGCGGCTCGAGGTCGCCGCCCAGTCGCTGAGCCGACTGGTCGGTTCAGAGATCGCCGGTCCCGCCGCCTACGACGGCCTCTTCAAGGGCGACGCGCAGAACTGGACGCTGCAGGGGCAGGTCAGCCTGCTCAACGCCTCCCTCGCCAGCTACCGCGCCACCCGCATCGCGGGTCCCGTCAACGTCCAGGTTCGCGACGGCCGCATGGACCTGGACGCTGACGTGCGCGCCAACGGTGGCGCGGCCGAGGGCATCATCGGCGGCCTGCTGGGCGCGACGCCCCGGATCCAACTGGAGGCCGCGCGGATGAAGGACGGCGCCATCCTGCTGGAACGGATCGACGCGCGGGGCCAGGGGCTGACCGTGACCGGGTCCGGTTCGCGCAACCTTCTGGGAGGCCTGGGCTTCGGGGGCGAGGCGCGGCTGACCGACGCCTCGCGCGTCCTGCCCAACGCCAAGGGCGCCTTCGGCGGTCCCATTCGGGCCTCCTCCGCCCGCTCCGGCGCCCCTTGGGTCGTGAACTTCGACGGCCGGGGCCGCAATCTCACGGTCGGCATGGCCGAACTGGACCGCCTGCTGGGCCGCACCCCGCGCCTGCAGCTGGCCGGCCGTTTCAACGACGGTCGGATCGAGGTCGATCGCGGCGAGCTGACCGGCGCCGCCGGCCGCGCCGGGGCGAAGGGCCTGATCGAGCCCGAAGGCCGCCTGCGGCTGGCCCTGAACTGGAACGCGCGCGGCCCCTTCGCGGCCGGTCCGGTCGAGATCGGCGGCGACATGAACGGACGCGGGGCCCTGACCGGCACCCTGGCCCAGCCGCGCGTCGACCTGACGGCCGGCTTCCAGACCGTCTCCGCCGGCGGACTGGTGCTGACCGACGCCGACCTGATCCTGAGCTTCCGCAAGGGCGCGGACGCTTCGGACGGCCGCATCACCGTGACCAGCGGCTCGAACTACGGCCCGGCCCGTGCGTCGGGGAACTTCTTCCTGGGCGGCGACCGCATCCGCCTCAGCGATCTGGACGTAAACGCCGGGGGCGTCACGGCCAGGGGCGCCGTCGCCCTGTCCGACAACATCCCCTCCAGCGCCGACCTGACCTTCACGGCGCGGGCGGGCGCCTTCCTGGCCTCGGGCGAGGCCAACGGCCGCATCCGCCTGACCGAGGGAGGGGGCGCCGACACGGCCGTGCTGGACATCACCGGCCGCAATGTCCGCCTGGCGGGTCAGAGCTTCATCATCCGCACCCTGGATCTGGACGGGCGCGGCACGCTGGACAACCTGCCCTTCACCCTGGCGCTGGACGTCGGCGGCGGCACGCCGGTTCAGTTCAACGGCGCCGGAACCTACGCCCGGCGTGGCGAGGCGCACAGCCTGACCCTGCGTGGCGGCGGTCGGGTGCGGGAAGTGGCGTTCACCACCCGCAACCCGGCGGTCTTCGCCCTGAACGGCGACGGACGCGTCGCCCGCGTCGACCTGGGCGTAGGCGGCGGCGTGCTGCTGGCCGAACTGCGCCAGGACTCCGACTCCGCCGTCATCGAAGCCGACCTCTCCAACGTCGACCTCGCGTCCGTCTCGCCAGAACTCAGGGGCGCCGCGACCGGCCGGCTGACGCTTCGGGGCGCCGGCGACGATCTCTCGGGCGCGGCCAACGTGACGCTGCGCCAGATCCGCAGCATAGACGCCCCGCGTGGCCTGGCGGTGGACGGACGGCTGGACGCCACCCTGGCGAACGACATTCTGACCATCCGCGCCAGCGCGGTGGACGCGGACGCGGTGCAGGCCTCGGCCGACCTGACGCTTCCAGTCGAAGCCTCAGCCGCGCCGCTCAGGCTCGCCGTGGCCCGGACGCGCGAGATGTCCGGCCGCGTCTCCATCAATGGCCAGATTCAGCCCATCTGGGACCTGTTGCTGGGCGGCGAGCGCAGTCTGGCGGGGCAGGTGGACGGCCAGGCGACCCTGGCCGGCACCCTGAACGCGCCCCGCATCAACGGCCGCTTCGATCTCAGCCAGGGCAGCTATCGCGAGAACGCGGTGGGCCTGGTGCTGTCCGACCTGACCCTGCGCACCGCCTTCGACGACACCACCGCCCAGATACAGACCTTCTCGGCCAACGACGGCGCGGGCGGCGCCGTCACGGGCTCCGGCCGCATCGGCCTGCGCCAGGGCTCCGGCTCGACCGCCCAGCTGAACCTGCAGCGGTTCCGCGTCATCGACAACGAGATCGCCGAGGCGCGCGCCTCCGGCCCCATCAACATCGTGCGCGGCGAGGACGGCAACATCCGCCTGAGCGGCCAGATCGAGGTGGACGAGGCGCGGATCGAGCCCGAGGTTCCCGGCTCCAACGGCATCGTCTCGATGGACGTGGTCGAGATCAACCGTCCGGGCGGCGATCCGGTCGAGACCGAGGCGCGCCGAGGCGGTCCCCAGATCGGCCTGGACATCGCCCTGCGCTCGCGCGGCGGCAAGGTGCGCGTCACCGGCCGGGGCCTGAATGTCATCCTGGACGTCAACGCCCGGGTGCGCGGCACGGTGGCCCAGCCCCAGCTGACCGGCGTCGCCAACGTCGTGCGCGGCGACTATGAGTTCGCCGGCAAGCGTTTCGTCTTCGACGAAGACGGCCGCGTGACCCTGTCGACCGATCCGGAGCAGATCCGCTTGGACCTGTCGGCGGTGCGCGAGGACCCGGCCCTGACCGCCTCCATCGACGTCACCGGCACGGCGGCGGAGCCAAGGATCGCCCTGACCTCGACCCCCGCCCTGCCCCAGGACGAGATCCTGTCCCAGGTGCTGTTCGGCCGCTCGGCCTCGCAGCTGTCAGCGTTCGAGGCGGCGCAGTTGGCGGCGGGCGTCGCGGCCCTGGCCGGCGGCGGCGGCTTCGACGTGATCGGCAATCTGCGCGAACTGGCCGGTCTGGACCGACTCTCCTTCGGCGGCGAGGCTTCGGCGCTCACCGTCGCCGGCGGCCGCTATCTGACCGACGACATCTATCTGGAGATCATCGGCGGCGGCGAAGGCGGCGCGGCCGTCAAGGTCGAGTGGCAACCCCGCCGCAACATCGCCGTGGCCTCGCAATTCGGCGGCCAGGGCGACACCAGCCTGTCGATTCGTTGGCGCCGCGAGAGCCGCGATCCCGGCCAGCGCCGGGACCGCCGCCCGAACCGGAACTAGAGGACGTCCAGCACCCGCTCGACCGGGCGGCCGATGACCGCGCCCGTGTCGCTCTCCACGAGCGGACGTTCGATCAGGGTCGGCCGGGCGACGGCGGCGGCGATGATCGCCTCGTCGTCGGCGCCGGCCGCCAGCAGCACGGCCGCCTCGGCCTCCTTCTTGCGGAGCAGGCCCGCCACGCCGGCGCCCGTCTTCGCCGCCAGCCGCTCCAGCGTCGCCCGGTCCCAGCCGGTCTTCACATATTCGACCACCCTCGGCTCGACGCCCTTCTCACGCAGCAACGCGAGGGCGTTGCGCGAGGTGCTGCACTTCGGATTGTGGAACAGGGTGACGGGCATTCGGCCTCCGGGGAATCAACAGGCGCCTGATATCAGGCCGCGCCTCCTTCATCGACAGGGTCGTTTCGTGCGCATGAGCGCGGGCTCGTCCGTCCTATGGGGTGGAATTTGGCTCGCCTTCACCTTTGCGGCGCACGGAGCTAGGCTGGCGTCCGCATGCGGATTTCAGCAGACGACCAGGCCGTCCTCGACCACGTCGCGGCGCGGCGCGAAGCCATCATCGGCCGCACCATCGACTGGGCGAACATCAACTCCGGCAGCCGCAACGCCGCCGGCCTGAACGCCGTGCTGGACGCGCTGGAAGCCGAAGCGAGGACCCTGCCCGCCGCCGTCGAACGCATCCCGACCCAAGGCTCGACCACCGTCGCCGACGACGGATCGATGCGGATCGAGGCTCATGCCGACGCCCTGAAGGTCACCGCCCGGCCCGCGGCCCCGATCCAGATCGTGCTGACCGGCCACTACGACACCGTCTTTCCGGCCGACAGCGGATTCCAGACCGTGACCACGCGCGCCGACGGCGCCCTGAACGGCCCCGGCGTCGCCGACATGAAGGGCGGGATCAGCGTGCTGCTGGCCGCGCTGGAAGCCTTCGAATTCCACCCCCTCCGTCACGGCGTCGGCTGGACCGTGCTGCTCAGCCCGGACGAGGAGATCGGCTCGCCCGCCTCGGCGCCGCTGCTGGCGGAACTCGGCGCGCGCGGCCATGTCGGTCTGACCTATGAGCCCGCGCTGGCGGACGGCGCCCTGGCCGGGGCGCGCAAGGGCAGCGGCAACTATCACCTGATCGTCGCCGGTCGCGCCGCCCACGCCGGCCGCGCCTTCGAGGAAGGCCGCAACGCCGTCGCCGGCGCGGCCATCATCGCCGCCGCCCTGCATGGGCTGAACGGCCGGCGGGACGGCGTCACCGTCAACGTCGCCAAGATCTCCGGCGGCGGCGCCCTGAACGTCGTCGCCGACAACGCCGTGGTCCGCTTCAACGTCCGCGTCCCGGACAAGGCCGCCGCCGACTGGATCGACGACTCCGTCCGCGTCATCGCCGCATCGCCGCCGTTCGAAGGGCTGACGCTGGACCTGCACGGCGGCTTCACCCGCCCGCCCAAGCCCATGGACGCCGCCCAGACGGCCCTGTTCGAGGCGGTGCGGGATGCCGGCGCCTTGCTGGGCCAAGCGATCGTCTGGACGCCGTCTGGCGGCGTCTGCGAGGGCAACAATCTGCACGCCGCCGGTCTGCCGAATATCGACACCCTCGGCGTCCGGGGGGGCGACATCCATTCGGACCAGGAGTTCGCCTGGCCCGACAGCTTCGTCGAACGCGCCCAGCTCAGCGCCCTGATCCTGTGCAAGATCGCCTCGGGTGAGATCGATGCGGCGAAGCTGAAGTCCCTGCGGATGGAAACCCTCTAGCATGCTCCTCGTCCGCCCCGCCGGCCCCGCCGATCTCGACCACCTGCTGGAGCTGGCCATCCTGTCCGGCCCCGGCTTCACCAGCCTGCCCGAGGATCCCGACGTCCTCTCCGACCGGCTGGAGCTCAGCCAGGCCAGCTTCCAGGGCGATGTTCCGTGGCAGGAGGCCTGGTACACGCTGATGCTGGAAGACGGCGACACCGGCGACATCGACGGGGTCGGCTCGGTCAAGGCGACCGTGGGGCTGAAGCGGCCGTTCTTCTCGTTCCGCGTCGTCAACAACACGGCGTCGTCGCCCTCCATCGGCGTGAAGCTGGACCACCAGACCCTGGTCCTGGTCAACGAATGCACCGGCTGGACCGAGGTCGGCTCGCTGTTCCTCAAGGCCGACCGGAGGAAGGGCGGGGCGGGCCGCCTGCTCAGCCAGTCGCGCTACATGCTGATCGGCGCCCGGCCCGACCTGTTCGCCGACAATGTCCTGGCCGAACTGCGCGGGGTCTTCACCCCCGACGGCGCCTGTCCGTTCTGGGATCATGTGGCGCACAAGTTCTTTCCGATGGAGTTCGACGACGCCGACCGCATGAGCGGCTCGACCGACAAGCAGTTCATCCTCGACCTGGCCCCGCGCCACCCGATCTATGTCGAACTGCTGCCCGAGCCCGCGCGCGCCGTGATCGGCAAGGTGCATCCCCAAGGGGGCCCCGCCATGGCCCTGCTGGAAAGCGAGGGCTTCCGGCCCAACGGCCTGGTCGACATCTTCGACGCGGGCCCCACCGTCGCCTGCGGCCGCGACAATATCCGCACCGTGCGCGACGCCCGCCGCCTCAAGGTGGAGATCGCCGACACGATCGACGCCGAACTGCCCGCCCTGATCTCGACCGACAGCGTCGCCGCTTTTCGCGCCGTCCGCGCCAAGTGCGACATCGACGGCGACATCGCCCGTCTGCCCGCCGAAGCCGCCGCCGCGCTGAAGATCAAGGCCGGCGCCACCATCCGCGTGAAATCATGACCATCTTCAAGTCCAAAGACCCCGCCACAGAAGCCGTGAACTGGGAAGGCGAGGCCGCCGGCCCCGCCCAGGTCCAGGCCGCCGTCGACGCCGCCCGCGCCGCCTTCCCCGCCTGGGCCGACGCCCCGCGCGCCGCGCGGATCGACGCGGTCAAACGCTATCAGGCCGTGCTGAAGGATCGCGCGCCCCAGATCGCCGAGGCCATCGCCCGCGAGACCGGCAAGCCGCTGTGGGAGACCAAGACCGAGGCGGCCGCCATGATCGGCAAGGTCGACATCTCGATCCGCGCCTATGACGAACGCACCGGCGAACGGTCCAACGATACGGCCTTCGGCCGCGCTGTGCTGCGACACCGTCCGCACGGCGTGGCGGCGGTGCTCGGCCCGTTCAACTTTCCCGGCCATCTGCCCAACGGCCATATCGTCCCGGCCCTGCTGGCCGGCGACACCGTCGTCTTCAAGCCGTCGGAGGAGACGCCCCTGGTTGGTCAGGTGATGGCCGAGGCCTTCGCCGCCGCCGACCTGCCCGCCGGCGTGGTCAATGTGGTCCAGGGCGGACGCGAGACCGGCGCCGCCCTGCTGGACGCCGGCATCGACGCCCTGATGTTCACCGGCTCCGGCGCGGCCGGCGCCTATTTCCGCAAGAAGTTCGCCGACGATCCGCACGTCATCCTGGCGCTGGAGCTGGGCGGCAACAATCCGCTGGTCGTCTGGGACGCCGCCGACGCCGAGGCTGTCGCCGGGATCGCGGTCCAGTCCGCCTTCATCACAACCGGCCAGCGCTGCTCGTGCGCCCGTCGCCTGATCGTGCCGGAGGGGCCGCAGGGCGACGCGATCGTCGAGGCCGTCGCCGCCCTTTCCGACCGCCTGTTGTTCGGTCCGTGGGACAGCGATCCTGAACCCTATGCCGGACCGCTGATCTCGGCCCACGCCGCCCAGACGGCCCTTCAGGCCTTGCAACAGCGCATCGATCTGGGGGCCAAGGTCATCCGCGCCTCGGGCCCGGTGGCGAACCTTTCGGGCGCCTTCGTCAAGCCGGCCATCATCGACGTGACGGGCCTGGACGTCCCGGATGAAGAGATGTTCGCCCCCTTCCTCCAGGTCATTCGCGTCCCGACCTTCGACGCCGCCCTCCAGGCCGCCAACGCCACCCGCTACGGCCTGTCGGCGGGCCTGGTCAGCGACGATCCGAAGACCTGGGATCACTTCATCCGCCGCATCCGCGCGGGCGTGGTCAACTTCAACCGTCCGACCACCGGCGCCGCCGGCGACATGCCCTTCGGCGGCCTGGGCGCCAGCGGCAACCATCGGCCCAGCGCCTACTACGCCGCCGACTACTGCGCCTATCCCGTCGCCAGCTTCGAGGCCGACGCGGTCGCCAACATCGAAGGCGAGATCAAGGGGCTGCGATGACCGACGCCGTCGAAGCCAACGCCGACGGCCTGATAGGACCGACGCATTCCTATGCGGGCCTGGCGCCGGGGAATCTGGCCTCCAGCCTGAACAAGGGCGAGGCGTCGAATCCGCGCGCGGCGGTGCTGCAGGGCCTCGGCAAGATGAAGACCCTGGCGGGCCTGGGCCTGCCCCAGTTCGTCCTGCCGCCGCACGAGCGGCCGAACATCCCTTTCCTGCGGACGCTGGGCTTCACCGGCTCCGACGCCCAGGTGCTGGAGCGGGCGTGGAAGGACGCGCCCTCCTTCGCCGCCGCCGCCTGTTCGGCCTCGCCCATGTGGGCCGCCAACGCCGCGACGGTTACGCCCAGCGCAGACGCCGCAGACGGCCGTGTGCACTTCACTCCGGCCAACCTGCACACCAACCTGCATCGCTCGCTGGAGCACCAGCAGACGAAGCGGGCGCTGGACGCCCTCTTTCCCGACCCTATGCGGTTCGCCGTTCACGAGGCCCTGCCCTCCGTCGCCCATCTGGCCGACGAGGGCGCCGCCAACCACGTCCGCCTGTGCGCCGCGCATGGCGCGCCGGGCGTCAATCTGCTGGTCTGGGGCCGCGAGGCGTTCCAACCCTGGGATGGCCCCTACCCAGCCCGCCAGACGCGCGAGGCTTCGGAAGCCATCGCCCGTCGCCACGGTGCGTCAGGCGTCGTCCTGGCCCAGCAGTCGAAGGCCGCGATCGCCGGCGGCACCTTCCACAACGATGTCGTCTGCGTCGGCGCGCTGGATACCCTGTTCTTCCACGACCTCGCTTTCGAGGACACGGCGGCGACGCAGGCCGCCATCCGCCACGCCGCCGAGGGCCTGTTCGACCCGATCTTCGTCGAGGTCTCCTCCGCCGACCTGCCCCTGGCCGACGCCATCGGCAGCTATCTGTTCAACTCCATGCTGATCCGGATCCCGGGCGAGGATCGCCTGACCCTGATCTGCCCCACCGAGACCGGCGACAACCCGCGCAGCCACGCGGTCGCCCAGGGCCTGGCCGCCTCCAACGGTCCCATCGGCCGGGTCGAATACGTCGATGTGCGCCAGTCTATGCGCAACGGGGGCGGACCGGCCTGCCTGCGCCTGCGCGTCGTTCTGAACGACGCGGAACTGTCCGCGACCAACCCCGCCATGCGCCTGACGGACGCCTTGCACGAACGGCTGTCGACCTGGGCGAACCGCTGGTACCGCGACGAACTGCGCCCGGCGGACCTCGCGGACCCTAAGCTGCTGGACGAAAGCCGGGGTGCGCTGGACGAACTGACGGCGATCCTGAACCTAAGCGGCGGCTTCTATCCGTTCCAGCGGACCTAGGCCGCGAACCGCCCGCCCTTGGCCGCATAGGCCTGGGTTCCGCGCGTGAAGACGCGATCGCTCGGCAGCACGGTTTCGATCGCCAGGTCGTCCTGCCCCTTCAGCCGTTCATAGATTGGGCCGAAGTCCTTCAGGGTCTCGTCCTTCAGCGCCTCGAGGCTGTCGATGACGAAATAGACCTGCTGGAAGTCGTCGATCCGATAGAGGGTGCGCATCACCCGCTCCAGGTCGAAGCCCAGCCGGTTCGGCGACGGGTCCTCCAGGGCGAAGACGCTCTCGGTCGCCGACGACACGATGCCAGCGCCGTAGATGCGCAAGCCGTCGGTATCCTGCATCAGGCCGAATTCCACCGTGTACCAGTATAGCCGCGTCAGGTTTTGCAGCATGCCCAGGCCCGCCGCCCGCTGGCCGCCCTTGCCGTAGGCCTCCATGTAGGCGGCGAAGTCGGGATCCGTCAGCATCGGCACATGGCCGAAGACGTCGTGGAAGATGTCCGGCTCCTGCAGGTAGTCGAGCTGGTCCGGCTTCCTGATGAACTGGCCCGAGACGAAGCGCCGGTTGGCCAGGTGATCGAAGAAAACCTCGTCCGGCACCAGGCCCGGCACGCAGACCACGGTCCAGCCGGTCAGGGCCTGGAGCTTGGGATTGATGATCTCGAAATCGGGAATGCCGCCCGCGTTCAGGTCCAGCGCGTCGAGCCCCTTCAGGAAGGCGTCGCAGGCCCGGCCGGGCAGGATCTTCATCTGCCGGGCGTACAGCGTGTCCCAGGTCTGGTGCTCGACCTCGGTATAGGCGGACCAGTTCTGCGGAATGGTCCAGTCGGCGGCGGCGCCTTCCGGCGGCTGCTCGAAGACGTGCTCGAAATCGGACATGGGGAGCGTTTCCTCTTTTGCCCGCA
Organism: Pseudomonadota bacterium; assembly: GCA_023451375.1. Classification (GTDB taxonomy): domain Bacteria; phylum Pseudomonadota; class Alphaproteobacteria; order Caulobacterales; family Caulobacteraceae; genus Brevundimonas. Next base: position 30,279 of record JAEXZS010000056.1, read on the forward strand.
TATAACGCCCGGCGCCGGCCGGTTCCAACCGTCAGTGCAGTCGCATGTCCAGCGGCGCGTGGCGGCCCTGGTCGTCGACGCTGACCCATCGCCGCTGGTCGGCCGGGGCCAGTTCGTCGGCGTCTCCCTCCAGCGCCCCTTCCGCCGCATAGGCGACGAAGCCGCCGTCCGTCCCCGTCACGAAGACGCGGTAGAAGGGCTGGTTGGGCGAGGTGTCGCCGGTCTCGCGCATCGGCCCGGCGTAGGCGGCGTCCACATCGATGACCACGCCGCGAAAGGCGTCGTCCCGGTGCCGGACGATCTGGCCGAGACTGAAACGGGCGATCTGAACCTGGGTCATGGCCGGCTTGATGCGCCCACGCGCCTGAAGCGGACGCCCACAGGCGCGTTCATCTTCCCGACAGGAATGGCTTGGCGCGGACGATTCCGTCGCGCTAGGGTCGCCGCGACGGGCGCCGCTTCGGACCGCCCATATCGGATACGGCCCATGCCGGAGACCCACGGCGCGCCGCGACGGCGCGACGAGCGGTCCTCGCCTCCCCCGCAGCGGGAGGGTTCGGGTCGAGATGCGCCGCTCTATGGCGCGCTCGATCTGGGGACCAATAACTGCCGCCTGTTGATCGCGCGTCCGTCGCGCGATGGCTTTCGCGTTGTCGACAGCTTCAGCCGCATCGTGCGGCTGGGCGAGGGCCTGTCGCGGACCGGGCGGCTGGATGAGCGCGCCATGGACCGGGCCTATGAGGCGCTGGCCCTGTGCGCCGAACGGCTGGCGCGCAGGGGCGTGGATGCGAACCGTCTCAGCGCCGTCGCCACCCAGGCTTGTCGCGCGGCCGGCAACGGCGCCGCCTTCGTCGAGCGGGTGCGGCGCGGCACGGGCCTGACCCTGCGCATCATCGATCCGTCCGAAGAGGCGCGGCTGTCGGTCGAGGGCTGCCTGAACCTGATCGATCCCCAGGCTCAGGCGGCCTTGGTCATCGACGTAGGCGGCGGCTCGACCGAGATGTCCTGGCTGCGTCGCAAGGGCGACGGCTACGCCACCACGGCCTGGATGTCGGCCCCCCTGGGCGTGGTCACCCTGGCCGAGCGCCACCCCGAGCCGCAGGGCGCCGGCCCCGACTGGTACGAGGCCATGGTCGCCGACATGGGAGCCGCCATCGCGGCGGGGGGGATCCACGACGACGAGATACGGGCCCTATTCGCCGCCGACCGTGGCCATCTGGTCGGGACTTCCGGGGCGATCACCAGCCTGGCCGGCATCCACCTGAAGCTGCCCCGCTACAATCGCGACCGGGTCGACGGCCTGTGGATGACGCGCGGCGACTGCGAGGCGGCGGCCGAGCGGCTGAAGCTTCTGGGTCCGGACGGGCGCGCCCGCGAAGCGTGCATCGGTCCGGATCGCGCCGACCTGGTGCTGGCCGGCGCCGCCATTCTGGAGGCGGTTCAGCGCGCCTGGCCGTCGGAACGGGTCCGCGTCGCCGATCGCGGCCTGCGCGAGGGCCTGCTGCTGCAGATGATGCGCGAGGCGCGCCGCCCGACGCCGCGCCGCCGGCGTCGGCGCGGGCGGTCTAGGCCGGCGGGGCCGTCGGCGGCGTGACCTGCACGGGCAGGTCGATGTCGCAGATCGAGAAGTCCGCCCCCCGGGCCTGACGCGCCCGCTCCACCAGCGTCTGGAACGTCGGCGATGCGGTGTTGATGACGGCGACCGACGGCCGCTCGGCCTCCGGCAGGTCCGAGGCGACGCGGACGCGCAGCATGCGATCGGGGTCCTGCACCAGGCCGTCCGGATTGGGGCTGGCCTTCAGCGCCCGCACGACGTCCAGTCCCGACACCACCCGTCCCCAGACGGTGTAGCGCTTGTCCAGCGACGGATAGGCCTGGCGCATAAGGAAAAACTGGCTGTTGGCGGTGTCTTCGGCGACATCGCGCGCCATGCCCGCCACGCCGGGGCAATAGACGCCCCAGCCGTGCACCTTGCGATCGGGGGTCCCGGCCATCAGCGCGTCGGGCTGGGTCTCGACCGGCACGGAGCCGACGAAGCCCAGCAACGAGCCCGCGGGCGCCGCGACGGGGTTGAACGTCATCTCCGGCCCCCGTCGGAAGGTGAACTCGGCCTTCAGATCGGGATGCCAGCTCTGGCCCTCGCCGGTGCCCAGCGGATCGCCGGTCTGGGCCATGAACCAGTCGATCACCCGGTGCCAGGCCAGGTTGTCGTAGAAGCCCCGCGACGCCAGCAGCCGGATTCTCTCTACATGGGCGGGTGCGATCTCGGGCGCCATCTCGACCAGGATCCGCCCCTGGCTGGTGTCGATGACCAGCAGGTTCTGCGGCGCGACCACGCGCCACTCCGCGGGCGGCGGAGGCGGCGGCGGCGCGGGCGGCTCCTGAGCCGTCACCGGCGTGGCGATGGCGGCGGCCAGCAGAGCGGCGCGAAGCTTCATCTCTTCCCCCTTCCGATCCGCCTCAGCCGCCGGAAACCTCGGCCGTCAGCGGGATGTCGCAGACGTTCAGGCGACCGCTGGCCGGAACCGGGGCCTGCGCCACGGCGGCGGCCGAGGTCATGACGCGCACGGTCGGACGCTCGCCCTCCGGCAGGGCCGAGGCCATGCGCACGCGGGTCATCCCATCGGGATTGTCGACCTTGCCGTCCTCTCCTTCCGAGCCCGCCTTCAGCGCCTTGACCACGTCCAGGCCGGACACGACGCGGCCCAGGGCGGTGTACTGGCCGTTCAGGATGTCGCGCTCGCCGGTCATCAGGAAGAATTGGCTGTTGGCGCTGTCGGGCGATCCCGCGCGCGCCATGCCCAGGACGCCGGGGCAGAACAGGCCGTGGGCGTCGACCTTGAAGTCGGCGGTGATCATCATCTGGGCGTCCGGCTGGGTCTGCACCGGCAACGTCCCGACCAGGCCGACCAGCGCCTGGCCGCCGTTCGGCACGGACGCGAAGCCTGCGTCTGGGCCGCGCCGGAAGCTGAACTCTGCCTTCAGGTCCGGCAGATCGCTGCCGCCCTGGCCGGTCCCCTGCGGGTCCCCGGTTTGGGCCATGAAGTCGGGGATGACGCGGTGGAACTTCAGCCCGTCGTAGAAGCCCTGGTTGGCCAGGGTGCGGATGCGCTCCACATGGCTCGGCGCCGCCAGGGGTGACAGCTCGACCAGGATGCGGCCCTTGGCGGTGTCGATGACCAGCAGGTTGTCCGGCGCGACCGTACGCCATTCGGCGTTCGCCTGCGCCGCGGCCGGAGCGGGCGCCGCGACAGGGGCGGCGATGATCGCCAGCGCGGCCGTCGCCGTTAGAATCTTGAAGCGCATACGCGAACTCATCCTTTTGTCTTCACCTTGGCGCGCACCCGCGCTGCGACCGCCGGGCTGACGAAACTGTCTATGGCGCCGTCCAGCCGCGCGATCTCCTTGACCAGCCGCGAGGCGATGGCCTGGTGGCGCGGATCGGCCATGAGGAACACCGTTTCGATGTCCTGATTGAGACGCTGGTTCATCGCCGTCATCTGGAATTCGTATTCGAAGTCGGCGACCGCGCGCAAACCCCGGATGATGACGTTGGCGTTCAACTCCTCGGCGAAATGCATCAACAGGGTGGAGAAGGGCTGGACCACGATGTCGCCGCCCAGGCCGGACACCGCCTCGCGCAGCATGTCCACCCGCTCGTCGGTCGAGAACAGCGGCCCCTTGTCGTCGTTCTTGGCCACGCCGATGACCACGCGATCCACCAGCTTGGTCGCGCGCTTGATGATGTCGGTGTGGCCGTTGGTGACCGGATCGAAGGTGCCCGGATAGAGCCCGATGCGCATGCGTTTTCCCCCCGGCCTGTCGACGCGCCTTGGGGCCGTTTAGCAGGTGCGAAAGTCGCGGCCTAGCCGGCCAGGTCAGATCGGCTGCAGCGTCGCGCGCGTCCAGGCCGCCCTCAGCGTCGTCGCCATCGCCTCATCGAGCGAATAGGTCTGCCCGTCGATGGCGGCCACCGGGCAGACCGGGGTGGCGCTGTTGCAGATGAAGGCCCCGTCGAAGCGCGACAGCTCGGCACGCGGAATGGGCCGCGTCGCCTGCGCCACGCCTGCGGCCTTCAGCTCCGTCTGAAGCACCGCCTGCGTCACCCCCGCCAGCATCGGCGCCTCGGGCCAGACGACGCCGCCGTCTTTGATGAAGCCGATGTTCCACAACGAGCCTTCCGACACCCGGCCGTCGCGCGTCAGGAACAGGGCGTCGTCGAAACCCGCCTTGCGCGCCCGCCGCCTCGCCTGGACCAGGCCCATCGTGGCGACATGCTTCAGGTGCGGCGCCTCGCGTTCATAGGTCATCGCCGTCAAACGCACGGTCTCCGCCAGGGGCCGCGGCGGCGGAAACACCGCCGTCATCACCTTCGGCCTCCCTTCCCAGGAGGGCGTTCGATGCCCGATCGCCGGCGAGAACAGGCTGATCCGCAGCCAGCAGGCGTCGCGTCCCTGCACGGCGATCCGCATCAGCCGCCGCAGTTCGTCCTCCTCCGGCGCTTCCCCGAACAGTTCTTCCGCCGACCGCCTGAGACGCGCCAGATGCAGGTCCAGCCCACGCGCCGCGCCGCCCTCGACGCGAAAGGAGGTCAAGGCGCCGTAGTTCACCAGCGCCTGATGCGTCAGATCTTCGGCGGAGGGCGTCAGGCCGTCGATGAGGATTTCGCCGGCCATCAGTTCCTCCCGCTCCCCGCTACGCGATGGAGGGTCAGGCCTCGCCCTCTTCACCCGCGATCTCGGCCTCGTCGCCGCCGCTGTCCGGCAGGCGTTCGACCGACACCACCTTCTCGCCCTCGGCGGTGCGGAAGATGGTCACGCCCTGGCTGGAGCGACCCACGACGCGGACCTGGCTGACCGGCGTGCGGATCATCTGCCCGCCCGAGGTGACCAGCAGCAGGTCGTCGGATTCCTCCACCGGGAAGGCGGCTGCCAGGCGCTTGCCGGCGCGTCCCCCCAGGCCGTGGGCCGTCAGCCCCTGCCCGCCCCGGCCCGTGCGGCGGTACTCATAGGCCGAGGACCGCTTGCCGAAGCCGGTCTCCGTGACCGTCAGGATGAACTGTTCGGCGGCGCCCAGTTCGGCGATGCGCTCGACCGACAGGGTGGCCTCGCCCACGGCGGCTCCCTCCTCTGCTCCGTCGTCGACCTCGACCGGCGTCTCCTCGTCGGCTTCGCCGGCCGCCTTGCGCATGGCGTTGGCGTGCTTGACGTAGGCGGCCCGCTCTTCGGGCGTGGCGTCCACGCGGCCCAGGACCGCCATGGAGATGACCGCGTCGCCGTCCTGCAGGCGAATGCCCCGCACGCCGGTCGAATCGCGTCCCTTGAACACCCGCACGTCATCGGCCTTGAAGCGGATCGCCCGGCCCATGGCGGTCGTCAGCATGATGTCGTCGTCGGCCCGGCACAGGGCGACGCCCACCATGTGGTCGCCGTCCTCCAGCTTCATGGCGATCTTGCCGGCGCGGTTCACCGTCGCGAAGTCCGACAGCTTGTTGCGGCGCACGTCGCCCGACTGGGTGGCGAACATGATGTCGTAATCGCCCCACGCCGCCTCGTCCTCGGGCAGGGGCAGCACGTTCATGATGCTGTCGCCGGGCTCGATCGGAAGCAGGTTGACGAAGGCCTTGCCGCGCGACTGCGGATTGCCCAGCGGCAGGCGCCAGGTCTTGAGCTTGTAGGCCTTGCCGTTGGTGGCGAAGAACAGGACCGGCGTGTGGGTCGAGGCGCTGAAGACGCTGGTGACGGCGTCTTCATCCTTCATCGACATGCCGCTGCGGCCCTTGCCGCCGCGATGCTGGGTCCGATACGCGTTCAGGGCGACCCGCTTGACGTAGCCGCCGTGGGTGACGGTGACGACCATGTCCTCGCGCGGGATCAGGTCCTCGTCCTCCATCTCGCCGTCGCCTTCCCCGATCAGGGTGCGGCGCGGGACGGCGAACTGGTCCTTCACCGCGATCAGGTCGTCGCGGATGATGGCCAGCACGTTCTTGCGGTCCGACAGGATGGTCAGGTGCCCCTGGATGGTGTCCGCCAGTCCCCTCGCCTCGCCGAAGATGTCGTCCCGGCCCAGGCCGGTCAGGCGCGACAGGGTCAGGGCCAGGATGGCGCGGGCCTGTTCGTCGGTCAGGCGTATCTTGTCGCCTTCGATGATGACGGTGCGCGGGTCCGCGATCAGCTCGACCAGGGCCATCATGTCGCCCACCGGCCAGGGCTTGGCCTGCAGCCGCTCGCGCGCCTCGGTCGGATCGGCCGAGGAGCGGATGATGTGGATGACCTCGTCGATATTGGCGACGGCGACGGCCAGGCCGACCAGCACATGGCCGCGATCGCGCGCCTTGTTCAGCTCGAACTTGACGCGGCGGACCACCACCTCCTCGCGGAAGTCGAGGAAGATCTGCAGCAGCTGGCGCAGGCCCATCTGCTCGGGCCGGCCGTGATTCAGCGCCAGCATGTTGACGCCGAACGAGCTCTGCATCGCCGTATAGCGCCACAGCTGGTTCAGGATCACGTCGCCCGAGGCGTCGCGCTTCAGCTCGATGACGATCCGCATGCCCTGGCGGTCGGACTCGTCGCGGACGTCGGCAATGCCTTCCAGACGCTTCTCGCGGACCATTTCGGCGATGCGCTCGATCAGGGTCTGCTTGTTGACCTGGAACGGCAGTTCGGTGACGACGATCGCCTCGCGGTCCTTGCGGATCTCCTCGATCGAGGCCTTGCCGCGCACGACGACCGAGCCGCGGCCTTCGCGCAGGGCGTTGCGCGGCGCCGTGCGGCCCATGATCTCGCCGCCGGTCGGGAAGTCCGGCCCGGGCACGATGTCGAGCAGCGCCTCGTCCGACACGGCCGGATCGTCCAGCAGCGCCAGGGCGGCGTCCACGACCTCGCCCAGGTTATGCGGCGGGATGTTGGTCGCCATGCCGACGGCGATGCCGCCCGCGCCGTTGACCAGCAGGTTCGGGATCCGGCTCGGCAGGACGACCGGCTCCAGCTCCTTCTCGTCGTAGTTCGGCTGGAAATCGACGGTGTCCTTGTCGATGTCGGCCATCAGGGCGACGGCGGCCGGGGCCATCCGGGCCTCGGTGTAGCGCATCGAGGCGGGCATATCGCCGTCGACCGAGCCGAAGTTGCCCTGGCCGTCGACCAGCATCAGCCCCATCGAGAAGGGCTGCGCCATCCGCACCAGCGCCATGTAGACCGAGGCGTCGCCGTGCGGGTGGAACCGGCCCAGCACGTCGCCGACCACGCGGGCGCATTTCGAATAGGCGCGCTCCGGCGTCATGTTCAGGTCGTGCATCGAATACAGGATGCGCCGATGCACCGGCTTCAGGCCGTCGCGGGCGTCTGGCAGGGCCCGGCTGACGATCACGCTCATGGCGTAGTCGAGGTACGAACGCTTCAGTTCGTCCTCGATCGTGATGGTCGAGATGTCGGAGCCGCCGCCTCCACCATGGGTCGGTGTCGCGGCGTTATTGTAGCTGTCGTCGGTCAAGGAAGCGTGGCTTTATTCGGCCGGAATCGGAACGTGATCCGCTGTTCCGGTTTCTAGCATCCGGGGGCTGTGGTGGCAAAGCGAAGCCACCCCTCGAAGCCCGTTCAGAACAAGGATTTCGACATGCGCGCCATCGCTTTGACCGGCCTTCTCGCCATCGCCGCCCCGCTGGCCCTCGCGGCCTGCGCTTCCGACGCCACTTCGACCCAGCCGATCGCCAGCCGGGCCGAGGTCGGGGCCGGCGGCCAGGCGGTCCTGATCAACGGCCAGGGCCAGCAGATCGGCCGCGTCGAACTGCGCCAGGGCGCCACCGGCCTGCTGATCAAGGTCGAGGCCTCGGGCCTGACGCCGGGCTGGCACGGCATTCACATCCACGCCACCGGCGCCTGCGAGGCGCCCTTCACCTCGTCGGGCGCTCACATCAACCATGGCCAGCCGGCGGCGCCGCACGGCCTGCTGAACACCAACGGCCCGGACGACGGCGACCTGCCCAACGTCTTCGCCGGCGCGGACGGCAAGGTGAACGCCGAACTGTTCACCACCCGCGCCCGCATCTCGGCGCACGGCCCCGGTCAATGGCTGTGGGACGAGGACGGCTCGGCCATCATCATCCACGCCAACGCCGACGACCACAACAGCCAGCCGATCGGCGGCGCCGGCGATCGCGTCGCCTGCGCGGCGCTCCGCGCGAGCTGACGCCACGGGGCTCAAGCAGGGCGGGCGACCGCCCGATAGCCCCGCAGGGTCCGACGGGCTCAAGCAGGGCGAAGCCCGATAGCCCGCAGAGTCCCACGGGCTCAAGCAGGGCGAAGCCCGATAGCCCGTAGAGTCCGACGGGCTCAAGTAGGGCGAAGCCCGATAGCCCAAAGAATCAAGCCTTGGCGGCGCCGGCGCGCAGGCCGCGCTCCGCCAGGGCCACCACCGCCACGCCCCCCATGGCCAGGGCCGCGCCGGTCAGGATCTGCGGCGTCAGCACATCGCCCATGAAGCCCCAGCCGATCAGCATCGACACCACCGGCGTCACCAGCAGATAGGGCGTCACCCGTCCCGCCTCGCGCCGCTGCACCAGCCAGAACAGCAGGGTGGTCGCCAGCACCGACGATACGATCCCCGCCCACAGCAGCGAGGCCCAGACCAGCGGCGCGGCCTGGGTCACGGCCTCCATCTGCCCCTGCTCGAACACGGCCGAGCCGAAGGCCATCACGGGAAGGGCGCCCAGCGCCAGCAGCCCTTGCATCTTCAGCGGCGGAATGGAGGTGGTGCGCCGCGCCACCACCGTCGTGATGGCCCACGCCGCGCCGGCGGCGATGGCCACCAGGATGGCCCGCCAATCCTGCAGGGCGTGCGCGTCCAGCGTCATCCACGCGACGCCCAGGAAGGCCACGATCATGCCGGCCATCGCCGCCTTGCCCAGACGCTCGCCCAGCAGCAGGAAGGCGAACAGGGTGGTGAACGGAATCCACAACTGGTTCGCCACCGTCACCGGACTGACGTCGGTCGCCAGCCAGTACGCCACATAGGCCAGGCCGTACTGGATCGGGCCGCCCACCAGGACGATGATCAGCAGGCTCTTCCAGTCCGGAAACGGCGGCCGCACGAAAGCCACCAGACACAGGCTGGCGATGCCGAAACGGATCGCCCCCACCAGCAGCGGCGGCAGGGTCTCCGTCGCCAGCTTGGCCCCGGCGTTGTTCACCCCCCACACCACGATGATCGCCGCGATCGCGGCGATCTCCAGCCCGGTGAGGGCGTGAGGCTTGGCGGGCGGCGGCGTGGAAGTCGAGGTTGTCATGCCGGCCCCATGCCACATCCGCCGGCGCGCCGCGCCTCAATCTGCATGACGGGGTGTTGCGCCGAACATGACAAAGGCGCGCGAGCAGAGCCCGCGCGCCTTCCGCTCGGGGAGAGCGGTTTTCCTAGAACGGGATGTCGTCGTTCAGGTCATAGCTTTCCTTGGGGCCCGAGGGCTTGTTGGCCCCGCCGGTGGAGAAGCCGGAGGAATAGTCGTCATCGCCGCCACGTCCGCCGCCGTAGCCGCCGCCCTGAGACGCGCCGTCGGAACGGCCGCCCAGCATGGTCAGCTCACCCTTGAAGCGGCTGACCACGATCTCGGTCGAATACTTCTCGACGCCCTGCTGATCGGTCCATTTGCGGGTCTGCAGCGCGCCCTCGATGTAGACGGTCGAGCCCTTCTTCACATAGTTCTCGACCACCTTGACGATGTTGTCGTTGAAGATGACCACCCGGTGCCACTCGGTCTTCTCCTTGCGCTCGCCCGAGGACTTGTCGCGCCAGGTTTCCGACGTCGCGATCGACAGGTTGGCGATGCGGTCGCCGTTCGGCATGGAGCGGATCTCGGGATCGCGGCCCAGGTTGCCGACCAGAATGACCTTGTTGACGCTGCCCGCCATGGAAACTTCCTTCTCGTATGGGCGGGCGATTCCTTCGCCCGGCCCGCAATTCAGCCTGATGTCTTAAGCTCAGGACGGCGCGCCGCCATCCCGCTTTCGACGCCGGGCCCGCCAAACCGGTGGATTAACGAATGTTCCACCTTTGTTCGCCGCACGCAAGCCCGGTCCACCGTCACTCCGGACTGGGCGCCACCGCGACGGGACGGCCGACATCGTCGCGCTGGATGGCGCCGGGAATGGCCAGACGACCGTCTCCCGTGCGGGCCATGGCGAAGAAGCGGCTGCCGGTCAGGCTCTGGCCGAACTTCACGCCCTCGCGGTCGATGAAGATGAAGCGCTCCTGATAGGCGCCCGTGATCTCCTGGTTCGACCCGCCCATGCGCAGGAAGCGAAGGCGCATCTCCTCCAGCCGCGCGGCGCAGTGTTCGATCTGCGGCTGGTCGCGGGCGACCACCTCCAGGCGCGGCGCCTCGCCCTCCGGCGCGGCGACGAAATAGCAGACGCCCGGCTCGAAGGTGAAATCCGGGCCGTTGCTGCAGGCTCCCGCGGCCAGGGTCCCGGCGGCGATCACGGCGGCGGTGAGAACGGCGCGCATCAGTTCAGTCCCGGGAATTGGCAGTTGCGGTCCTGCTCCGCCAGGGTGCGGAAGCGGTTGTTGTCGCTCGACTGTTCAACCCGTCGCGGCACCAGGCGCAGGGTCGCGTCGCCCCAGCGGCCGTAGAGCGCCTCGCCCGGACGCACGCAGGTTCCCGAATACAGCGCCTGCACGCAGGCGTTCAGGCTCATGCCGTTCGACAGCACGCGCCAGTCCGAGCCGGTATGCCGCAGGCACGGCGCGCCGGCGGCCGGCGCGGGCGCAGGGACCGGGCG
>JAEXZS010000058.1 GCA_023451375.1 Pseudomonadota bacterium
GGCGTCGGACGCGGCGCCGGGCGCGGCGGCGGCGGGGTCGGCGCGGGTGGCGGCGGGGTGGGCTCAGGAACCGGCGGCGTCGGCTCTTCCGGGGCGCTGACGGGCGCTGTCGACGCGTCGTCCGGCGAAGGCTCGGGCTGCGGATTGTCCGCCGGCGCGGCGGCGATCTCGATGTCGGACACGATCGACACCGGCACCGAACTGACCAGCGGCTTGGGCTCGTCACGCTCGCGCGGCCATGACACGAAGGCGAGCGCGACCACCCCGGCGTGCAGGGCGATGGAACCGAGGATCGCGGGGCTCGGACGGCGCAAGGTCAGGCTCCCGACTCCGGGGCGGTATCCGTGATCAGGTTCAGCTTGGTGAAGCCCGAGGCGCTGAGCCGCGCCATCACCCGCGCCACGGCCTGGTACGGCGCGCGGCCGTCGGCGCGCACGAACACCGGCCGCTCCGTCGCCTGTTCCGATCCACCCGCCTCGGTCAGCAGTCGCGTGGCCAGGTCGTCGAAGCGGGTCTCGCTTTCGCCGATGAAGATCGCGCCCTGCTGGTCGACCGAGACCGTCAGCGGCTCATTGTCGGTCTCCACCGCGCTGGCGTCGGTCTGCGGCAGCTCCAGCGGCACGCCCACGGTCAGCAGCGGCGCCGAGATCATGAAGATGATCAGCAGCACCAGCATGACGTCGACCAGCGGCGTGACGTTGATCTCGGTCAGGGGGCCTTTACGGCCTCGCCTGCCGCGACGGCCATGCCCCGAGCCGCCGCCTCCGCCCAGCGCCATGGCTCAGAGGCTCCGGTTCAGGTTGAGGCCCGAAGGCTGCGCGGGCGGCGGGGGCGGCGGCGCCGACGAGGGGCCGCCCAGCCGTCGCGCCACGGCCGCCTGAAGGTCGTCGGCGAAGCTTTCCAGCCGGCTGACGAACTTGCCCGCGTCGATCGAGAACTTGTTGTAGGCGATATAGGCGGGAATGGCCGCGCCCAGGCCGATGGCCGTGGCGAACAGGGCCTCGGCGATGGCCGGCGCCACGGTGGTCAGATTGGTGTTGCCCGCCGCCGCGATGCGGTCGAAGGCGTTCATGATGCCCCACACCGTGCCGAACAAGCCGATGAAGGGCGACGAGGTGGCGACGACCGACAGAACGCCCAGGCCGTTCTCGATCCGCTGGCTCTCGCGCGCGATCAGGCTGTCCATGGCGCGGTCGATGCGGGTCATCAGCAACTCGCCCTGATGTTCGTTCAGCGCCCCGCGCTGGCGCGCCTCGCGCCAGTCGGACAGGGCGATCACCAGCATGCGGGGCAGGGCGTGCTCGGGGTTCGGCCCGGCCTGGGCCGCCACGTCCTCCAGCGATCGGCCTGACTGAACCGAGCGCTCGAACGCCTCGGCCTCGCGGTTCAGCCGGGTGAAGCGAAAACCCTTGTCGATGATGATGGTCCATGACCACAGCGACGCCGCCGCCAGGCCGATCATCACGCTCTTGACCACCCAGTCAGCGGTCAGGAACAACTCGACCGGATTGAGCATGGAGGCGTCGGCGGGCGGGGTCATTCAGGCGCTCCGGCAGGAAACGGATGGATCGCGCCCTTTCGACCTAGGGGACGTGACCATTGTGTGGCGGGTTCGGCCGCAATGACCGAACCCCCTCCTGACAGGCGCGATTGTGGTTAAGGAAGGCTTACGATGCGCCGCCGGACAGCCACGGCGAGACCTTTTCGACCAGGGACTTGGTCGGCCGGCGGGGACGACCGTCCAGGTGGATGCAGACGGCGGTCACGTCCGCGCGGCACAGGACCTCTCCGTCCCGCTCGACCGCCTGGCGGATGATCAGGCGCGGCCCCTGCACCGTCTCGTAGACGGTGCGCACCACAAGGGCGTCGTCGATCCGGGCCGGCTTCAGATAGCGGATGTTGAGCTCGGAGACGACAAAGGCCAGCGGCTCGTCCTGCTCCAGCAGTTCGGCGTGGCCGACGCCTATAGCGCGCAGGAAGTCCGACCGGCCCCGCTCGAAATAGCGCACATAGTTGGCGTGGTAGACCAGGCCGGTGAAATCGGTGTCCTCGTAATAGACCCGCACGGGCAGCAGGTGGTCGCGCCCGTCGAAGCGGCCGGCGGTGGGGACGTCGTCGGTCATGGGCTCCAGTCTAGCGCGGGGCCGGCGCCTTCAGGAAGCCGGGGCAGTAGCGTTCACGCATCTCCGCGAACTCCTGAGGCAGGGGATCGTCGCTGAACAGGATGCGGTTGGGGATCGAGACGAAGCCGACCGCCGGGCCGCCGCGGGTCCGTCCCATATAGCCGCAGACAGCGCGCCGCTGGCCGTGCTCTGAATAACGAAGCTCGGCTTGCCCCCCGGCGTGCTGCTGGATCTGGCGCTGGGTGCGGACGCCGGACGGCTCGGGTTCGGGCAGGCGTGGTCGATGGGTCCACATCCAGCCGGCGCAGATGACCGCCGACACCAGCAGTCCGCCCAGCGCCAGGGTCAGGGGGCGCGGCCGGAAACCGGAACGGCGCGGCGGTCTCGTCTCCATGACGGCAGATGAGCACCGAACGACGCCGCCTGCAAACTCAGCGATCGTCGAACAGATCGCCAGGCGTCTGCAGGGTCGGGGATCGCGGCTCGGCCAGTCCCAGGTGGGCGTAGGCCTTGGCGCAGGCCATTCGGCCGCGCGGGGTGCGCTGGATGAAGCCCTGCTGCATCAGATAGGGCTCGATCACGTCCTCCACCGCGTCCCGCGCCTCGGCGATGGCGGCCGCCAGGGTGTCCATCCCGACCGGCCCGCCGCCATAGTTCTCGATCAGCGCCTTCAGGAAGCGGCGGTCCAGGCTGTCCAGCCCCGCCTCGTCCACCTCCAGACGCGACAGGGCGCGGGCGGCGACCCCCTTGGTGATGGTCCCGCACCCGTCGGAATCGGCGAAGTCCCGCACGCGGCGCAGCAGGCGGCCGGCGATGCGGGGCGTGCCGCGAGAGCGGCCGGCGATCTCCAGCGCCCCGCCTTCATCGATGTTCGCGCCCATCTTCCGCGCCGTGCCGCGCACCACCGCCGTCAGGTCCTCGGGCGAATAGAACTCCAGCCGCAGCGGGATGCCGAAACGGTCGCGCAGCGGCGTGGCCAAGAGACCCGCCCGCGTCGTCGCCCCGACCAGGGTGAAGGGCGCCAGGTCGATCCGGACCGACCGCGCCGACGGGCCCTCGCCGATGATCAGGTCCAGCACATGGTCCTCCATGGCCGGATAGAGGATCTCCTCGACCTGCGGGCTCAGGCGGTGGATCTCGTCGATGAACAGGACGTCGCGCGGCTCCAGATTGGTCAAGATGGCCGCCAGGTCGCCCGCCTTGGCCAGAATCGGCCCAGAGGTGGCGCGAAAGCCCACGCCCAGTTCGCGCGCCACGATCTGCGCCAGCGTCGTCTTGCCCAGGCCCGGCGGTCCGAACAGCAGGACGTGGTCCAGCGCCTCGCCCCGTCCGCGCGCGGCGTCGATGAAGACCTTCAGATTGCCCTTGGCCTGGGGCTGGCCGACGAACTCGGACAGGGTTTGCGGCCGCAGGGCGCGGTCGAACGTCTCGCCGGTCCCGGCTTCGGGGGAGATGATGCGGGTCATGTCGATCGCCACTTGGGGGTCACCGCCCCAGCTCCTGCAACGCCGCGCGGATCACCGCCGACAGCTCCGCCTCCTCGCCCAGCCGGATCAGCGCCTGGTCCACCGCGCGGCGGGCGTTCACCTCGACGACGCCCAGGCTCAGCAAGGCCGAAACCGCTTCGCCCGCGATCGACGGCGGCGGCGGCTGGATCTCTACAGGCATGCCCGGCGCGGTCGGCGTGAACGTCCCCTCGCCCAGCGGCTTGCCCTTCAGTTCGGTGACGATGCGCAGCGCCAGCTTCGGTCCCACGCCGTTGGCCCGCGCCACCGCCGCCTTGTCCTCACGCGCCACCGCGCCGGCGAGCTCGCCCGGCGGCAGCACGTCCAGCACCGCCAGAGCCGCCTTCGGCCCCACCCCCTGGATCGCCAGCAGGGTGGTGAAGGCCCGCCGCTCGTCCCGTGTCAGAAAGCCATAGAGGCGCGGCCCGGCGTCCTCGCTCCACTGCGAATGGACATGCAGCGTCGCCTCGTCGCCCGGCGCCGGCAGCCGGCCCAGGGTCCGCGAGCCGCAGGCGACGACATAACCCACGCCCGCGCAGTCGATCAGGCAGTGGTCCAGGTCGACCTCGGCCAGCACGCCCCTCAGCCGTCCGATCACGCCGCGCCTCGCGTCAGGACTTCCAGCAAGCTCCGCTTCCTCAGCTGCGCATGGGTGATCGCCACCGCCAGGGCGTCGGCGGCGTCCGCCTTGGCCTCTCCCGCCGTGGGCAGCAGCCGCTTCACCATGAAGGCGATCTGGCTTTTGTCGGCGTGGCCGGCGCCGACCACCGCCTTCTTGATCAGGTTCGGCGAATATTCCGCCACGGGCAGGCCGCAGCGCGCGGGCGCCAGCATGACCGCGGCGCGGGCGTGGCCCAGCTTCAGCGTCGAGGACGGATTCACGTTGACGAACACCTCCTCCACCGCCGCTTCCTCGCAGCCATGGTCGGCGCAGATGATCGCCAACGCTTCCATCAGATGCAGCAGCCGCTGCGACAGCGGGGCGGCTTCGGGCGGCGTCACCACCCCGTGCGCGACCCAGCGCAGACGCGCGCCCTCGCTGACGATCACGCCCCAGCCGGTGCGCCGCAGGCCGGGGTCCAGACCCAGGATTCGGACGGATTCGTTCGCCATCCGTTCCTCATGCCCGAAAGAGGGTTAGCGGGCAATGAACCGATCAGTCGTCGCGCGGGTCCAGCGTATAGGCGACGACGCCGGGAATGCGCCGCAGCGCCTCGCCCAACCGTTTCAGCTCCGGCTCCGTCGCCGCCCTCAGCCGCCACGAGCGCCGCAGCAGGCGGCCTTCGTCGATCAGCTCGAAACGGTCGTGGCGGGGGCTCGGATCGATGTCGCGCAGGGCCGTCTCGACCGCCTCGCCGGCCTGTCCGTCGTCGCGCGCCCAGGCGACCTCCACGTCGATCAGGGTCTGTGCGGGCAGGTTCCGACTGATCAGGCGCAGGAGGATCAGGATCGCCGCCGTCACGGCGGTCGCCGTGGCCCCCAGCGCATAGAGGCCGGCCCCGAACAACAGGCCGATGGCGGAGGTGATCCACAGCGACGCCGCCGTCGTCAGGCCATGGATCGAGAAGCCGGTTCGGAAGATCACCCCGGCGCACAGGAAGCCGATGCCGGTCAGGACGCCGTGCGCCATCCGTGTCGGATCGGTGACGATGTTCTCGTCCGGCAGGGCGCGGAAGGCCCAGTCCGCCTGGGACATGGCCGCCAGCATCAGCAGCGCGGACGCCAGGCTGACCAGGATGTGGGTGCGAAAGCCCGCCGCCCGGCCCCGCCATTCCCGCTCCAGTCCGATGACGCCGCCGGCGACGATGGACCCCGCGATCGGAAGAAGAAAATCCCACGTCATGATCGTCCGCTAACGGAGCGACTCCGCCGTGGTTCCGCCGTCAGCCCGCGTACTTGGCCGCGTCCTCCTCGGAGATGTCCTCGTTGGAATAGACGTTCTGCACGTCGTCCTCGGCGTCCAGGGCGTCCAGCAGCTTGAACAGCGTGCCGACCGCCTCTCCGGTGACGGGCACTTCGGACTGCGGCTTCCAGACGATGGCCGTGGACTTGGGATCGCCCAGCACCTTCGACATGGCTTCGGCCACCTCGTTCAGGTCCTCGAAGGCCGTCCAGATGGTGTGGCCCGGCGCGTCCTCATAGATGTCGGGCTTGACCAGGTCGCTCTCGACATCCTGGGCGCCGGCCTCGATCGCGGCCTCCATCACGGCGTCCTCGCTGCCGGCTTCGGCGGGGTAGGTGATCTTGCCGACCTTGTCCCACATGAAGGCGACCGAGTTCATCTCGCCCAGCGAGCCGCCGTTCTTGGCGAAGGCCGCGCGGACGTTGGCGCCGGCGCGGTTGCGGTTGTCTGTCAGCACCTCGACGATGATGCCCACGCCGCCGGGGCCGCGGCCCTCGTAGCGGATCTCCTCCATCGCGTCGATTTCGCCGCCGGAAGCCTTCTTGATGGCCCGGTCGATGTTGTCCTTGGGCATGGACTCGGCCTTGGCGTTGTTCACCGCCAGGCGCAGTCGCGGGTTCATGGCCGGATCGGGCAGACCCGACTTGGCCGCCACGGTGATCTCGCGCGACAATCGCGAGAACAGCTTGGAGCGCACCGCGTCGGCGCGTCCCTTGCGGTGCATGATGTTCTTGAATTTGGAGTGGCCGGCCATGAGATCGTCTGCGAGAGTCTGAACCTTGAGCCGCGCTCCTAGCCGATGGGCGGCATCGTGTCACGACGCCGCGTCCGAACGGAACCGTCGCCGTGCGCGGGGATTTGAACCGGCATATTACGGAGCATCGCCATGAACGACGTCATCATCGAGGATCACGAGGACGAGGCGTTCGAGGACGCCGACATCGTCGAATGGTATGAAGCCCGTCCGGTCACCATCTCCACCGCCGCCGCCACGGGCGCGGTGGTCGCCGCCTTCGCCCTGGGCGCGTTGACGGCCGTCGGCGCCTTGTTCCTCATGGGCCGGCTGGACGACTAGGCCGTCAGATCGGCATGGCCATGATCTCCTTGTAGGCGGAGATCACCTGATCGCGCACCGAGATCACGGTCTCCAGCGACGCCTCGGCCGAGCTCAGCGCCGTCACCACGTCGATCAGGTTGCCGTGGCCGCTGATGGCCTGGGTCATCTGCGTCTCGGCGGCGCGCGATTGCTGCGACACGTCGTTCATGGCGTTCTTGACCAGGTCGGCGAAGCCGCCGTCCCCGGCTTGGGGCGCGGGTGTCGCCGCCGGCATGGCGCCCCCTTGAACGGCGGCGTAGGCGCGAGCGGCCATCATCGGATTCATCACGGCTCAGGTCCTCAGCGCTTGATGATGTCGAGGGTGCGCATGTCCATGGACCGCGCCGTCTCGATGACGTTCAGATTGGCTTCGTAAGCGCGCTGGGCCTCGCGCATGTCCATGGCCTCGACAAGGGTGTCGACGTTGGGCCGCATCACATAGCCCTGGGCGTTCGCCGCCGGGTGCGACGGATCGTAGTCCATCTTGAAATCGCTTTGGTCCGGCCGGACCTCGGCCAGGGCGACACCGGTGGCTCCGTCGACCTCGCGCGGCTGGAACACCGGCATCTGGCGGCGATAGGGCTCGCCGCCCGGAGTGCGGGCGGTCGACTGAGCGTTGGCGATGTTCTCGGCGATGATCCGCATCCGCGACTGCTGCGCCTTGAGGGCGGAGGCGGCCACGGCCATGGCGGTGTTCGACGGCGGGATCGGATCAGGCATCGGTCAGCGGTTCCTCATCCCTGTCCCGGCTTCTTGGCCGCCAGGCGGATCATCGACATGGACTTCTGGTAGAAGCCGATGGCCGCGTCATAGGCCATGCGGCTCTCGGCCATCTTCAACATCTGCTCCTCGACCACCACGGCGTTGCCGTCCAGGGTGGTCTCCGAGTCCGGCGCCTTGGTCGCATCGAACCGCACCGGCGAGCCGGCCGGGGCGATGTGGGCCGCGTTCGTGCGGGTCATCGTCAGCCGGCGGTTCTGCATCGCCGCGGCGAAGTCGGTCGGCTGGCGCAGGTCGCGGCCGACGAAGCCGGGCGTGTCGGCGTTGGCGACGTTCTCGGCGATCACCCGCTGGCGCTCGTCCAGCCATCCGAGACGGCCCTTGATCTGGCCCAGCAGGGGTATGTCGGCGACGCCCATGGCGATCTCCCGGTGCGCCCGACGGACGCGATCGGCAGAAAATGCCGCCTCCATGGTTAATAGGCCGTTATCTCAACCGGTCGTTAACCCTGCCGGTTAAGACTCGGCCCTGCGCCGTACGAGTTGGGGTTTGGGCGCCGGGCCGTCCTGATGAACTTCCTCGATCTTCTCCGCGCCGTCTTCGGCCTGGCCTTCACCCTGGGTCTGATCGGCCTCGCCGCCTGGGCGGTGCGCCGCTATGCCCCGCAGCTGATGGCGCGGCTCCAGGCGCAGAAGGGCGAACGTCGGCTCCAGGTGGTGGAGACGCTGGTGCTGGACCCTGCGCGCCGCCTGGTCCTGGTGCGCGTCGACGACGAGGAGCGGCTGATCCTGCTGGGCGAAGGCCGCGAGCTGATTGAGCCGCGCCAGCCGGGACGCGGCAAGTGAAACCGGCCCTCTTCGTCAGGCCGACCGGCGCCGAACTGAAACGCGCCGCCCTTCTCTCGCTGTTCACGACCCTGGTCTGCCTGGCCTGGCCCGTCGTCGCCCTGGCGCAGGACGCCGCGTCGGGATCCGCCATCAACATCGACCTCGGCACCGGCGCGGGCCTGACCCAGCGGGTGGTGCAACTGATCGGCCTGATGACGGTGCTGTCGCTGGCGCCCTCGATCGTCATCATGACCACCAGCTTCGTGCGCATCGTGGTCGTGTTGTCGTTGTTGAGGACCGCATTGGGCCTGCAGCAGTCGCCCCCGAACGCCGTCCTGGTGTCGCTGGCCCTGTTCCTGAGCGCCATCGTCATGGCCCCGACCTGGCAGGACGCCTATGATTCGGGGGTCCGCCCCCTGCTGGACCAGCAGATGGAGCTGCCCCAGGCGTTCGACGCGGCGTCCGAACCGGTGAAAACTTTCATGCTCTCTCAGGTGGACGAGGGCGACCTCGCCTTGTTCACCCGCCTGAGCCGGGTCGAGGCCCCTCAGAACGTCCAGGATCTGCCGCTGCGCGTGGTCACGCCCGCCTTCATGATCAGCGAGCTGAAGATGGCCTTCCAGATCGGATTTCTTCTTTTCGTTCCGTTTCTTGTCATAGACCTGGTGGTGGCCAGCGTTCTGATGTCCATGGGCATGATGATGCTGCCGCCGGTGGTCGTGTCCCTGCCGTTCAAGCTGATCTTCTTCGTCCTGGTGGACGGCTGGCGCCTGGTCGCGGGCAGCCTGGTCGAGAGCTTCCAGAGGGGCGCCGGCGGGGGATAATCCCCGCCCCGCAAGGCTTTCAGCCGCATCGACCCTTGCAAAGCTCGGCGAATTCCGCGTTGATCCGCCAGTCCTCGCCCTGAATTGGGCGACTAACACTGGAAACGCTTCTATGACCACTCAAGCCGAACTGATCGCCGCTGTCGCCAAGGACGCCGGTGTCTCGCAGGCCGACGCCGGCAAGGTGCTGACCGCCATCGTCGAGAACATCCACAAGTCTCTCAAGGACGGCGGCGACGTCCGCATCTCCAACCTGGGCGTTTTCGACACCGCCGACCGCGCCGAGCGCGAAGGCCGCAACCCGGCCACCGGCGCCACGATCAAGATCGCCGCCTCCAAGGCCGTGCGCTTCCGCGTCTCCAAGCCGCTGAAGGACGCCGTCAACGGCTAAGGCTTTCCGGTCCTGACCAAGGACCCATGAAGCTTACGAACGGGCGGGGGTCGCGGCGCGATCTCCGCCCGTTTCCGTTCTGAAGTCGGCCTTGGCCTTCTCGACCCAGCCGACGAAGGTGTCGGCGCCGGTGGATAGGGCGGCGAAGTCCGAGGCCCCCGCCACGCCCGACAGGCTGTCGTCCAGCGAGACCCGGATGGCGTTGGCGGATCGGGCGCGATCCAGGAACGGCCGGTACTGGCCGTTCAGCCGCTGCAGGGCCGCGCGGTTTCCGGCCAGCGAATAGCCGACGCCGGCCCGCACCAGCCAGCTTTCCTCGGCCGGCGACAGCGGCGTGGCCGCATCGGCGTGACGGCTTCCCAGGCGCGCTTCGTAGATGGGCGCGGCCTCGGCCCACTTCTGCTGCTTCCACAGGATGTCGGCCCGCACCTCCCGCGCCGGCGCCGATTGATCGCGGTCCAGCACCTCCAGCGCGTGGTCGAACCGGCCCAGTTCCATCAGCGCCCGCGCCTCCAGCGCGCGGCGTTCGGCGTTCATGGCGGCCGGCAGCAGGGTGGTGCGCGAGGTCCAGATGGCCTGAAGCGCCTTCTGCGGCTGGCGATCCATCAGATAGACCGTGGCCAGGTTGGTGGCGACCTGGGCCTTGGCCACCCCGTCCAGCCGCTCGTCCACCTGGTGCTTCAGCAGCTCGGCGGCCTGGTCCAGCAGGTCGACGTCGATCAGCCGCCGCGCCAGCCGCCGCACCATCTCGTCGCCGTCTGCGCCGATGGGGGTCAGTTCGCGGAAGTCGTAGAACAGCGCCAGCGCCTGCACCGGCTGCAAGCCGTCCGCCGCGCTGTCCAGGAACAGGGCGCGAAAGGCATTGGACTGGTCGGCCATCAGCTGGGTCGCGCCCGGCACGCCGGCCATCCGCTTGCCCGCCCCGCGCAGGGCGTCCAGCGCCTCGCGATAGCGGCCGCGCTGCAGATAGATGTCCGACAGCTTGCGGATGACCGCCAGTTCCGTCGCATCGCCGCGCCAGCGCCACTTCAGCTGCTCCAGCTGCTGCGCCGCCTGGTCGGGCGCCAGCGCGCCCTTTTCCATCTCCAGGCTGACGACGCCCAGCCGCGCCGGGGTGGCGACGCCCTCCAGCGGGGCCCGGGCCACGGCCTTGTAGACCGCCAGCGCCCGGTCCTTGTCGCCGGTCAGGTCGAACAGCCGCGCCTGGACCAGCCGGGCGGTCAACTGGTCGGCGGCCGGGGCGTCCTGGCTGAAGACATAGGCCAGCAGCTGGCGCGCCGCCGGCAGGTCGTTGGTCTCGATCGCCGCCATCGCATGAGCGGTCCCGAAGCGCGCGCGCCATTCCTTTGGGAAGTCGTCGATGACCGAAGCGCCGGCGGCGAAGGCGCGCCGCGCGCTTTCCCAGTCGCCCTGTTCGGCCGCGATGTAGCCTTGCCAGACCTTGGTCGCGGGGTCGTTGGCCAGCGCCGCGCCGGCGAAGTCGGCCTGCGCCTCCTCGACCCGGCCCACGCCCACGCGGGCGACGCCGCGCAGGCCCCGCACCTCGGGCTCGCCGAGCATGTTGGGGGCCTTGGCGACAAGGGCGTTCAGCACGCCGATCGCCTCATAGTTCAGGCCCGATCCGACCAGGAATCGCGCCAGCGCCATCCGCGCCGCGATCGGCGCGCGCGGGTCGCCGTCGGCGGCGACCGTCTCCTGTCCGGCGGCGTCCTGCAGCCGTCGGTAGCGGTCCGAGAAGCCCGCCTCGCCCAGCGCCGCCCACTCGGCCAGGACCAAGCCTGGATGCTTCGCCCTTCGAGGCGTGTCGGCTCGGGGATCCCCCGCCTCCAGCAGGGCGGACGGGGGCGACAGGGTCAGACCCTTCGGCCGGCTGAGGGTGACCAGGTCGCCCGCCGCCTCGATCTTCAGGTCGTCGGCCAGCGTCTCGACCGCCAGTCCCTGCGCCGTCGGCAGCAGGGCCAGGTCCACCGTGCGGCGTCGTTCGCCGAAGCCCTTGCCCGGCGCCAGGGCTGTGACGGCGGCGAAGCGGTCGCCGACCAGCGGGTCGGTCAGCCAGACGGTCTTCGTCGCCCCGGCCATTCGCGCGGTCAGCACGGGCGAGCCGTCGTCCGAACGCTCGATCTCCACGCCCCGTGCGCCCGTCGGGGGACCGCCGATCGTCACGGTCCAGGTCCCGCCCTGACCCTCTGCGGATAGGGCCAGGCCTTCGGGCGCGGCCAGGCGCACCACGGTGTAGTCCGGCCCGGCGGCCCAGCGGGCGTCGCGCGCCGGTCCCAGCGCCCTTGCTCCCGTCAGGTCCAATCGCGCGCCGGCGTCGAACACGATCCAGACCGCCTCGCCGCGCCGGAAGACGGCGGCGGCGACGGGCGCGGCCCACTGAAAGGTCAGGACCGTCTTGTCCTCGGTCGCGACCGCGCGAACCGGCACGACGGAGCCGGCGGTCGCCGCCCGTTCTTCGCGCGTCGGCTCCGGCGCCTTGCCGGGCGCGTAGAGGTTCAGCCAGACGGCGCCGTCGGCGACCCCGGAGCGCGCTTCGGCGCCCTGGGCCAGGGTTATGATCAGGTCGGTGCCGCCACGCGCCTGGCGCGTCTCCACGGCCTTGACGCTCTCGGGCGGATCGACCCGCAGCCGCGAGACGTCCGGCGCCGCTGTCGTTCCAAGGCGGACCACGACCCGATCGCCGTCGCGACGCACCTGGCTGCGCACGCCCACGACGCCGCCGAACTCGATTCGGGTGAATTCGCTGGACTGGCCGATTTCGATCGACAGGGGAGGGGACCCGCGAACCGCCTCCTGCGCCAGCGAGCCCAGGGGCGCGAACGCGACGGCGCCGGCCGCGGCGGCGGCCACGGTCGTGTTCAATATGCGCTTGCTGGCCAGGGCCCCGGACATGTCCGCCCAGTCCATGCCGGAAAGCCCTTTAATCGCGGTTAACCGGCGTTCACCGTAGAGTTACGGATAGGACCGTTCGTCCTAGCGACATCCCCGGCGCGATGGCGCAGGATGGCGCGATGGAATCCCCTCGCCTCAGCACCCTGAAGACCGGCTTGGCCTGCCGCTGCCCGCGTTGCGGAAAGGGGCCGCTGTTCAAAGGCTATCTGTCGCTGCGCGCGGCCTGCCCGGAATGCGGCCTGGACTATGGTTTCGCCGATCCGGCGGACGGCCCGGCGTTCTTCGTCATGTCGGCCGCGGGCCTTGTCGGCATGGTCTTCCTGATGGTGTTCGAGTTCACCGTCCATCCGCCGATCTGGGTCCACGCCCTGGTCACCCTGCCGCTTCTGGTCGGCCTATGCCTGGGTTGCCTCAGGCCGTTCAAGAGCTGGCTCATCGCCGAACAGTATGTCCACAAGGCCGCCGAGCCGACCTTCAAGAGCGTCGGCAAACACGGCGACGGTCCGCGCCGGCGTTGACACGGGGGCGCAAACCCTGTGTCAGGCGCGCTCCAGCCCCGCGCCGACTGCGGGGCGCCGACTTCTGATCCCGTGTCCGAACCCGAAAACCCTCACCTCGACCGTCCCCTGCGGTCCTTCGGCCGCATCAAGGCCCGTCCGATCAAGCCGCGCCAGGCGGCCCTGATGGACACCCTGCTGCCCGTCCTCGCCGTGCCCGATCCCAAGGCGGGGCCGCTGGAGCCGAAGGCGATGATGCCGGAAGCCGCCGAGGTCTGGCTCGAGATCGGTTTCGGCGGCGGCGAGCACATGGCGGCCCAGGCGGCGCGCCGGCCTGATGTCCTGGTGATCGGCTGCGAGCCCTTCCTGAACGGCGTCGCCTCGGCCCTGCGCCACATCGACGAGCAGGACCTGAAGAATGTCCGTCTCCACGCCGATGACGCCCGCGACGTGGTCGACGCCCTGCCGGACGGCTCGGTGGACCGAATCCTGATCCTGTTCCCCGACCCGTGGCACAAGGCCCGCCACAACAAGCGCCGCCTGATTCAGGACGAGACCGCCCGCGCTTTCGCTCGCATCCTCAAGCCCGGCGGGACGCTGCGCTTCGTCACCGATTGGCTGGACTACGCCGATTGGGCGCTGGAGCGGCTGAACCGCGCCCCCGGCCTGGAACGCATCGGCCCGGCCGACCAGGACAGGTTCGCCGCGCCGGCCGACCATGTCGTCACCCGCTACGAGGAAAAGAAGCTTGGCGACACCGCGCCCATCTTCCTGGAGTTCCGCCGCGCGGTGTGACGTTGCGCCGCACGTAGTCCTACCTATCCGCTGTTTTGACGACTGTTTAACCGGCGCCGGTAAGGCTGGTCCCAGGATTTGGGACTGGGGACATCCATGAAGGCTTTGTCGATCGGCGGGCGCATCAACCTCCTGGCCATCGTCACCCTGGCGGGACTGATGCTGGTGACGGGATTGGCCTTGCTGCGGCTCGACGCGGTCATGCGCGACGAGATCGCCGACCGCACCCGCAAGACGGTCGAGGTGGCCCGGAGCCTGGCGGCCCACTACCATGGCGAGGAGCAGGCCGGCCGCATGACCCGCGATCAGGCCCAGGCCGAGGCGCTGAAGTCCCTCTCGGCGCTGCGCTACGGCCAGGAAGACTATTTCTGGGTCAATGACATGCACCCGAACATGCTGATGCATCCGTTCAAGCCCGAGCTGAACGGCACGGACATCAGCCAGAACAAGGACGCCAACGGCGTGCTGATGTTCCAGGAGATGGTCGAGGTCGTGCGTCGCGACGGCGCAGGCTTCGTCGCCTACGACTGGTCCAAGCCCGGCCAGGAGCAGCCGTCGCCCAAGATCTCCTATGTGACGGGCTTCGCGCCCTGGGGCTGGGTGATCGGCTCGGGCGTCTACACCGACCAGATCGCCGGCGCCGTCGGCAAGGCGGCCCTGACGCTGGGGCTGATGACGCTGCTGGTGGCGTTGGGTGTCGGCGCGGCGGGGTGGTTCATCGGCCGCTCGGTGTCGCGGCCCGTCGCCGCCCTGGCTGGACGGATGCGCGGCCTGGCCCAGGGCGACCGCGTCTCGACCATCCCCGGCCTTGGCCGCAAGGATGAGATCGGGGCCATGGCCACAGCCCTGGAAAGCTTCCGCGACGCCGCCGTCGAAAAGGAACGGCTCGAATCTGAAACGATCGCCCAGCGCGCGATGTCAGAGCAGGAACGCCTCGCCCGCGAAGCCGAGAAGGCGGCCGATGCCGAGACCGACCGTATCGCCATCGGCGCGCTGGCCCAGGGCCTGTCGGCGATGGCCAACGGCGACCTGACGCACCGGATCGAGGTCGAGTTCGCCCCCAAGGCGGCGCAGCTGAAGACCGACTTCAACTCCGCGATCGCCCAGCTGCAGCAGGCGGTTTCGGTGGTGGTGGCCAATGTCTCGGCCATCCGTTCGGGCGCCGGCGAGATCAGCCAGGCGGCCGACGACCTGTCGCGCCGCACCGAGCAGCAGGCGGCCAGCCTGGA
>JAEXZS010000059.1 GCA_023451375.1 Pseudomonadota bacterium
CCGCCGGCGACGAGCGCTCCCGCCCCGGCGACGGCGAGCCCGCTGGTCAGGGCCGCGCCCGCACCGAGGGCGGGGCCGCCGGTCACCAGAGCCGAGGCCAGGTTGGGGATGAAGATCGCCAGCATCCCCAGCAGCAGGGCGGCGACCAGGATGGTGAGGGCTTCATAGATGTCGGGATTGGCGGAGGGCTGCAGCTGGTCGAAGATCGTCCGCGCGCCGGAGACGACGATGGCCAGGGCCAGCACCTTGAGCCCCGAGGAGACGACGTAGCCGAGCGGTCGTTCGGCCAGGAAGGCGGTCTTGTTCCAGATGCCGAACGGCAGGAGGACGAAGCCGCCCAGGGTGACGATCTTGAACTCCAGCAGGGAGACGATGATCTGCAGGGCCAGGATGGCGAAGGCCAGCATGATGCCGATCATCGCCAGGCCGAGGATCAGGGCGTCGGCCATATTGCCCATGACGTCGAGCGGGTTCTCGACCGGCGCCGGCGTCTCTCCCAGAGCCTTCACGATCTCCCAGCCCTGCTGGAGGATGGCTCCGGGATTGAGGAACTCCTCGCGAGACAGGGAGCCTCCCCCGGCCGTCAGACCCAGCTCCAGAAATCCGGCGTAGATGGTCTCGGACAGGGCTTGCCAGTCGTTGATGATCCAGGCGAAGGCCCCGATCAGCAGGACCTTTCCGAAGCCGGACGCCAGGACCTCGCGATTGGGCGAGAGCGCCCACTGGATCCCTGTCAGGGCCACGACGAGCGCGATCAGCAGGCCGAAGACGCCGTTGACCGACCCGGACAGGGCGTCGAAGCCGGCGGTGACGGTGTTGGAAAACACCACCATCAACTCGTTCGGGGTCTCCATTCCGGGGCCGGCCATGACAGCGCTCCTCAGTCCCGGGCGTGGGGCAAGGGGTTGAAGGACGGGGCGGCCGGCGTGGCGGTCCCCCGTTCCCAGAAGCGGCGGCGCGCCTCGATCGCGGCTTCGCGGTCGGCGGCCTGACGCGCCGCGCCCTCGGCCATCAGCCGGGACTGGGCCAGAAGCACCGTCCGCATGCTGGCCAGATCCTCTGCCAGAACGGACAGCATCTGGGTCGAGGACTGGATCGCGGCCGTCTCGCCCTCCGCCGCCTCGCTTGCGGCCATGGCCCCGCGCAGGCGGCCGTCGCGGCTCTGGGCCAGTCGCTCCAGTTCCGCCGCCGTGCGCGCCAGGTCCTCGGCGGTCCGGCGCGCGGTCGTGGACCGATCGGCGCCGAGCGTCGTGAGGTCCGAGAGGGCGAGATCGTCCGGGTACAGATCCGCGAACTGCCGCTGAACGCCGTCGAGGGTCGAGGCCGTTCCGCGGACCGTGCGCGCCAGCTCTCCGATGTCGCGCAGGGTCTCGGACGATCCCGCGAGATGGCTGTAGGGCGAAGCGGCGAGGCTGCGGGCCTGATTGGCAAGGGCGCGGGCCTCATTGGCGAGGCTCTCGATCTGCCTCGCGGCCGAGAGCATCGCCTCGACATCGGCCTTGGCGTCATACACCGCCCATTGCGCGCTCGCCGGTTGGGGCGCCACCGCAAGCGTCAGCGAAAGCGCTGCGAGCCCGCAGAGCCAGCGTCGGCTATTCGGCCGCGAGACGATGGGCGACGGCTGGATCGAAGCTGTCGAAGACGTTGTCGACATGATGGACTCCCTTGGCTTTGAGGAATTCGCGGGCGAAGCGGTCCGGTCGCGGATCGGCCGGGTCGAGAGCCGCCAGCACACTCTCGATGAGGGTCTGGTCGTCGGGAGAGGAGGCGCCGCAGAGGGCGAGCCCGGCTCCGCTGAGCTTGAGGTCGAAAAGCCGCCGCCCTTCGGGCTGACGCAGGTAGTAGGTGCGCTTGGGGGTGGCCCAGGCGATCAGCTCCAGCTGGCGTCGGTTCAGACCGAACATCCGGTAGAGGTCCGCCGAGGCCGGCTCGAGCGCGCGGGGGTTCGGAAGGAAGATCTGGGTCGGGCAGCTTTCGATCAGGGCCGACGCGATCGACGAGCGCACGACGTCGTCGAGCGACTGGGTGGCGAAGACCACCGCCACGCCCTTCTTGCGAAGCGTCTTAAGCCACTCGCGGATACGGGCGGCGAAGGCCGTCTCCCCGAGGAACAGCCAGGCCTCGTCGAGGATCAACAGGGTCGGCCGGCCGTCGAAGCCGCGCTCAATCTCGTGGAACAGCGCAGCGAGCACAGGCGCCACCGCCGACGGGGTCGCCATCAGGCTCTCGAGCTCGAAGCATTCGAAGGCGGCGAGCGTCTCGTTTTCCGGAGCGACGCCGTCGATCAGGGCGCCATGAGGCCCCTTGAGCGTCAGGGACTCTAGGGCCGCCGCCACGGCCTTGTCCTGGACCAGGGCCGTGAAGACGGTCAGCGTCCGCTGCGCCACGGGGGCCTGGGCCAGGGCGCCGAGCGCCGCCCAGATCTCCTCGCGAATGCGCGGCGTCGGCTCGAGGCCCGCCAGCCGGACGGCATCGGCCAGCCATTCCGAGGCCCAGGCGCGTTCTCCGTCATCCTCGATGCGCGCCAGGGGCTGGAGGGTGAACGCGCCGCCGGGCTGGAGCGGATGCCAGCGCCCGCCGACCGCCAAGGCTGCGGCCCGCGCGCTGCGGCCCTTGTCGAAGACCACGACCCGCCCCTCGGGATAGCGGAACCATTGAAGGGCGAGGAAGGCGAGCAGCGCGCTCTTGCCCGAGCCGGTCGGCCCAACGACCATCGTATGGCCGACGTCGCCCACATGCAGGGCCAGCCGGAACGGCGTCGATCCGCTGGTCCTTGCGACCGCGAGCGGCGGCCCCTGCAGGCGCGGGTCCGATGTCGGACCGGCCCAGACCGCCGAGACCGGCAGGAGGTCGGCGAGGTTCAGGGTGGAGACCAGAGGCCGACGCACATCCGCATAGGGCTCGCCCGGCAGGGAGCCCAGCCAGGCCTCCACCGCGTTCAGGTCCTCGGTGCGGGCGACGAAGCCCTGGGCGTTGAGCGTCGCCTCGATCGCCCGGGCCTGTTCCGCCGCCCGTTCGGGATCGCGCGCCATCACTGTGATCGTCGTGGTCAGATAGCCGTAGGCGCAGGCGTCCGAGCCGAGCGCTTCGAGCGCGCCGTCGCACTCGTCGGTCTTGGCCGCCGCATCCGTATCGAGGAGCGGGACCTCCTCCTTGGTGATGGCCTCGCGCAGGAGGACTCCGACCCCCTTGCGCTTGGCGAACCACCGCTTGCGCAGCTTGACGAGCTCGACCTCGGCGTCTGGCTTGTCCAGACCGATCCAGCGCGCGCTCCAGCGATAGGGGAACGGCAAGGCTCCGAGGGCGTCGAGCAGTCCCGGCCGCGTGCTCGCCGGAAGCCCCCGCACCGAGACCACCTTGAGCGTCTGGCCGTCCAAAGTTGGAGACACGCCGCCGAGCAGGGGCGCGTCCGCCAGCCAGGCGTCGAGGAACATCGGTGTCGCGGGCAGCGTGAGCCGGACCGACCTCGGAGACACGCAGTCGTGCAGCCAGGTCAGCAGCTCCGCGTCGTCCAGCATCGCGACTTCCGGAAGGGCGTCGGCCAGAAGGTCGACGATCTGCGCGGTCTCGCGGGCGAAAGCATCCAGGGCGGTGCGCCAGTCCCGGCTCGCAGGATCGGCGCCGTCGAAGAGGACGCGCTCCACCCGACGGGTCTGGTCCGCCGGCGGGAGCCAGGTCAGGGCCGCCCGGTAATCGGTCTCATAGGCCGGCTCACTGGTCTCGAAGAGCGAGCGGCGCTCGGCGTCGACCAGCCAGGCCGCGGCGATCTCGAAATCGCTCGCGGGATAGGGCTGGGCGGGGCGGCGACGCGCCTCGACATGCAGGCACCATCCGCTGCCCAGACGCTTCAGGGCGTTGTTGAGCCGCGCTCGAACCGACATCAGTTCCAAGTCGGAGGCCGACTCCAGATCCGGCCCCCGGAACCGCAGGCCGCAGGTGAAGGAGCCGTCCTTGTTCAGCACCACCCCGGGGGCGACCATGGCCGCCCAGGGCAGATGATCGGCCAGGAGCGCGGGCCGGCGGCGATGTTCATCCAGAAAGCGCATGATCAGCTCTCACGCATCGAGATGGCCCGGCAGGGCCAGGTGGCGGCGAAGGACGTCGAAGAACCGCTTGTCAGCTCGCGCGGCGTAGAGGCCGATCGCGTGGGCGACCGCCCACCACAGGAGGCCTAGCCACCAGATCCGCAGCGCCAGCCCCAACACCACCGCGACGGTGCCCATCAGGATGGCGTAGTCGCGAGGCATCCCCGCCAGGGTAACGGGCTCGGTCAGTGCTCCCGCGACCGGAAGATCCCAGCCTGGCGGGCGGTGATCGGAAGACGTCTCGGACATCAGGCGATCTCCGCCCCGCCGGCGAAGCCGAAGAACTGCAGGAAGAAGGTCGAGGCGGCGAAGGCGATCGACAGGCCAAAGAGAATCCCGAGACCTCGCCGCATGGACGAGCCGTTCTCGCTCATGGCGACCCCGGCGCCGAACAACACCACGGCCACGACGGCGGCGGCCTGGACGACCGGCCCGGTGATCGATTCCACGATCTGCTGGAGCGGTCCCTCCCAGGGCATCCCGGATCCGCCCGCCAGCGCCTGTCCGGCAAAGAACAGGCCGCAAGTCACCGTCGCGGCCGAAAGGCCACGTTGAAGTAAACGTCGCATGGTTTGAGTTCCTGTGGTCGGGCCGGAAGGTCGGCGTTGACGATCTACAGCAAGCAAAACCATCCACAGCCTGTCAACGCGGCCTGTGAATATATTTTGACAGCGGATTCTTGCTTCTGGATCGGCCTCGAAATCCATCGACCGTCCATCGAAATCTAGCGCCGTCGTAAGTCGTCCGCGACTTTCTACGTTTCACCTGAAAGGCCCGCCATTGCTGACTTCAGACCTCGATCCGTCCGGATTTCGCCGGAATGCGCGACAGGGCGCCAACGGGAGAATCGGATCGACGCCAGGCCTCCCGGCAGTGCGAAGCGCATGACGTCAGAAGCTTGTCGGACCGCCGAATATTGTCGGACGTGTTCTGCGACTGATCAGCATGGGACCGGCGGAGGCCCACGCGGACCTCCCGGGCGTCTCACTCGCGCCGCTCGACCGCCTTACGGTCGCGTCGCCCAGCTCGTCGCGGGAAACTTGACTCTTCTACACAACAATATTATTGTGTTCATATGATCCCTGATTTCGTCGATCTGGGCTCGCCGGCGCCTTGGCCGGTCCTGCCGCCGGGCGTCCACGACGCGACCCTTTCCGAGGTGTCGGCGCGGTTCGCCACGACGCCTCACCGGGCCTGGCTGTATGGCGGTTTCCTGCGCGTCGTCGAAAACCTTGAGGCGGCAGGATGCCGGACCGTCTTTCTGGACGGCAGCTTCATCACCGCCAAACCCCACCCCGGGGACTTTGACGGGTGCTGGGATCTGACGGGCGTCGATCCCCTGAAACTGGATCCCGTCGTGCTGGACTTCGCCAACAAGCGGGAAGCCCAGAAAGCCAAGTATCTGGGCGAGATGTTCCTCGTGGAGCTCCCCCGGGATCCGGGTCTGCTGGGCTTTTTCCAGACCGAGAAATTCACCGACAGACCCAAGGGGATCATCCGCATCACCCTCAACGCGCCGAAAGGAGCGACCCTGTGATAACCAATGACAAACAGTATCGGTCGGCCCGCGCGGCCGTCGAACGGCTCAAGGCCGATCTCGCCCAGCTCGGAGCGGCGACGACCGAGGTTCATCCGCTTCTTCGCAAGGCCCAGTCGGACGGGCTGGAAAGCCAGATCGACGAGCTTGAAGCGGAGGTCGCGGACTATGACGCGCTCCAATCGGGCGCCGTCACCGATTTCGAGGCCGAAGGTCTGCACGACCTCCCCGACATTCTGATCCGCGCCCGGATAGCGCGGCGCATGAGCCAGAAGGATCTCGGCGCCTTTCTCGGGATCGCCGAGCAGCAGGTGCAGCGCTACGAGGCTGAACGCTATCGGTCCGCCAGCCTGGAGCGACTGTCGGAGGTGACGGCCGCGCTCGACATCACCGTGCGGGAGAGCGCCCAGTTGCGCAAGACGGCACCCGTCGCCGAGACCGCCCTGACGACCTACCCGATCACCGAGATGTTCAAGCGGGGGTATTTCGACGACTTCGGGGGCAATGCCGCCGGAGCCCGAAAGGCCGCCGAAACCCTTGTTCCCGCCTTCTTCCGACAGGCGGCCTACGCCTGGCAGCCCATGGCGCTGCATCGCCGGTCCTTCCGCAGCGGGTCGAACCCGCAGATGGGCGCCCTGGCGGCTTGGGAGGCGCGGGTCTGCATCCTGGCCGATCGTCAACGGCCGCCGTCCGTCTTCGAGCCGGCGACGGTCACTCCGACCTGGCTGAACGGTCTGGTCCGGCTGAGCCCGTACGAGGATGGCGTCGGGCGGGCGCGCCGATATCTCTTCGACGCCGGCATCGCTCTGGTTCTGGAGCCTCACCTGCCCGGCACCCTGCTCGACGGGGCGGCGCTGCGCAGCCCCTCGAACATCGCGATCGCCGCCCTGACGCTGCGTTACGACCGGCTCGACAATTTCTGGTTCACCCTGCTGCACGAGGTCGGCCACCTGGCGCTTCACATTCGGGAAGGCGGTTATCAGGCCATCTTCGACGATACGGAAGCACCCGACGCCTCCCCGGTGGAAGATGAGGCGGACCGTTTCGCGCAGGAGGCGCTGATCCCCAAAGCGCAGTGGCGGCTCTGCGTGTCGCGGTTCACCCGGACGGAGAAGGCGGTTGCGACCGACGCCGCACGCCTGGGCGTGCATCCGGCCATCATCGCAGGCCGGATCCGGCGTGAAGCCGGGGATTACACCCTGCTTCGGGGCTTGGTCGGCGCCGGCGAGGTCCGCCGTCAGGCGGCGCAGGAGGGCCTGGCATGGGACTGAACGCCACCACCTATGTCCCTGTCCTGAAATGGCGACAGGGCGAATATCAGGCCCTGCTGCGTCTCCACGACGCGGCCAAGGACCGCGTGGTTCCGTTGATCGAGGTGACTCCGCCCGAATGGGATTTCGAGCAGCACAGGTTCAAGAAGACAATCGACGGGCAACTGGCACCGTTCGCCTCCCGCCTCGAGAAGAAATGGGGGTCCCGGCCGGCTTTTCTGGACACGAGCTTGCTCAAGCCGACCGAACGCATGGCCGGCGGCGATCACCCTTTGACGTTTCTGCTCGACGCCGTCCGCGCCCGGAGCGGCGTGGTCGTCCCCGTAACGGCGCCGGGTCGCGACCTGGCGCATTACAATGCGCTCGCGTCCGGCATGGCGATCGACGGCCAGGGCGTCGCCGTTCGCGTCAGCCTGGACGACATCGCGGATCCGGCGTTTCCGGGCACCCTGACCAGCCTGATCGGCTCCCTCGGTGCCGGACTGTCCGACACCGATCTCATCGTCGATCTGGCGGCCAAGAATTTTGAACCTCTCGCCGATCTCGCCGCGCTGGTGACCGCGCTTTTGCAATCCAGTCCGATCTATGCGGGCGCTAGAAGTCTTGTTCTGATCGGCACATCATTCCCCGTCTCGATGGGCGAGGTGAAACTGGCGAGCCAGACCCTGCCTCGGCTCGAGTGGAAGCTCTACAAGTCCGTCGTGCAGAGCCTTCCCCCCGGGTTTCGGCCCCTGGCGTTCGGCGACTACGCCATCTCCTCGGCCGATATTCCCGGCGGCGACATGCGACTGCTGAAGCCTTCGGCGACCATCCGCTACACCGTTGCGGACGGCTGGTTCATCACCAAGGGCAACAACGTCCGGGACAACGGCTACGAGCAGTACCGGGGACAGTGCGGCACGGTGATCACTTCCGGGCATATGGCCGCGACCGGGTACTCCGCCGGTAGCGACTACATTCGCGGGTGCCACGCCAAGACCGAGAAGACGGGCAACCTGTCGACCTGGCGTTGGGTGGGCACCAACCATCACATCACACGGGTCGTGGACGATCTCGCCAGTTTCCACGGTCCTTGAGGGTCCGGCGCACCAAGTGCGCCAGCCGGGTTTTTGGATAGCGCGCCACCAGCTCTGCGTACAGAACGGCCCGTGGCGCCCGCAGCAGGCGCGGTTCGCAATCATGGCGCTCAAGGATGGCGCGGACCTCGTCGCGCCACAGCAGCCGCGCCACCATCATTGGGTCGGTCGACCGGTTGCTTCGCTCGGCGCGAAGACGCCGGAAGACGACGGCGCCGTTCGCGGCGCGCCGGGCCGAGACCACCCCCCACCAGTCCGGCAGCAGCGAGAAGGCGGCTGGCAGATGACGCTCGTCGGCTATGAGCGTGGCGCGATCGACGACCCGGCCATAAGCCTCGACCTGCCGCGGCAGCCGGTCGAGACTGTCCGCCTCCGCCTTGATCTCGACGCCGCGGATATGACCGTTGATCACCGCGATATCGACCCGCGAGGCCCCGTGAGCCAAGCCGAGCTCGTTTACGATCAGGGTGTCCGGCGCGCTGGCGGCATGCGCGAGCAGGCGGCCCATCGCCGCCGCGCGCAGATCCGCATCCTTGAGCCGAGGTCTCATTCCCGTGTCATGCCGGAGGCGCGGCGCCGGCGCAATCGTCATCCGGCTCGGGAGCGGGCGACTTACCGGATCGCGTACCTCTACACCTGGACGACGCCAACAGGCCGTTTCGCAAACCTGACACGTCAGCCCAAGGCGTTTTCGAGGACGTAGCCACCGGCGTCCCCTCCGGTGACCAGCAGGATGTCCTCGACCCTGCGGCCGGCTGGCGTCCGGGCGATATGAATGAGGACATCGATCGCCTGCGAGATGGCGCGACGGGGTATGACTGGGCCGGTCTCGGCGATCAGATCCTCGATCCGATAGAGGGCCTCACGGGCGGAATTGGCGTGGATGGTCGAGAGGCCTCCGGGATGACCGGTGTTCCAAGCCTTGAGCGTCTCCAGCGCCGCCGCGCCCTCGCGCATCTCTCCCACCACGATACGGTCCGGCCGCATCCGCAGGGCGTCGCGCACCAGATCGGCGACGCCGATGACGACGGGATGCCGGCGGGTGAGGACGGCGACGAGATCCCATGCGGAGCACTGCAGCTCGGGCGTGTCTTCGATCAAGAACACCCTATCGTCAGCGAAGGCCGGCTCCGCCAGCAGGGCGTTGGCGAGCGTCGTCTTGCCCGAGCCTGTGCCACCGGAAATCAGCACATTATTCCGCTCCTGCACGGCGCGTCGCAGAACCTGCGCCTGGGCATCGCCGATCACGCCGTCACGGACATAGTCGTCCAGAGACCAGATAACTGCGGCCCGTTTGCGGATGGAGAAGGCGGGCGCGGCGGTGACCGGCGGGAGAAACCCCTGGAACCGCTCGCCGGTGACCGGGAGAACCCCTGCCAGACGTGGATTCTCCCGGGTGACCGGATCCCCGACATAGTCCGCGATCAAACGGATGACCCGTTCCCGGGCTTCTGGCTCCAACCCATGGCCGGTATCGGCGCGCCCGGTCCCGACGCGATCCAGGACCAAACGTCCATCCGGATTGACGAGGACTTCGACCACGAGCGGATCCATCAGCGCCGCTAGGATATCCGGGCCCAGCGCGTGGCGAAGCGCCTCCAGCTTCCGTTCGCCGACGATGGGATGGACGCTCATTCGACCGTCCCGCGCTGCGGCCTGCCGCCCGAGATCAACCGGGCGGCCGTGTCATCGAGAAGCTGTTCGATCCGGCGGTCCACTGCGGCGCGGGCGACAGGATCCTGATCCGTGACGGCGTCCGGCAAACGCATGAAGAAGGCGCGGGCGACCTCGATGACCAGCTCCTGGATGATTTGCACGTCTCGCGCCGTCGACCGCATGTGGTCTCTCAGCGCGCGGTCGAGCTGAAGCAGACGGTCGTCCGGATCGGCCGGGAGGCTTCTGGCCAAGCCCTTTGCAAGCGAGCGTCCGGCGGCCTGGCTGATCGGGATGTTGGCCGAGCGCGCTTCCCGCTGCAGGGCGGCGACCACGCGGGGGTCCGTGAGATAAACCTGAACCCGCGTCGCCCCGGTCTCACGCCCGCCCATCGCCGCCTCCCTGCAACCCGTCGAGCACCGCCTGTTCCGCCGCGAAGGCCGTCGAGATTCGCTCGTAGGTCTCGGCCGCCTTGGCGGCGACGCGTCGATCATGGATCGCCGCCTCCACCTCCTTGAACAGCGGCAGGGCCGCCTCCGGATCCTCGCCCAGCCCCCGTCGTCCCGCCCACGGGTGAACCGGTGCGCCAGGCGTGTCGACGCCAGCCGCCTGATCCGGCGGCGGGAGGTCCGCGCGCGTCCGGAAGGGCCGCTCCCTGTCGTAGAGGACCTTGCGTGTCCGCAGCGGCCTGTGCCCTGCCGCAAAGGTCAGCTGCACCTCGTCCGGCAGCGCCCGGACTTCGCCCGGCTCCAGCAGGGGCCGTTCGATCTCGGAGCGGGACACCGAGCTTCGGCCGGCGCCCAGCCCCGCCGGACCACTGCGGCTGGTTTTCCGCTCCAGCACGGTGCCGGTGAGCTTGGACACCTTGTCCTGCGTCAGCGGATCGAGAGCGCTGAAGGCGGTGTAGACATGGCAGTTGTCGAGGATGGTGTTGTTGGCCCCATAGGTCTCGACGATGTCGTTCAGGGACTGGGCGACGAACATCGTCTTGATGCCGTAGCCGCTCATCAGGCGCAGGGACTTCTCGAAGAACGCCAGCCGGCCCAGCAGGGGAAACTCGTCCATAAGCATCAAAAGGCGCCGGCGCTTCTCGCGGCCCGCGTCGTCGGCGTGCTCGGCGGCGGTCAGGGTCTGAGCCGCCGCGTAGAAGAGAAGCCGGATCACCGGTCGCAAGGCGACGGCGTCGGCCGGAGCGACCTGCACATAGAGGGAGACCGGCGCCTCTGCGCACATCAGGTCGCCGAGCGCGAAATCCGATGCCGACATCGCGCGAACCAGATCGTCGCCGGCCAGCCATTTGAGATAGCTGCGCGCCGTGCCCTGCACCGACGTGCGAAAGCGGTCGTGCATCGCCGCGTAGCCCTTCACCGCCGTGGAGATGAACGGATGGACCTCGGGGACGCCCTCGGGACCCATACGATGAAGGGTCCGGACCATGACGTCGGCGGCGGCGTCCAGATCGGCGAGGATCGTTCTCACCGTCAACAACGTCTTGTCCACGTCCGGCGCCGTGTAGAGGACGTGCAGGATCACGGCTTCGAGAATCTCGGACGCCGCCTTGTCCCAGATGGCCTCGTCGTCCCGTGCGCCTCCCGGATCGCTGAGGATGGCGACCAGCCGCTGGACCTGCGCCAGTTCCTGCGGCCCGGGTCGGATCTCCGCCAGAGGATTGAAGCGCGCTGACGCTGGGTCTCGCGGATTGAAGTAGAGTGCGTGACTGTGCCGGGCGCGCCAGCCGGCGGTCACCCGCCACAGCTCCCCCTTGGGATCATGGACCAGGACGCTGTCGGTCCAGCTCAACAGGGTGGGGACGACATGGCCTCGTCCCTTCCCCGCCCGGGTCCCGCCCGTCACGAGCGTAGGGCGCAGGTCGGTCGTCGCCAGAAGACGGCCCTGCAACCGCCCGAGGACGCACCCTGCGTCGTGCCTCAGGCCCGCACGGCGAGCCTCCGCGAGGCCGCCCCACCCGCGCGTTCGCTTCACGGCGCCGCCCTCGAACAGAAGCAGGCTCCCGGCGCCCGCGGCCATCACGAGCATGAAGACCGAGAGCGGCAGGGCGAAGGCGTCCGCTTCCGCCGCCCCGAACCTCTGACGCCAGACCAGAATCATCCAGGGCCAGTAGACGCCCGTCTCGTCCAGCCGGAGCGCGGGTCCCAGCGTCACATGATAGCGATAGAGCCACGCGAAGGTCTGGGTGGACGCCTGAAGCGCGACGAGGAGGGCGGCGGCGAGACCGGCGAGGCGTGCTGGCGGCATGACGACCATCCGTTCGAAGACCATCGAGACTTCGAGGGAGAGGGCCGTTTGAGGCGACTTTCTGGCCGCAAATCCGGTCCTCGGGCGCCTTGGACGCCGATATAGAGGCGCGTCACGAGGGCGAGCCGTTTTGCCGATCCGGCGGGACCGCAATATATTCTCGCTGTCGGCTCGTCGCCGAGCCGTGACGGGTCAGTTGCCGCCTTCGCGCACCCCGGCGGCCCTCAGAAGGTCGCCGACACGACGACCGTCGAGCCGACAGGTCGCGATCACCCGATCATAGACGATCACCCGACCGCTCCGTCCTCGCGTCGCCACGCATTCGAGACGTCGGCCCATCACCAGACGGCGCAATTGATCACGGGCGGCGCGTCCGCCCGGTGCGTTGAGCTCCGGGGCATTGAAGTCCGCGAGCCTCACCTCGATCCAGGTGGAGGGGTTCGTGCTGTCGCCGACGCAGAGCCCGTCGCCATCGCCGACATAGCGGGTTTGCCCCGAGAAAACCTGACCGGCGCGATCCGGCAATCGCCCCTCGCACGGATCGGCGTGGGCGATCGCGGGCGCGGCGAGGAGCGGGAGGATGAGCCACCATTTCATCGGATCAACCTGGGCCGATCCGGTCGGATCGAAAAGCGCGATCGGGAAGAAAGGGAGGGCGGCCGGGAATGCTCCGCTTGGGAGCCTTGCTGGAGACCGCCATGCGCCCGCTTCCTGACCTCGAACCCGCGATCGCCGCAGTTGGGCGTTCGCCCGACACGAGTTCGCTCGCGAACCTCGACGACCGCGCCCTCCTGGCGCTTCTGCTGGGCCGGAGCATGCGACAGACATCCGTCCCCGCCGTCGACGCCCTGTTCGACCGGTTCGGCGACATCGCCGCCATCGCTTCCGCCGATGTGCCGGAACTGGCGCGCGCCAGCGGACTGGGACCAGGGGCGCTGACCGACCTGAAACTGCTCCGTGTGCTCAGCGAACGACTGGTCCGCGCTGAGGCTTCGAGACGGCCGGTCATCACCAGCTGGACGGCCTTGCTCGCCTATGTCCGGGTCGCATTGGCCGAGGAGCCCCGCGAGCAGTTCCGGGCCCTGTTCCTCGACAAGCGCAACCGGCTCCTGAGCGACGAACTGGTCGCCCACGGCACGATCGACCATGCCCCCGTTTATCCGCGCGAGGTCGTGCGGCGGGCGTTGGAGGTGTCGGCCGCGTCCATCATCCTCGTCCACAATCACCCCTCGGGTGATCCCGAGCCGTCCCGCGCCGACATCGAGATGACGCGGAAGATCGTCGACGCCGCCAAGGTCTTCGACATCCAGGTCCATGATCATCTGATCGTCGGGAGGGACGGTACGGCCAGCCTGCGCACCCTCGGGCACTTCCGGTGAGCCTGCGCCAGATCGTGGCGATCCTCGGCGGAGACCTCTACCAGACCGGCATGCGCGCCAATGTGCCGGCGCCCGGGCACGGGAAGGCGGACCGTTCTGTCTCGCTCCTGCTCGATGGTGGCCGGGTCGTCATCCACACCTTCGGCGCGGCCGATTGGCGGGAGGTACGCGACGACCTGCGGCGTCGCGGACTGGTCGATCCCGGCGGTCGGCTCATGGGCGTCGCGCACACGCCGGACAGGCCCGTGATCGACCACCCCCGACGGCGAGCGGTCGCGAGTGCGCTCTGGCAGGATGGAGTACAGCTCGTCCAGACCGGCGTGGTCGCACGTCACCTCGCCGTGCGCGGCGTCGCCTGGCGGGAAGACCTCGACGACCTGCTCGAACATCCCCGCGCGCCCCTCTCGGTCTACCGGCCGGGGCGGCGCGCCGGACGCGCGATGATGAGCGGGATCCGGTCGCCCTTGGGAGATCTCACGGCCGTCGAGCTCACCTATCTCGCGACCAACGGGCAGGTCGCATCGGGTCTGAGCGTTCCCCGCAAGACCGTGGGTCAGGTCCCGCCGGGATCGGCCGTCCGTCTGCGTCCCGCGGCGGCGCGGATGCTGGTGGCCGAGGGCGTAGTCACCACCCTGTCCGCCATGGTCCGCTTCGACCTCCCGGGCTGGGCGCTCATGTCCGCCGGAAACCTCTCGCGGTGGCACCCACCCCACCAGGTCTCGACGGTTCTCATCGCCGGAGACCGAGGCGAAGCGGGGGAGATCGCCGCGATACGCCTGGCCAGGCGGCTCGAGCGGGATGGCGTGGAGGCGATCCTGGCCTTTCCCCCAGCCCCGTTCGGCGACTGGAACGAAGCCGCTCGAGATCGTCAGAAAGGGGGAAAGGAAGGGTGCGGGCGGGCGCCGTAGAGGCGGGGATGGACCTAGCCTGCGGCAGGAGAGCCCTCATGTCCCGTTCCACCGCCGTCGCCGTCGTCGCCACCCCTTTCCAGGTCGCGTCGACCCGTAACCGACCGCTGGTCCATCTCCGTGATCTCGACATCGCCCCGGAGAACCTTCGCTTCGGCGAGCCCCCCGACGATGACATCCCTCTGCTTGCCGATACCCTGTTCGCCGCCGGCCAGCTGCAGCCCCTGACCGTCCGGCCCGGTCGAAAGAAGGAAGCCGCCAATATGGCGCTCGACGGCCGGCGGCGCCTGCTGGCGCTTCGTCTGCTGGTCGAACAGGGGCGAATCGACGACAGCTTCCTCGTCGATGTCTTTGTCGAGACGGACCCCGCCCGCCAGGCCGCGGCCGTTCTGCTCACCAACACGGCCGTGCCGGTCCATGTCGCCGACATCATCGCGGCGATCGGCCGGATGCTGAAAGGCAAGCTCGGCGTGCCCACGATCGCCAAGGCGCTGGGATACGCGGAAATCGACATCAAACGTCTCGCGGCCCTTTCCGCCCTGCCGGATGTCGCGCTGCAGGCGCTGCGGCTCGGCCGGCTGAACCTGCGCCAGGCGCGCCTTCTCGCCAGACTTTCGGACCCCGACGAGCAGGCGGAGTTGGCCCGGATGACCCTCGACGGTCACGGTTTCCAGGACTGGCGCGTGACCGAAAGGCTCGACGAAGCCCGTGTCACCGCCCGCGACCCCCGCTGCGCCCTCATCGGGCCCGAACGCTACGCCGAGGCCGGGGGGCGCACCGAGACCGATCTGTTCGGCGAGCTGCCGCCGGTGCTGCTGGACCCGGCCATTCTCACCGAGGTCTGGACCCGACGCGCCCGGGAGATCGCCCGGATCTACGAGGCCGAGGGCCTGGCGGTCCACGTCACGGCGGGCCCCGAACCAGACCTGCCGGACGATCTGGAAGCCGCCGGCTATGTTTATGGCGGCATGCTCCCGGCCACGGAGATGGCGGACTATCGCGACAAGCGGGACGCCTTCAACACCGCCGTCGAAGAGGTCGAGGCGGTTCTGGCCGAGACGACCGACGCCGGGGCGGTGGACGCCGCGCTTGATGTCATGATCCGCGCCCGCCTGGCCATGGATCAGGCGGGATGGAGCGGCCGTGTGGCCACGACCCTGGTCCTGCGTCCTGCGGCGCGCACCGGGATCGAAGTCCGGTGCTTCACACCCGTGGAGCCGGAAATCGAGGACGAGACCGTCGATCAGA
Organism: Pseudomonadota bacterium; assembly: GCA_023451375.1. Classification (GTDB taxonomy): domain Bacteria; phylum Pseudomonadota; class Alphaproteobacteria; order Caulobacterales; family Caulobacteraceae; genus Brevundimonas. The sequence goes on from JAEXZS010000059.1 coordinate 15,414, forward strand.
CTCCCGCCTCCGCGGAGGGCATGGCGGTCGCGCCCGTCTATCGACCGCCCGAGGTCGAGACGCCGGAGCCCGAGACCGAGGGCGTCAATCACGCTCTTCACGCCGTGCGCACCGACGTGGCCACCCGCGGTCTGATCCGCGCCCTCGCCGACGATCCCGGCGTCGCCTTCACGGCGCTGATCGCCCGCCTGTTCAACCAGCTGGCCGTCAGGACCTTCGGCCAGCGGTCTGAGTCCGCCCTCGCCCTGACGGCGTCCGCCTTCAAGCCGACCGGCGGCCGCGTCATCGAGACGTTGGACGGCGAGGTTCGCCAGAGGCTGGACGATCGGCGCGCCGCCTGGGAGGCGTCGGGCGAGACGGTAATCGCCTGGGTGCATGGCCTCGCCCATGGCGACAAGATGGGTTTGCTGGCCGAGCTCACCGCCCTCACCCTGGATGTTCGGGAGGAGCGGACCACCCTCATCCGCAAGTCGGCCCGGGCCGAAGCCGCCGAACTCGCCGAGCTTTGCGGCGCGGACATCAGCCTGCACTGGACCCCGGACGCCGAGTTCCTGAAGCCGCACTCCAAGACCCTCCTGCTGAAGATGCTGGAGGAGATGGACCGGGCCGATGTGAGAGCAGGCCTGCTGAAGAAGGCCGATCTGATCCCCTGGGTCGAGGAGAACGCGGCGGAGAAGGGATGGGCGCCCGTCAGCCTGTCCTGGACCACGCCCGCCGACGCCGACGAGGTCGCGGCGTCGAACACTGACGTTCCGGAGAGCGACACGGCCGAAGAGAGCGCAGGCGATGCCGACAACGGGGCCAGCGACGGGGCCGACGATGGGGCCGGCGCCTTCGAGGTCACCGCTGAAGGCGAGGCGGCGCTCAACGACGCCGCCTGATCCAGGCGCGAGAACGGAGAGGCCCGTCGCGACATCGTCGCGGCGGGCCTTCGTCATGGAAGGCGAGAGGAAGGGCGGCGGGGCGCGAGCCTGGAGGACCGGAGGGATGAGCCCGCCGCTCCAGGCGACGGAGCCCTTCGCATGACCGCCGCGCAAACACCGCCTCAGACCGCCAGCCTCTCGCTCTTCGGCGCGCCACGCCGGTGCGATCGCGCCGCCAACCTCATGGCGGTCGCCCGGGCGCTCGCCACCCACCTGGCCCGGTCCCGCCCGCTGGATCGCAAACTGGTCGCGAGCGTCATGACCACCGGCTTCGGCGGGTCGGACGCCGAGGGCGTGTGGAACTGGCGCGACGCCTATGAGGGCATCGAGGCGGCGACCGTGTTGCAGGTACGCCGGCTGGCGCCGCAGGTGTCGCGGCTTGAGGACGCGCCGGCCGCCATCGCCGCGCTTCTGGCGACGGTCGGCGCCCTGGGTCTGACCCACAGCCGACGCAGCGAGGACCAGATCGCGCTGGACCAGTTCTCCACCCCGCCAGAACTGGCGGCGCTCGTGGTGCTGGCCGGCCAGGTCCGCCCGGGCGACAACGTGCTGGAGCCTTCGGCGGGCACCGGCCTGATCGCCATTGTGGCCGAGGCCTGCGGCGGAGTTCTGACGCTGAACGAACTGGCCGAGGGTCGCGCCGGACTGCTCGACGGCCTCTTCGCTTCGGCGACGCGGTCACGTCTTGATGGACGTCGCGTCCAGGATCTGCTGCCGGGCGCGGGCGGGTTCGACGTCGCGGTCTGCAATCCGCCCTTCACCGATCTGGAGGCGCATCTGACCGGGGCCTTCTCGGCCCTGGCCGATGGCGGGCGCCTGGCCGCCATCGTGCCGATCACCGCCCTCATCGACGAGGGTCTGATGCGTCGGCTGAGCACCAGGGGGCGTGTCGTCGCCCGGATCAGCTTTCCGCCGCGGGCCTTCTCCAGACACGGCGCCAGCGTGGAGACCGGGTTGCTGGTTCTGGACCGGCTCGAGGGCGGCGCAGCAGTCGCTGCGCTCGCGAACGGTGAAGATCTCGCCGCCTGCGCCGCCCTGGCCTCGGCTGTGCCCGAGCGCGCCAAGGCCAGGCCGAGGGTTCGCCTCGAACTCGGGGCGCAGACCTTGCTGGCCCCCCGGAACCGGTCGCTGGCCCTCCCATCCGGGCGGCTTGGCTTCCTCGCGGGCGCGTCCCCCATCATCTATGAGGCGCTCGCCTGGACGGGCGAGGGCCGCGATGTCGGCCTTTACCAGGCGCACCGCCTGGCGCGGATCGCCCTGACCGACGAGAAGCCGCATCCCTCTCCCTTGGTGGAATCCGGCCCGATGGCGTCGGTCGCGCCGCCGGCGCCGACCTATCGGCCGGTGCTGCCGCCGTCGGTCCGGGAGGATGGTCGGATTTCCGACGCCCAGCTGGAGACGGTCATCTACGCTGGAGAAGGTCACGCCGGCATGCTGCCCGCCTGGTGGATGCCGGGAGAGGCGGCGCACCAGCTGAGGCTGTCGCGGGAGGAGGACGAGGGTTCCGTCCAGCTCCGGCGCGGCTTCTTCCTGGGCGACGGCACCGGCTGCGGCAAGGGCCGGGAGATCGCCGCCGTCATCGCCGACAACATGGCGCAGGGGCGGACCAAGGCCCTGTGGCTGTCCAAGAACGACGCCCTTCTCGACGACGCCCGGCGCGACTGGGGCGCGATCGGCGGCGGCGCCCACGACATCGTGCCGCTCAACAGCTGGAAGCTGGGCGAAGGCGTGCGGCTCGACCGTGGGATCGTCTTCACCACCTACGCCACCCTGCGACAGCCGGCGCGCGGCCAGAAGATGTCGCGGCTCGACCAGATCGTCGCCTGGCTGGGCGAGGATTTCGACGGCGTTATCGCCTTCGACGAGGCCCATGCCATGGCCAACGCCGCAGGCGGCGGAAAGGGGGCGCGGGGGACGAAGAAGGCCTCCCTGCAGGGCATGGCCGGTCTGGCGCTTCAGAACCGTCTGCCGAACGCCCGGGTGCTCTATGTCTCAGCCACCGGCGCCACTACAGCGGAGAACCTGGCTTACGCGGCCCGTTTGGGTCTCTGGGGCGGGCCGGAGGCGCCCTTCGTCACCCGCGACGACTTCCTCGACGCCATGGACAAGGGCGGGGTCGCCGCCATGGAGCTGGTCGCGCGCGAGCTCAAGGCGCTCGGACTCTATGTGGCGCGGTCGTTGTCGTTCGAGGGGGTCGAGTACGAGCCGCTCTTCCACGCCCTGACCGAGGACGACATCGGCGTCTGGGACGCTTGGGCCGACGCCTTCCAGCTGATCCACGCCAATCTGTCGGAAGCTCTGAAGGCCACAGGCTTCAATGACGAGGAAGGGAAGGCCAAGAGCGGCCTGGCCGCCTCAGCCGTCCACTCCGCCTTCGAAGGCGCCAAGCTGCGCTTCTTCGGCCACCTCCTCGCGGGGTTGAAGGCGCCGACCTTGGCGGCGTCGATCCGGGATGATCTGGCTGAAGGACGCTCCGCCGTGGTCCAGATCGTTTCGACCAACGAGGCGGTGATGGAGCGAAGACTGGCGTCCATCCCGCCGGAGGAGTGGAACAATCTCTCCATCGACCTGACCCCGCGCGAATATGTCCTCGACTATCTGCGCGAGGCTTTCCCGGTGAATCTCATGGAGGCGATCGAGGGTGACGACGGCGCGGTGACGCTGGTCCCGGTCATGGTCGACGGCCGGCCCGCCGTGAGCCAGGAGGCGTTGCGCCGGCGAGAAGACCTGATCGAGAAGATGGCGCTCCTGCCCGCCGTGCCCGGCGTTCTGGACGCCCTTCTGGACACCTTCGGCACGGAGGCCGTCGCAGAGATCACGGGACGGTCGCGTCGCGTCGTCGCGCGCGACGGCCGCCGGCTCGTCGAGCGCCGCGGCGCTTCGGCCGCGCGGTCGGAGACCGACGCCTTCATGTCCGGCCGCAAGCGCATCCTGGTCTTCTCGGACGCGGGCGGCACGGGACGCAGCTACCACGCCGACCTCTCGGCGCCGAACCAGCAGCGCCGCTCGCACTACCTGGTCGAACCGGGCTGGCGGGCGGACACCGCCATCCAGGGTCTGGGGCGCAGTCATCGAACCCATCAGGCCTGCCCGCCGCTGTTCCGCCCGGTCACCACCGACATCCACGGCGAGAAGCGGTTCACCTCGACCATCGCCCGACGGCTGGATTCGCTAGGAGCCCTGACGCGCGGCGAACGCCGAACGGCCGGGGCCGGTCTGTTCCGGGCCGAGGACAATCTTGAAAGCCCGTGGGCGCGCCGCGCATTGCTGGTCTTCTACGGGGCTCTCGGCTTCGGCGAGCTGCCTTCCATGACCCTCGAGGATTTCGAGACAAAGACCGGCCTGAAGCTGCGCGACGCCGACGGCGGGCTCAAGCCCTCCGACGACCTGCCGCCCATCCACACCTTCCTGAACCGGCTGTTGGCGCTGCGCATCGCCGACCAGAACGCCCTGTTCGCCGACTTCGACGACATCCTTTCCGGCATCCTCGAACGCGCCGCCGCCTCTGGCGATCTGGATCGCGGGCTGGAGGACATCGAGGCTGAAGAACTGGCCGTGGTCGAGGAGGAGATCATCCGCACCGACGTCCCGACCGGGGCCGAGACCGCACTCGTCACCTTCGAGCTGAAGGTGCGGCGGGAGATCGTCAGCTCCGACGCCGCTTTGAAAAGCGCTGAAGGCCCGGCCTTCCGCCTGGTCGTCAACGACCGTTCCGGCCGCGCCGCCGTGGCCGAGTTCGGGTTGACCACCACGACCGACGACGACCGGCTTGTGCCGGCGGTGCGCCTCTTGCGGCCTGACCAGCATCAGGTGACGCCGGAGAAGACGTTCGACGAATCGGCCTGGGCCCAGACCGATGAGGCGGCGTGGCGGGCGGTCTGGGACGCCGAAGTCGCCGCGACCGATCCGTGGCGGACGCGCCGCCTGACCCTGGCGACCGGCCTTCTGTTGCCGATCTGGGGAAAGCTGCCGTCCAAGGGCTGTTCGGTTCGCCGCGTACGCGCGCCGGACGGTCGGCGTTGGCTGGGCCGCGTGCTGGACGAGGTTCAGGCCGCCAGCCTGAAGACGGCGCTGGGCCTGACTGCGGTCGACGACGCCTGGGCCGACGGCGGGCGCACCGCTGCGGCCGTACTCGACTGCAATGTGCAGCTCGCCCTGTCGGGCGGCCTGTGGCTCAAGCGGTCTCGGGTCATGGACCGCTGGCGGCTGGAAGTGGTCGGGGGCCGCACCGACCGCAACGCCCTGGTCGCGCTCGGCTGCTTCGTCGAGATCATCGCCTATGCCCCGCGGGTCTTCGTTCCGGTGGACAGGCCCGATATCGTGGAGGGGGTGCTGCGCCGTCACCCGGTTCAGTCGATCCTGGAGGGCGCGGCGGCCTGAGGGTTCGGTCGGCGCCCTCAGATCAGCCAGTGAAACGCGATCTCCGTCTCCCCCGTGACGGCGCCGACCGCATCGAACCTTCGCTCCCAGATCCGGCCCCGCCCGGCCCGATCCACGGCGACGACCGTGCTGCACCGGGTTCCGTAGAGATCGTTGAGGAGGAAGATCGGCCGGTCCGCCTTGGCCGGTCGTCCCTGCTCGCGATCATCGAGGCTCGAGAGGAGACTCTCTGGCTGCCCGGGTGCGGCCGCGAGCCGGGCCTGTGCGGCCTCGGTCAACCGCTCCTTCCGATCCCACGACGCATCGAGAAGACCGTTGGATAGCGCGTGCCATCCCGGGGCCAGAGACCGGGACAGCGGCTCGGGACGGTTGGTTCGCTCCATGGCCGCATCTTCGGCGATGACGATCAGGTTGAAGGGGTTGAAGCGGCTCAGCTCCGGGGAGGCGAAGGGCGCACGGCTCACGAGCGCGTCGTGCACCAGCCCACCGCGGCTCAGCCGGTGGGGATCCGGCGCACCCTGCCCGGTGACATTGGTGACGACGGCGAAGCGGGGATGGGGCTCGGAGACGCCCAGCCACATGCCGCCGGACTGAAGATCCCGCCCGCCGATGACGCCCGAGCCGTCGCCCCAACGCGCCAGCGGCGCGGACGGGCGGGCATGGGCCTCGTCCCGGTTGCCGGCCGCCACGAGCAGCCAGTCCGGATGGACATCCCAGGCGAGGGTGAGAACGCACATGCCCCAGCATCGCGCGAAAGCGGATCGATAGCGACAGTCCAGGCGGTCACGCCCGGGCGAAAGCGCCCGGCCGGGAGCTGAGGAGGAAGGGAGGTCTCGGGCGAAGCGGGATGGGGGAGATCGGCTCCCCGGCGGCTTCGGATCAACAGGAGACTGACATGCAGACCATGGTGTTCACGGGCCGCCTCGCGGCCGACCCCCAGATCAGCGACGACTTCGGCAAGGCGGTCTTCCGCCTGCTCGAACAGCGCGGAACCGACAATGCCGGCAAGCCCCGGCTCGTCGGCGTCAACTGCGTCAGCTGGTCGAAGGGCCTCAACGAGAAGGTCATCGCGCGCGGGCTGGCGCAAGGCTGCGAGGCCGTCGTGATCGGCGCCTTTATCGACACCGCCTACACCGCCCGCGACGGGTCGGAGCGGACGGCCAAGGAGCTGGTAGTCAATCGACTCACCGTCCTCGACTGGGCGGAAGACCGCCAGGCCGATGCGAGCGCCGACGCGGCGGACGACCGCGCCGCCGCCTGATCCTCAACCCCTCATCTTCATTTCAAGGAGACTGACCATGCAAACCCTGACCCTCGAAGGCTATCTGGCCGCAGCCCCTTCCATCCTGTCGGCGCAAGGCTCCGGCAAGAAGCGCGCGAGCTTCCGCGTCGTGGAAACCACCCGCTTCCGGCGGGCCAACGGTGAACCCGGCGAGCGGACCACCGGCTTCAACTGCATCTGCTTCAACGAGGCGACGGCTGAAAACTACATCCAGCCCTATGCCCGAAAGGGCAGCCGCGTCGTGATCCAGGGCCATGTCGAAAACGACATCTGGACCGGCAAGGACGGGGTCGAACATTACGACCTGCGTGTGGTCGTCAGCGACATCCGGCTGAAGAACCGGCGCGTCACCGGCGAACCGTCCGAAGGCCGGTCCGGCGTCGCCGATCGCGGCGTCGAGGCCGGCGGCGGATACGACCTCAACGACGACATCCCGTTCTGATCGGACTGGGTAGACCGAAGGGCCCGGGGCGCCTTGCGCTCCGGGCCCTTCTTGCTTGTCTTGGAGCCTCTGCGGCGAGGGACAGACCACATCATCCAGAGGCCGCCATTCTGTCCGATCGACAGGGCCTAGGGGCAGTCGGCGCGTGCCTGCTGAAGCGCGCGATCTGCCGCCGCAGCCCAGGTACGGCCCTGTCCGCGCACCGATATTCCGATGTCAGACATCGTCCGGCGCGAGAATATTTCTCCGACGGCGATGAAGGGATTGCCTGATCGGGCCTGGCGAATGGTCACGCCGTAGTCGTCATTGAGATCGAAAGTCATGAGGGTCTCCGTGGGTTGAAGGCCCGTGGAGCCGGCCAACGGCCCCTCCACGGGGCTCGCCGGCTAACGCGCCCGGAGGCGTGCGCGGGACCTCGAGGATCGAGGCTGATGGACCAGCCATCATGCGGAGCGACCTGGACTTGGGGACGGGTCAGGCCGTCGTCAAGGCGGCCGCCCCGGGGCAGTCGCGCCGAGGCCTTCCAGCAATGGCGTCGGGATTATCGACAGCATCGGCGCAAGCGATGCGCCGAGTTGTGTCGTCGTCGCGAAGGGCGACGACGACTTGCCCCCACACAACGCCCTCCGACTTTGTCACGTCACCCCGGAAGTCAACGGCTGCGCCGTTCCCCTCCACGGAGGGCAAGCGGCCCTCCGCTCCGGTGACTGCCGGGGGCCCCGACGTGGCCAAAGCCGGGGTCGTTGCGCATGGGGCGCTTCGACATTCTCTTCTTCAAAAGGAATGGTTCGATGACCCGCTTCAACACCCCCTTCTCCGCTTTCTCGAAGTCCGACTCCGCCTTCGACGACCTGACCGGGTCCCTGAGGGATGCGCGTCCGCACCCCACCGAGGACGCTCTGATCCAGCTCGGGCGCGCGCTCATGACCGAGCTCGTGGACGTGATCTCCGACACCGCCCTGGAGGACTATCAGACGATCCTCGGCGAAGCGCTTATCGGCGCCTTCCACTCGGCCGCGGGACGGATCGAACGGGACGCTGACAGGGCACGGGATGCGATGCGCGCCCTGGATCGGGATTTCGACGGATCGGAAGCGACCGATGTCGAGCTTCAGGACGCGACGGCGAAGGCCCGGGCAGGCGATGCGGCGACGCAGGCCTGCGAACTGATCCGGGATGCGGCCTCCGAAACCTGGACGATCGCGACTGGGGAGGTCTGGACCGCCTGGCGCGGATCCCGGCGCGGCACCCATCTCACGGCGGCGCAGCTGGAGGCGAAACAGGCGATCCGGGCGATCCGGAATCGTCGGTCCGGAGAGGCCGATCCCGGCGGTCCGGTGATCGCCTTCCGGGGCGCGCCGACGGCGGACACGGCCGAGGACGCCGGGCGGATTTTCGACGCCCTGAACTGGGCGAAGGGGGAATGGCCGGACATGGCTCTGGCGACGACCGGGGCGAAGGGCTCCGAGAAGCTGGCGATCAAATGGGCCCAGCAGAAGGGGGTGAAGCTGATCCTCGCCCGGGCCGATTTCGACAAGAACGGAAAGGCGGCTCCCTTCCGGGCGAACGACGAGTTGATCGCGCTGGAGCCGGAGGTCTGCCTGACCCTGGTCCATTCGCTGGCCGGGGTGCGGGAGGACCAGCGGCCGTTCGGACCGGCGCTCAACTTCGGCCAGAAGGCGATGGAGAACGGGCTGCGGCACGTGCCCATCAAGGCCCGGGCCGCCTGAGACATCACGATCTGGATCAATGACCCGCTCGGCTTCGGCCGGGCGGGCTTTTTCTTGTCATCCGGCGGACCCGAAGCGGTCTGAACGCCGGGGTCGCCTGAGTCTTGCCGAGGTTTGATCGGCTGTGTTCACTGTTGGAGAGGCTGGTTGGAAATCGTCAGATTGGGGGCTTAGGGCAAGATAAAAGAGGGGTTTTGGCCTTCTGTTTTCCTGAGCCCGGGCAGACACTTGCGAGGATTGCGGAGACTGACGTCGACTTGCGCTGAGTTGACGCCCGATTCCGCGCCGACGACAGGCCGGAGCGCCGATCATGCAGGTCCGAACCGCCATTGAGGTGCGCCTCGCCCAAGCGTCGAAGGATGACGTCTCGACCTTGAGAGTGCGCCTTCCGCAGAGGTTGAAGTCGGACAAGACCAGCGTCCGGATCGCCATGTTCCAGAGGCTCGCGGCCTCTCGTCTGTTCGCCTATGGGGACCGCGCCGGCTGTCTGCGCGCGGCCCAGAACCGCTCGGGTCGTCCCTTCCGTCTCGACGTCCGGCAGCGCGTCACGGTCAAGGCCCTGGTGTCCCGACACATGGGCAAGGGGTTCGCCCAGGGCGCGGCGCTCGCCGCCCATATCGCCTATCTCGGTCGCATGGGCGCGGGCGAGGATGGCGAGCGGGCCGCCTTCTTCGGACCGGTGCGTGAGGGGGGCGATGCGGCCGGCGCCACGGAAGGCTGGGCGAAGGACAGGCACCATTTCCGCTTCATCATTTCGCCTGAGCACGGCGATCGGATTTCGGACCTGAAGGCCTACACCCGGGAGGTCATGTCGAGGGTCGCCGACGACCTTGGAGAACCGGGTCTGAACTGGATCGCCGTCTGCCATTTCGACACCGACCAGCCGCACGCCCATGTGCTGGTTCGGGGACGAAGAGGCGATGGCCGGGACCTCGTGATCCCGCGCGACTACATCGGCTACGGCTTTCGCGCCCGCGCGCAGGAAGTCGCCCAGGAGCGGCTCGGAGACCTCAGCCGCCAGGATGCTGAACGGCGGGTCTGGCGTGAGACCGAGGCCGACCGTTTCACCGCCTTCGACCGCCGTCTCCTGGCGGCCGCGGACAACAACGGCTGTGTCGATGACGGGATTGGGGGCACCGACGCCTGGACAGCCCTGACCCGGGGACGGTTGCGCCATCTGGAGACCCTGGGCCTCGCCTTACGAACAGGGCGACGCTTCCGACTGGCCCCGGATATGGAAGCTCGACTTCGGAGGCTGCAGCTTTCGAAGGACGTCATTCGCACCCTCAACCAACGGCGTCTTGACGGCGCGCGGTCGGCGGAACAGCTGGGCAAGGCGCCGGTGCAAGGCAAGGTCGTGAAAGCCGGCTTCCACGACGAACTGGGCGGCTCCCCCTATGTGGTAGTGCGCGCCGCTGACGGCTCCGAACACTATGGCCGGCTGGGCGTGGGCAAGACCCCGCCGGCCGTGGGAAAAGCGGTCACGCTTTCGCTCGATGCGCGCGGCTTCGCCCAGGTCCTCAGCGGCAAGCAGCTGGGTCAGGATCTGGGTCGGTGACGATTTGCCGAACTCATGCCGCTTCTGGGAAGACCTTCTCGACAGACAGGTTGCCTTCCGGCAGGGCGCGCAGCAGCTCGGCCTCGGGTTTGCGCAGGTCCAGCCAATCGAGGGCCGCATCGGGTCTCAGCAGGACGATCTGGCGGTCGTGGTAGGGGGCGATGTCCGGTCCCGGCTCGGTGGTGAGCATGGCGAAGGCGCCGTCTCGAACCAGACCGGCGACCCAGAAGATCGGCGCGTCGGCCATGGTGAACCGCCACTTGGTTTTGCGCTTCTGACCCGGCTCGGCGTCGGTGAACTCGAAGAAGCCGTCGGCGGGGATCAGGCAGCGGGTGACGCCGTCGAAGGATCGACCGTCGGATCGGAAGTTGAACACGGGTCTTCCCTGTGGCGACTTCCAGGCCCAGGGTGACACGATCAACTGCGGGCCGTCGGGGCCCCGGGTGATAATGGGCGCCCGGTCGCCGATACGGATCGAGGCCATGGGTCCGAAATTGGGCATGCCGCCGGGGAAGACGAGACGGTCGCCAGTTCGGTTGAAGGTCTCGATCACCTCGTCGAACGGCAGGATGAGCTGATACTCGTTGCACATGCGGGCCTCCGTCTTTGATCCATTGATCGCCGACTCCTGAAGAAATGCCAGCGGCCACCATCTCCAGGCGTTCCAAGGGGTGGTCCACAGAGCCCCCGGACACGGGGATAAGGGATCGGCGACGGTTGACTCTTCGCTCGATCCAGAACCAGAACATTACAAGAACATTTATCAGCCTTGGAAACAGGAGGCTTCTCATGCACGCCAGCCCGCCTGCCGGGCTCGACGGTTTGCGCGACCGAATACGCGCCCTAGAGCAAGGGAGCCGAAGCACCACGGGCATCCTCCCGTTCGGGGTTCGCGACCTCGACCAACACCTGCCCGGCGGCGGTCTGTCGCTCGGCGCCCTTCACGAGGTCGCCGGCGGAGGTGAGGAGGCCGTGGACGGCGCCGCCGCAGCCCTGTTCGCGGCCGGGATCGCAGCCCGGCGGCCCGGCCAGGTGTTGTGGTGCGTGACCCGCCCCGACCTCTTCGCTCCGGCCCTGCGTCAGGCCGGTCTGGGGCCGGACCGGGTGATCTATGTCGAGGCCGGGGACGAGCCTTCCCTTCTCGCCTGTTTCGAGGAAGGCCTTCGTCACCCCGGTCTGGCCGCCGTCGTGGCCGAGACCGCTCGCCTCAGTCTCGTGGCGTCCCGACGGCTGCAGCTGGCCGCCGAAGACTCGGGCGGCCTGGGTCTGGCGGTGCGGCGATGGCGGCGGGCTTCGGACGCCGCCGACTTCGGCCAGCACACCGCCTCCGCCACTCGCTGGCGGATCAGCCCGGCCCCCTCCTCGCCCTTGCCCGTGCCTGGCGTGGGGCGGGCGCGCTGGTTTGTCGAACTCATCCGTTGTCGCGGCGCCGAGGCCGCGGATTTCACCCTGGAAGCCTGTGATGAGACGGGTCGTCTCGCTCTACCTGCCGAACTGGCCCGTCGATCGTCTGCGACGCGGACTGGCGGACGCCGCGCCGCCGCCTGAACTTCCCCTGATCCTCGCGGGTCGGTCTGGACGGCGCCGCATCGTGCTCGCCGCCAACACGGCAGCCCGGGTCCAGGGTGCGCGCGTCGGCATGGCGGCGACCCAGGCCCAGGCCCTCATCGCCGGCCTCGACGTTCGGGCGGCGGACCCGGCGGGCGACGAGGCCGCACTGCGCCGTCTCGCCGTCTGGGCCATGCGCCGGTACGCCCCCGTCTGCCAGCCCGATCCGCCGGACGGCCTCGCCATCGACGCCACCGGGGCCGCCCACCTTCAAGGCGGCGAGGCCGCCATGCTGGCGGACATGATCCGCCGCCTGAAGGAGGAAGGCATTGAGGCCGACGCCGCGATCGGTCCGACCTATGGCTCAGCCCATGCCGTCGTCCGCTTCCGGCGCGCGCACCGTATGATCGCGCCCGACGCCGTTGACGCCGCTATCGGAGGATTGCCGCTGGCGGCGCTGCGGCTTCCAGAGGCCTTGATCGCCAATCTGAACCGGATGGGCTTCGACCGGATCGCCGACGTCGCTCACCGGCCTCGGGCGCCTCTCACGCTTCGGTTCGGTCATGACCTCGGCCGTCGCATCGATCAGGCCTATGGGCGCGTGGAAGAACCGCTCATCCCGGTCGAGGCGCCAGAGATCCCGACGGTGTCGCGGGTCTTCGGTGAGCCGATCGGCGCGCCAGAAACCCTTGAGCGCCATGTCACGGCGCTCACTTCGGAACTGTGCGCGGCGTTGGAAACCCTGGGCCTGGGAGCCAAGCGGCTGGACTGGTTGTGCGTCCGGGTCGACAACCACGTTGAGTCGCAGAGGGTGGGCCTGGCCCGACCGACCCGGGACGCGGTCCGGCTATCGCGCCTGTTGACCGATCGGATCGAAAAGATCGATCCCGGGTTCGGCATCGAGCGCATGACCCTGTCCGCAATCCAGGCCGAACCCCTTCATTGGCGGCCGGGCGAGAGCGCCCTGGGCGAGGCCGAGGCGCCAGACCTGTCGGATCTCGTCGATGTGCTGTCCAATCGGATCGGCGCCCAGCGCCTTTACCGACTGGTGCCGGTCGAAAGCGACGTGCCCGAACGTTCCGTCGGGAAGGCTCCGCCCCTGTCCGACGTCCTGATCCTGGACTGGACGCCGGACTGGCCCCGTCCGGCGAGATTGCTGAAGCGACCCGAGCCCGTCGAGACGATGGCGCTCTTACCCGACAATCCGCCGGCCCACTTCACCTGGCGGGGTGTACGCCGCCGCGTGGTACGCGCCGACGGTCCAGAGCGGATTTTCGGAGAATGGCGGCGGCGCGACGCGGAAGTCTGGGCGGTCAGGGACTATTTCCAGGTCGAGGACGAGGCGGGACGGCGATTCTGGTTGTTCAGAGCGGGTGACGGCGAAGATGGTCGGACCGGGTCGCAGGCTTGGTTCATCCATGGACTGTTTGGATGATCGGTTGTCGCGTCAGTCCGGCGCGGCCTCGTTGGCCGCTTAGGGATCGGTTTCCTCAGCCAACCAATGCGAGGGAATTAGGAAATCGGCCTCACCGCGCCAGTTGGCCACCTCCTTGACGCCCTCGATGTCGCCCCATGCATGATGATCGGCGTGATCCAGCACGATGATCTGCAAGCGGGAATTAAACGACCCGTGCGCGCGAGCGAGGCTCGCGAAAATCTTGCGCGTACTCTCTAGGTCGCCAAGCCGGCCTTTGCGCTGACGAGCGGCGCCAATCGGCTCTTCCGGCTCGTCGAGAGCGGCTTCGCCGGTGACGATCTGCTCGAAGGTGTCGCTGGGAAAATAGACTTGGCTCGGCTGATCGATGACGAGGAAGGTCGGCACCGGATTGTTCTGAAGACGATTGAGGAAGACCCCGTGAAGCGCGAGCAGGGCGGCGAGATGGTAGGCCATCCAGTTCTCCCCACTTCCGATCTCCCAGAGGAAATCCGCGCCCTTGGCGCCTTCGCGTTCAAACCGGAGATTCAGCTCGCGTTCGTCGAGCATGGGACGGCCTTCGGCACCTTCTATCCCGAGATGCTCGATGAACCTGACGATGTAGCTCGAGATGCGCGCATGGACGTCCGAGGCGCGGCGGCGGCGTTCTTCGTCATTGCCCTGCCGCTCGATATCCCGGATGTCGCCCCGAAGCTTGGCGACCTGAGCCTCCACACCCTCGTCGCCTTGGACATCACCCAGCATGCGCAGGGCCTGTTCGGTCGATCCGATAAATCTGAAGATGTTCTCCAGGCTCTGCGACTGACCGCGCTCCTTGTCGACCTGCGCCTCGAACTCACGCCGGGTGCGTTGTAGGGCCTGAAGGTCGTTCTCCGCCTGGAGCAGGGAGCCCTGAACAGCGATAAGGTCACGATCGACCATCGGCCGAGCGCCCGCTGCGCCGGTTGAGAGGCTCTGCAGTTCGGCGATAGGTCCGTTCAGTTCTTCGAGGGCGTCCTTTGCCGCGTCGGTCTCTGATCCGCACAGAACGCAGGATTCTCCGGCGACATGAGCCTTGAACCAGCCGACACCCTTCACGCTCGCTGACTGCTCGGCCAGCACGTCGGCATAGTCGCCCACTGACCGGGACAGGCTGCGCAACTTGCGTAGGCGACGCCGTTCGGCGCCGATCTTCTGGTCGAGCGCCTGCTCCTGGCGACGGATGTCGTCCAGCCGGGTCACTGCAGCGGTGACCCGGCCGGGGGCGGCGACGGACTGACCGCCGGCGGCGACCACCTCGGCGAGTACTGACAGCAGTCCGCGCAGGTCACCGGGCGGTTCTCCGGGCGGCACAAGACTTAGCTCCTGGGCGCGAAAGAAGGCGCCGCGGGCGTTTGCGCTCCAGTTGTCGATGGCGTTACGCCGGGTCCGCAGCTCCGTCTCGACCTTGCGCAGCTCGTCGCGCAGCAACCGGAGGCGATGAAGCCTCACCAGGTCTTCATTGGTGACGATCCCCAGGGCCAGAGGCAGCACATGGCGCAGGGTCTCGCGATGCTCCGAAGAGTCCGCCTTGAAGAAGAGCGTGTAAGGATTGGCCACCACATGTTGCGGCAGGAGGTTGAAGGCGGCCAGATCGCGAAAACTCGCCCGCCCACCGAAGCCTTTGTCCCTCTCCGGATCGAGCGCCAGATTGGACAGGCCGGAATAGATGTCGAGCAGGGCTTTAAGGCGCGCGACGTTGGAGTTCGCCGCCGGGCGCATGGGCAGAGGCTGCTCCACCTCAGTTCCCTGTTGCAGCCATATCTCCTCGGACACCTGACGCGCCGCCGGCTTGGGTCGGGCGATCCTCATGAGACCGGCATCGGTTTCAATGGTCAGCCCGAACCACGAAACCGCATTACGGATCACACCCACGGCAATCGAGCAGGAGCCCGAACCGAGCACATAGTCGATAATATTGACGATCGAGGATTTGCCGGTCCCGCTCCAACCGGTCACCACCGATACCGCGCCCGGGTCGAAGGTCAGAGTCCGGGGCTCGAAACGAACGTCTTCCGGCCAGATGATGATTTCGCGGATGAAGAGCTTCATGGATCAGAACTCGATGTTCAGCTGTCGCTGAGCGGCCTCAAAGCCGTCCATGGCGAACCAGGTCCCGAGCCGCTTAGCGGCGCCCAAGACGTGAGAGACCGGGGGCTCGAGATCCCGGATAGCTAGCGGAAGATCGGCGCCGCTCATCGCCCTGAAGCGGGGGAAGCCTTCGCCTCCCTCGCGGATCAAAAGGCCCGAAGCGACACCGACCTGCAGAGCCTTGAGCGCGGTGTCCGCGTGCGCCTCGACGCGGCGTTGCAGGCCCGCGAGCAAATCGGGCCGCTCCACCACGGCCTTGAGGAACCCGCTGTCGAAATTCATGCCATGAATCTTGTCCACCGTCGCGCGGTGGAGAAGCAGGGCGGCGCTGACGACAAAGACGGGCAGGATCGGCGGCGCGCCATGGTCCTTGCCGGCGTGGCGCTGGGCGACATGCCAGAAGGCGCTGGCCATCAGGGCCGGGTTTCTGGCCAACAGTTCCTCGTGATCAATCTTCACCGGCTGGCTCCGGAGAATAGCTCGGGTCCCACCAGACCTGATTCTCGTCCGCCAGACGGTGGTAATGGCCCGAGGTCATGTAGAGCTCGGCGCAGGGCTGACCGTCCAGCGGTTCCTGGTGATCGTAGGTGGCGTCGGCAAGCACCGCTTGTCCGATCTCCGTCGGCGGCCTGGGCTTCATCTCCCGGGTTCGCCGCCGCATCAGATTTTGCCATCGGGTGCGCAGGCGGTCGCCTCGATCACGCCATTCCCGGTCGGCGACCTCGCCCTCGATCACCAGCCGGTGCTTTTCGGCGTTGAACTTCAGGAAATGATCGACGGCGTCCACGACATCCTCGTCCTCGGCTTCGATCCGGCCGAGGTGCTCGACGAATGTCCGTGACAAGGCGCCGGCGCGATCGGCGTCGGACACACGGACGTCCGAAGCCGCCCTCGGAAGAAGGCGGCTGCGCGCCTGGCGGGCCTGGAGAGCATCTTTCTGCAGCAGGACCGCAGCCCGCGACACCATGCCGGGGCGACCCGCATCCCACTCCTCACGCACCAGCCGTGTCAGCCATCCAAGCAGACCGTCCAGAATGTCCTCCGCATTCGCCCTGGGACTTAAACCGAGGCCGTTCGCCATGGCGGCGCGATCCTCTGTCGGGTCGCCGGCCTCGACGATCTCGATGCGTCCGATCAGGTCGAGCAGTTCATCGTCGGAGCGTTGGAGCACCCGGTCGATCAACTCCTGCGCCTGTGTGACCTTGGTGGTTTTCTTGGATGGCGCCGTGCCTTCGGCTCGCAGGGCGACCAATACCTCCGCCGCGCTCGCCTCGCCAAGCTTGCGCTTCTTCAAGAGGGTGGAAATGGCGGTCTCCACAGGCCGATTAACGAAGAAGAGATATCGCTCGCAGGAGATCGCCTCTGGCGCTTCTTGCTGAAGCAACCAGATTTCCAGCGTGCGCCAGATCGCCTTGCTGCGGTCAGAGAGCAACCGGGCGCTGGGCGTCGCCGTGCTCTTGTCCTGTTCCTGAATGACCGCCTTACCGTCCTTGAGGACGACCACGTCGTCCAGATGTTCCACGGCGATCACGGTCCCCACACCGGCATGGGCCAGATGGTGAAGCGCCCTTTCCAGTTGAAGGATGTAGCCGGCCGCCTGGGGCGCCGCCGTGTTGTTTATCGCCGCCAACCCCCGACCCTAACTTCAACGGCGTTCCGCTTCGCCGGACAGCGGTTAGTTGTACGGATTCCTGCAAGAACGCCAATAGCTGGCTGGGATTACATCCCGAACTCCCGGCAGCCTCGAAAGTTGGGATAGCGCAGTTCTGCCTTACCCGTCTAGATTGTCGACAGGGCTGGATCGGAGCACGGGACGTGGAGCATTACACAAGCCGGGTGCGCGACAGCATCCTGCCCCTGTCCGTCGCCAAAACCTTGCCGGCGGCGTTCCGGGAATGGCGGTTCACCGAGCGGACCGAGGATCACGGCGCGCCGGTCGAGACCTGTCGCCTCTGCGGTCAGGAAGGGCTCCGCTACCACTTCGAGATCGGCAACGAGCGGACCGACGAGACCCTTTGGGTCGGGTCACACTGCATTCTCAAATTCGACGTCGCCATCGTCCAGGAAGGACGACGACTCACCGCGCAGGAGGCCAAGCGCCGACTGGCCGAACTGACCAACGAAATGCAGCTCAAGGCCTGCATCGCCGCGCTGGAGAAGCTGGCTGCCGCGGAAAACAACGCGATCCTTGAAGGCGCCCTGGAGTACTACAAGCGGCATGAGACATTGACGCCGAAATACGCAAATGTGGTCTTCTGGCGTCTGAAGACCAATGGGATCGACCACCAGCCAAGCTTCTTCAAGGTCGAGCTCAAACGTCAGCAGCACATCGACGATTTACAGTCGATGTCCACCGGACGCGTACACAGGTTCTGGGCAGCGCTTAGTCCTGCCCAGCGAAAGAAGGCCATCGCGCTCGGTCACACGCCACCGCCCTCTGAATAAGAAAGTGACCTCACTTTCCTAGCGCTGAAGAATGTGAACATAACGGGAACAAACCTCCCGTTGAGTCCATGTCGTACGTCGAACTCCAATGCTCGTCCCACTTCTCGTTCCTGAGAGGGGCGAGTTCTTGCGAGGAGCTGTTTGCTCAGGCGGCCGCCTGTGGGCACGACGCGCTTGCGGTGACGGACCGGAACACTCTGGCGGGTATCGTCCGGGCGCATGAGGCGGCGCGTGCGACGGGGGTTCGGCTGATCGTGGGATGCCGTCTCGTGCTGGAGGATGGGGCGGAGATTCTCGTCTATCCCCGGGACCGGGCGAGCTACGCCCGGCTCTGTCGCCTGCTGACGGAGGGCAAGCGGCGGGGGGGCAAGGGCGAATGCCGGCTCGGGTGGGACGATCTGGAGACTTGGGGCGAGGGATGGATCGCCGTTCTGGCGCCCGACGGCCTAGCGGAGGCGCGTCGGGATCTGGCGCGCCTGGTCGAGGTCTTCGGCGAAGACGCCTATCTGGCCCTGACCCTGCATCGCCGGCCGCGCGACCAGATGAGACTGCATCAGCTCTGCGAAGCGGCGAGGGCTGCGGGGGCGCGACCGGTGGTGACCAACGATGTACTGTTCCACCACCCCGACCGCAGGATCCTACAGGATGTCATGACCTGTATCCGGGAGGGCTGCACCATCGACGACGTGGGCTTCCGGCGCACCCGGACGGCGGATCGCCATCTGAAGCCCGTCGCGGAGATGCACCGGCTGTTCGCCCGCTATCCGGAGGCATTGGCGCGCACGGTAGAGATCGCCGATCGCTGTCGCTTCAGCCTGGACGAGCTGGCCTACCAGTATCCGCGCGAGGCGGCGGCGGGCCAGACCCCGCAGGAGGCCCTGGAGGCCCTGACCTGGGCGGGAGCGGCGGACCGGTATCCGGAAGGGTTGCCGGACAAGGTGCGGGCGTCGCTGAAACACGAGCTCGGACTGATCGAGACCCTAGGCTATGCGCCCTATTTCCTGACCGTCCACTCCATCGTCCGCTTCGCCCGCAGCCGGGACATCCTGTGCCAGGGGCGCGGCTCGGCCGCCAACTCCGCCGTCTGCTATGTGCTGGGCGTCACCTCCATCGATCCGGAGCGCAACGACCTCCTGTTCGAACGGTTCGTCAGCCAGGAGCGCAAGGAGCCGCCGGACATCGACGTCGACTTCGAGCACGAGCGCCGCGAGGAGGTGATCCAGTGGATTTATGACACCTATGGGCGGGACCGGTCCGCCCTGTGCGCCACCGTCATTCGCTACCGCTCGCGCGGCGCCCTGCGCGATGTGGGCAAGGCGCTGGGCCTGACCGAAGACCTGATCAAGACGCCGTCGTCCCAGGTCTGGAGCTATTCTTCGGAAGGCGTCGAGGATCGGCACGCCGAGGAGTTGAACCTCAATCTGGAGGACCGGCGTCTGAGGTTGGCGCTGGACCTGTCACGACAGCTGATCGGATTTCCGCGCCACCTGTCCCAGCATCCCGGCGGGTTCGTCCTGACCGACGACCGCCTGGACGACCTAGTCCCGATCGAGCCGGCGGCGATGAAGGACCGTCAGGTCATCGAATGGGACAAGGACGACATCGACGCGCTGAAGTTCATGAAAGTCGATGTTCTGGCCTTGGGGATGCTCAGCTGCATGCGGCGCGGGCTCGACCTGTTGCGCGAGCACAAGGCCATAGACCTCGACCTAGCCTCTATCCCGGCCGAGGATCCGAAGACCTACGCCATGATCCGCAAGGCCGACACGCTCGGCGTCTTCCAGATCGAAAGCCGCGCGCAGATGGCCATGCTGCCGCGCATCAAGCCGCGCACCTTCTATGACCTGGTGATCGAGGTCGCCATCGTGCGACCGGGCCCCATTCAGGGCGACATGGTCCATCCCTACCTGCGTCGCCGCGAAGGGAAGGAGGAGATCGACTTTCCCCGTCCGGAACTGGAGGCGGTTCTGGGCAAGACCCTGGGCGTGCCGCTGTTCCAGGAGCAGGCCATGCGGGTGGCGATCGAATGCGCCGGCTTCACCGCCTCGGAGGCCGACCAGCTGCGGCGCGCGATGGCGACCTTCAAATTCACCGGGGGCGTCAGCCATTTCAAGGACAAGCTCGTTTCCGGCATGGTCGCGCGGGGCTACACGCCGGCCTTCGCCGAGAAGACCTTCGGCCAGCTCGAGGGGTTCGGCTCCTATGGTTTTCCGGAGAGCCACGCCGCCTCTTTCGCCCTGATCGCCTACGCCTCGTCCTGGCTGAAGTGTCATCACCCGGACGTCTTCTGCGCCGCCCTGCTCAACGCTCAGCCGATGGGCTTCTACGCCCCCGCCCAGATCGTGCGGGACGCGCGCGAACACGGCGTCGAGGTGCGCCCGGTCTGCGTCAACGCCAGTCGCTGGGACTGCACGCTGGAGCCTACGGAGCGGGAGGACCGGTTCGCGGTGCGGCTGGGACTGCGCATGGTGCGAGGTCTGGCCAACGGGGATGCGGCCAGGTTGGTGACAAACCGCGGGGATCGGCCCTTTACCGGCATCGACGATCTGTGGCGGCGTGCGATGACGCCCGTCGGAGCCCTGACGCGGCTGGCCGAGGCCGACGCCTTTCTGGAGGGGCTCCGCTTGTCCCGCCGCGACGCCCTGTGGTCGATCAAGGCGCTCCGCGACGATCCCCTGCCGCTGTTCGCGGTGGCCTCCGCGGAGGCCGGCGAACTCGTGCCGGAGGTGGACGAGCCGGATGTGGCCCTGCCGGCCATGCCCGCCGGCCAGGAGGTGGTGGAGGATTACACCCATGTGGGCGTGACGCTGCGTGACCACCCACTGGCCTTCCTGCGCGATGAACTCCAGGCTCGGCATGTGATGACCTGCGCCGACGGGACGGCCATGCGCGACCGCCGCCTGACCCGGGTCGCCGGCCTCGTCCTGGTCCGTCAGAAGCCGGGATCGGCAAAGGGGGTGATGTTCATCACCATCGAGGACGAGACCGGCGTCGCCAATCTGGTGATCTGGCCGAGCCTCTATGAGCAGCAGCGGCGGGTGGTGCTGGGCGCCAGTCTGCTGGTGGCCGACGGCAGGGTGCAGCGCGAGGGTGAGGTGGTGCACATCGTCGCCGAGCGGTTGCACGACGGCTCGGACCTTTTGGCGTCGCTGGGCCGAAGAGGCGAGTTCCGGCTGCCGCATGGGCGGGGCGACGAGGTCTACCGCGGCAGCGCGCCGGACGCCCGCACGCCAAAGGCCCGGGACATCTACATTCCGGACCTGTCTCTGGACACGATCCGGGTCCGGACACGGGATTTCAGATGAGATCGGCTCTCTTCGGCGGCTCCCAACGACGACAGCAGTTCAGTTCATCTCGGATCGCGGCATGGGTGGCCGGGGCGGCGTCATGTCGAGGCTGTCGATCATGATGTCGATCTCGGCTTCCACGAGACTGAGGTCGGCGCCGCTGAACCGCTGGGCCGCCGCCTCGCACCAAGCTGCGCGCAGTAGTGTGCGGCAGTCATCGGGGTTGAGGTCTTCCAGATAGAACAGGCCTCGCTCCGCCAGCAGGCGTTTGGCGACCCGCCCGGCCCGCACGGCAAGGTCGCTCATCCCGGTCTCATCGCCTTCCGCTCGGTCGCCGCGTTTTAGTGGCGAAGGACGACGCATAGCCCTGGCCTCAGGCGTTGCCGCGGACGGCCGCGCTAGCCAGCACGCGAGCGCGGAAGGACTCGGCGTCGAAGCCCGTGGTGCGATCGTCGATCGCCTTGAGAGGTTCGACGGCGGCCGCTTCCACGACATCGGCATGGATGTAGTCCATGCCTTCTTCCTCTCCCGGCAGAGTCCACGCGCGCAGGCCGCGATCGTCGTGCAGACGCGCAAGCGCTTCTAGGCGAAGCTGGATGACGAACGCGCTCAGGGCTCGATCTCCATTCTCATCGCGCTCCTCAAGGAGTTGGAAAACCCGAAACGCGCGAGCCTCATAGGACTGGCGGTCTTCGGTCGGCATCTCCGCAAACGCGTCTAGGGCGGCGGTTAGAAGGTCGGCCGAGATCGGCGTTGTCATCGCCCGCTTGATGAGACTCGTCATCCGCTTCCCCTCCATTGACAGCAGGTTGCGTTCCAGATGGAGCGCCCGTCACCAACGTCGCCCCATCCTTCCGACGTTTCAAGAAAGAGCAGGAAAGGATGCTCGATTACAGGAGCGCTCTGCGGGTCGCTTCCCTCAGCACCAGGTTGAACAGGCTGTTCGGCCGATGCATCGCATAGCCAGCCTTGATCTCGTCCGCCCGCGCGTCAATGACCGCGTGCGACGGCTCACCAAAGACCAGCTTGATCGTCTCGACGGCGCTGTCGAATGCCTCGTCGGTCATATCTTCGTCTGCAGTGAAGGCGGCGCCCAGCCGCATTCCAAGGCGGACCGCCTGAGCGTCGATCGCCGGCTGCAATGTCAGGACCTGCTGGATCCGGGTGCTGATCCGCTTACAGAGAAGCTCCGCCTTCGCCCAATTCTTAGTTCCGACAGTTTCGAAAAGAAGGCCTCTGAGTTCGTCAAGTTGGTCGCGCGCCTGTGCGGCCGCCGTCTCGGGCAGCACCCGGGACACATGGACGCGCAACGTCTCCAGAGTGACCTCAATCTGATCGGGATCTTCCTGCACCATCCACCCCAGCTCACCCATTACGAGTTCGATGAACCGCCAAAGATTTGCGCCGAAATAGCCGAGCTCGACGCACCAGCTGATGCGTTCGAATGATGTCGATGGGGGTGATCCTGCGAGTTGGAACTGCGGATAGAAGTTGGTGAACACCGCGGGGTTCAGCGACAGACCGTCGACGATGTCATCCCAGAACAACACGCCCACGGCGGAGAGGCCGGATTGGCAGCGGGTCAACGAGAGCGCCCGGACGGCGGTCTGCAGCCCGGAATCGAAGTCTTGGGTCGTAGCGATGTAGAGGGTGCTAGGCTGCGGGCTGAAACTGGCGGATTTCGCGAGCTCGTCTTGCACGAGCTGGAGCGAAATCTGCCCGGTCGTCAGCTTGCATTGAATGCCCGTCGGCCGGCCGACCTCGTCCGGGCCGTGAATATCGACCCCTTGCTGGGCTTGGCCAGGTCGCCCGTTCATCTGCAGGTTTGGGCTGGCCCATTTCGCTCGAAGGGCCGCCGCCGTCATGGCTTCGAATTCTTGCCAGTCTTTCGGGCGGGGAAGGTCTGTTCTCGAAACAACGGGCATTGGGCCTCACTAACAGATTCCGAGCTGAAGCCCGGCCAGGACGGACCATCAGATAGCCCTGCCCATTCTCAGTCGCCATGGCGGGCCAAACATCTTGCGGCAGCGGATCGTGCAGAGCACGAAGGATGCCTCGACCCGAGCGTCAGCCCGATACCGGGACACGGGTCATTGATATCACTCAACGCCGCCACGAGAGCTCAGCAAGGGCGGGTTTGCACACCTAAAATCGCTTTCGTGGGCCGAGCCGACCCATCTGACGTCAAGGATGTGGCCGCCCGCCCTTCACAAGGGCGTGATAGCTTTCGAACGATGGGACAAAGAAGAAACCGGACGGAACAACCCGGACACCACCGAGGAGATCGAAGCGATAGCATCGGCCCTTTGGATTAGTTGCGGATTATTTCTTTCAGTGATTGCCTGATTACAGTTCTGGTTCAGACGGAAAGGAGCGCCACATGGCCGGTCTACATCTTCACGGAACTGAGGAAATGCTGCTGACCCGCAAGGAAGCTTCCACCGAGCTTCTGCGCATGGGCATCCGCCGGTCGCCATCGACCTTGGCGAAGGTGTTCTGCACGCGGTCTGACGGACCGCCCTGCACCCATCTCGGGCGAACGCCCTACTATCCCAAGAGCCTGCTGCATGAGTGGGCGCGCAGCCAGCTCTCGGGCCTCCGGTCTTCGTCGAGCCAGCCTCGCCAAGCCGGACATTGGGGTGAGGCCGCCCACGAGGGCGCCTAGCTTCCCAGTCTATCGCGACAGCTTCGGCCGCCCGGCGATCCGCCGGGCGGCTTTCTTTCAATGGGCCGTCTGTCCTTCGTCAACCGACCAGCCCGCGAGAGAGGCGGCGACGCTCTCGCTGATCCGGTCGGCCGCCGCTCGGACGGGGTCATCCGCCAGATGGGCGTACCGGCTGGTGGTGCTGACGTGACTGTGGCCGAGCAGCTTGCCGATCAGCTGAAGTCCTTCGCCACCGGCGAGGCCTGCGCTCGCGAAGCTGTGGCGAAGATCATGAATCCGAAGGTCTTCCATCCCGGCGCGTTTGCGAATGCCGAACCAGGCCCAGTCGAGGTTGGCGATCGGACGTTTAGGATCCCTCCGATCCGGGAACACATAGATGCTCCCGTTCGAGAGCAGCCCTTCGATCAACTTCAGCGCCGCACTCCCGAGACGGATGACCTTCGCCCCGGTCTTGGAATCCTCAAGCCGGAGCATCCCCATGGTGCGATCGATCTCCGACCACTTGAGCCTGGCGATCTCGTTTTTGCGGGCGCCGGTCAGCGCCAGAAGGCGGATAATGTTGATGTGGCGCGGATCGCCCCCGTGCTTCTCGAGCTCCGCCAGGACGTCACCGAGCCGGGCCAGTTCGGCCGGGGAAAGGAAACGATCGCGACGGTTGTCCTTGTAGCGCTTCACGCCGCGCGTGGGGTTGGTCTTCACGAACTCCCGCTCGACGGCGAAGGTGAAGATGCCGCCTAGGAGACCGACCGTCCGAGATGCCGCATGAATGCCGCCGCGCGTGTGCGGCGTCGCCTCGCCACGAATGCGTCCGGAGCCAACGTCGACCATCAGCCGCTCGATGTCCGCTCGGCCGATATCGGTGACCTTCATCCTGCCGAGGCGGGGCTTGATATGGCGGGCGATACGGATGCGGTCGATCCTCAGGGTCGTCGCCTTCTTCATCGTCACGCCCTCCTTCATGTAGAGGTCGCAGAGCTCCGACATCGTCAGTTCCTCGCGCCGTTCGACCTTAGCCGCCTGCGGGTCGCCGCCGGCTGTGACTGCAGCCAGGACGGCAGCAGCGCGGTCGCGCGCCTCTTCCGCAGTCACCACCCCGTGCCGTGCGATTTGCAGGAGCCGGTCCGCCCGGCCGATCGTGCGATAGCGCACGACGTAAGTCTTCTTGTCGCTCGTCGAGACGCGGACACCGAAGCCTTTCAGCTGCGTGTCCCACACCGTGTAGCGATCGCCTTCCGGCGCCAGAGAATCGACTACCCTCTTCGTAATCTTGGCGGACCTCGGGTTCTGAGCCACTTGACACCTCCTCGCGCCCAATCAGGGCCGCGTTTCTGGTCCCGTTTTTGGTCACCAAATGGTCACCAGACGGGAGGATTTGGGAGGATAGTCGAGAAATCAGCGGAAAAAGAACGAACCCTGAACCTGCCCACCACAAGGGTGTTTGAGCAGCTTCGAGCAACCGAAAAGAACCCTAAGGTTCGAGTTCGATGTCCCAGTACAGGTAGTCCAGCCAGCTCTGGTGCAGGTAGTTGGGCGGAAAGCGGCGGCCGGCATCCTGCAGCTGCCAGGCGTTGGGGCGATAGGGATCGCGGCGGATCGGCATGAGGGCTTGGCGGGGGGTGCGGCCGCCCTTGGTCAGGTTGCAGGGGCCGCAGGCGGCGACGATGTTCTCCCAGGTCGTGCGGCCGCCCTGGGAGCGGGGGATGACATGATCGAAGGTCAGTTCGGTGGACTCGCCGCAGTACTGACAGGCGAAGCCGTCGCGCAGAAAGACGTTGAAGCGGGTGAAGGCGGGGCTGCGATCCTGGTCGACATAGCTCTTCAGCGCGATCACGCTGGGCAGCTGCATCTCCATCGAGGGAGAGCGGACGATCTTGTCGTAGAGGGACACCACCTCGACGCGGTCCTGATAGACCGCCTTGACCGTCTCCTCCCACGGCCACAACGACAGGGGATAGTAGGACAGCGGCCGAAAGTCGGCGTTCAGCACCAGGGCCGGCCAGCCCGACGGCGCGTTGTGGAGGACCTGCATCAGGGCCTCCCGTCCATGGCGGGGGGTGTGGAGGCGACAGGACTGAAGACGCGTCTCCTTCCTAGTCTGAGGCCGCGACTCTAATCCCGATTCGAAGACGCCGCCATGACGAAGAGGCGAAGAATCCGCTCAGGCGCGCGAAGGGAAACCGGGCAGGCTCCAGCCCCACTGCAACGCCCCGCCGCGCAGCGCGAACCCCGCCAGGGCGGCGACGGCCGCGGCGGGCCAGACCCCGACGTCCAGGGCGCGCAGCCCGACATAGAGGGTGGCGGCCACGATGGCGGCGGAGACGGTGATCTCGCGCCTCAGCAGGATCGACGGCTGGCCGGCGAGAAGGTCGCGCACCACGCCGCCGAAGCAGGCGGTCAGCGCGCCCATGACGATGCACAGCAGCGGCGCCGCGCCGATCGCCTCGGCCTTGGCCGCGCCCATGACGCCATAGGCCCCAAGCCCGGCCGCATCGAGCCACAGCAGGGCCCGGAATCGCCAGTCCCGCTGACCGGTCAGCCAGATGCCCAGCGCCGCCAGCAGACAAACGGCGATGTAGCGCCAGTCCTGCACCCAGAAGACGGGCAGGCCCAGCAGCAGGTCGCGCAGGGTGCCGCCGCCCACGCCGGTGATGGAGGCGAAGAAGGCGAAGGTGACAAGGTCGTGCTTCTCGCGCGCGGCGGCCAGGGCGCCGGTGGCGGCGAAGACGGCCACGCCGGCGAAGTCCAGGGCGCTCAGCACCGTCTGGGGATCGCGCAGGGGCTCAGTCAGCGCCGGGTCGATGGGGGTCACGGGGTCACGTCCTCCAGCACGATCTCGCCGCGCCTGACGCCGCCATACCATCCCCAGAGCAGATGCGCCGCCACCCCCCGATGCGGCCGCCAGATCTCGGCGCGGGCGTAGGCTTGCTTCTCATTGGGCCGCAGCTCGGCCCGATCGGCCCAGCGCATCGCCTCCTGCAGCGCCACGTCGCCGCCGGGAAAGACATTCAGCCGCCCCTCGCAGAACATGAGATAGGTTTCGGCCGTCCACTTGCCGACGCCCTTGATGGCGGTCAGGGCCGCGATGGCCTCTTCGTCGGACAATGTCTGCATATGCTCCAGGTCGACGCGACCCTCGACCTGGGCCAGCGCGATCTCGCGGCCGTACTTCGCCTTCTGTCCCGAGAGGCCGAAGGTCCTCAGCGTCTCGATGTCGCGCGCCAGCACAGCCTGGGGCGTCACGGCCCCGCCCAGCCCTTCGACGGTCCGCGCCCAGATGGAGGCGGCGGCGGCGACCGAGACCTGCTGCTCCACGATCATGCGGAACAGACCCTCGTAGCCGCCCGGGCGCAGCCGCCATTCGAACGCGGGCGTCTGCGCGTGCGCGCGCGCCAGCGCGGGGTCGGCGGCGGCCAGCGCCTCGCGCGCGGCGGCGATCTCTGCGGGGGTCGGGGCGACGGCCATGCCGCAGCTTACGGCGTGGCGCGGCCCCCGCAAGGTCAAGCCTCCTGCCCGCGTCCGGAAGGCGCTAGGATGCCCCGATGTTCGCCACCCGCTTCGCCCCCTCGCCCACCGGCCGGCTGCACAAGGGCCACGCCTTCTCGGCGCTGACCGCCTGGACGGCGGCGCGAGAAGCCGGCGGGCGTTTCGTGCTGCGGATCGAGGACATCGACCCCACGCGCTGCAGGCCGGAGCACGACGCCGGCATCCTGGAAGATCTGGCGTGGCTGGGCATGGATTGGGAAGCGCCCGTGCGGCGTCAGTCGGAACACCTGGCCGCCTACACCGCCGTGATCGGCGACCTGGTCGCGCGCGGCCTATTGTATCGCTGCTTCCGGACCCGGAAGGAAATCCTGGACGCGATCGGAGACGCCCCGCACGGCGCCATGGAAGTCGTGCGGCCGGGCCCCCATGCTGCGGACGAAGAGGCGCGACTGCTCGCGGAGGGACGCCCTTTCGCCTGGCGGCTGTCGCTGGATCGCGCGCGCGAGACGCTGGGCGAGACCGCCTGGGACAGCCTCGCCTTCTTGGAGGAGGGTGCGGGGCCGGAGGGACAGCACGGCGCCGTGCCCGCCCGCCCGGACGCCGCCGGCGACGTGGTGCTGGCGCGCAAGGACACGGGGGTCGCCTATCATCTGGCGGTCACCAACGACGACGCCCTGCAGGGGATCACCCACGTCATCCGGGGCCAGGACCTGTTCGAGGCCACGCACGTCCAGCGGCTGATCCAGACCCTGATGGGCTGGCCCGCGCCGACTTATCGCCATCACCGGCTGCTGACCGGCCCGGACGGGCGGCGCTACGCCAAGCGCGACCGCTCCGTCACCCTGGCCGAACTGCGCGCCGGCGGCGTGACGGCGGAGGCCTTGCGCGCCGAACTGGGCTTCAGCTCCGTCGGCTGAATATCCGCGAGGCGCCGTAGCCGGTGAGTGCCGCCAGCACGACGCACAGCAGGCCGTAGAGCCATGGCCGGCGGTGGGCGAACTCATAGATGTCGCGCTCCAGCCCGACCTTCTCCACCGTCAGGGTCAGGTTGGACACCGAGCGCGGCTCGCCGTCCTGGAACAGCCAGACCTCGGCGTAGTATTTGCCGGTGGGCGCCACGGCCGGCAGTTCGACTTCGGCGCGGAACAGGCCGCGATCGACGAACTCCACGCCGCCCGGATCGGTGTCGTAGAGCTGGGCGGCCTCCTTCAGGCGGATGACCGCGCGGCGCCAGTCGAGATAGTCCTCGCCCAGCCGGCTGACGACCACGTCGCGCACGCCGTAGCGGGTGACGGTCCGGCTCTCCTCAGGGGCGTCGATGCGCAGGTGATCGACGCCGACGCCCAGGCGACGCAGCTGGCCGAAGTCGGCGATCTCGCTGAGCGGCCGGGTCGAGGCGGTCATGTAGAAGCCCGGCGCGCCCTCGAACAGCACGGGCCGGCTGTTCAGCCAGACGCCCATGTTGCGCGTCTTCTTGACCAGCCGGATCGGCGCCTCGGGGCCGCGCACCACCACGACCACGTCGGCCGGATCGTCCGTGGGATTGAACACCGCGCCGTACAGCACGATCGAGGCGCCGCTGAAGCTGGAGTCGACGTGGATGCGCGCGTCGGTCAGGGCGGCCGCGACGCGCAGGTCGCCGGTCGTCGCCTGGGATCGGTCCAGCGCCGGCGCCTCGATCGCGGGCGGGGGCGGGGGCGGAGGGAGCGCCTGCATCAGTCCGGCGCCCCCGGCGCGATCATGAAGATGTCGTTGGGGCGGACGAACAGCTCCAGCCCCATCTGCATGCCGACCAGCAGCACGATCAGGCCCAGGGCCGCGCGCAGCTCCTCCGCTCGGAAGCGGCCGGCGAAACGCGCGCCGATCTGGGCGCCGATGACGCCGCCCAGCAGCAGGATGGTGGACAGCACGATGTCCACCGTCTGGTTCCGGCCCGCCTGCAGGATGGTGGTGATGGCGGTGGTGAGGATGATCTGGAACAGGCTGGTGCCGACCACCACGCCGGCCTTCATCCGCAGCACATAGAGCATGGCCGGAACCAGGATGAAGCCGCCCCCCACCCCCATGATGGCCGACAGTATCCCGGCGAAGACCCCCAGCCCGAAAGGCGGGATGGCGCTGATGTAGAGGCCCGACTTCGGGAAGCGCATCCTGAGCGGCAGGCCGTACAACCACATCGGCCGGCGCCGGTCCTTGCGGGGCGCGGGCAGGCCCCGGCGGCGGCGCAGAATGGCCGTCAGGCTCTCGTACAGCATCAGCGAGCCGATGGCGCCGAGGAACAGCAGATAGGACAGGGCCACCACCAGGTCCGCCTGGCCCAGCAGGCGCAGGTAGCGGAACAACTCGACGCCCAGCAGGGCGCCGACCGCGCCGCCGCCGGCCATCACCGCTCCCATGCGGAAATCCACCGCCCCCTGGCCGGAGTAGCGGATGACGCCGGAGGTGGAGGACGCCACCACGTGGCTGGCCTGGCTCGCCACCGCCACGGTCGGCGGGATGCCCAGGAAGACCAGGATCGGCGCCATCAGGAAACCGCCGCCGATGCCGAACAGGCCGGACACGAATCCGACCACCGCACCCAGGATCACCAGGGTCGGCCAGTTCACCGAAACCTCGGCGATCGGCAGGTAGATATCCAAAGGACGCGCCTTCGGCTGGAACGAACGGGCAAGGCGCCGGACGGCGACGGGAGGGTCTTAGCGACCCGGGCGACGCGTCGCCACCCGGGTCGGAAGAAAGATCAGCCGTTGGCGCTCGTGGCGCCGGCCTGGGCCATGAAGGCGTCGGCGGAGGCGCGGGCGGCGCCCTGGGCGGCGGCGCTGGCGGTCGGCCGCAAACGGGTCACCGCCTCCTGCGCCTGCTGGTCCCCGCCGCGCGCGGCGATCATGTACCACTTCAGCGCCTCGGTCGGGTTCGGGGCGATGCCCTCGTCGCCGTTCTCGTAAAGCCGAGCCACGTTGTACTGGCTGTCCACCAGGCCGCGCTCGGCCGCGCGCTGCAGCCAGATCAGCGCCTCGGCCCGGTTCCGCTCGCCGCCGACGCCGTCGTACAGCTCCATGGCGTAGACGTGCATGCCGCGCGGGTCGCCGCCCTCGGCCGCCCGGCGCGCCCAGCGCCGGCTTTCGGCCAGGTCGACCGGCGCCCCGTCGCCGGTCTGGTAGAGCGACGCCAGATGCGCCTGCGCCGGCGCGTGGCCCAGGTTGGCGGCGCGCTTCAGCGTCTCCAACCCGCCCGGGTCCCCGGCGTCGATCTGGGCCAGGGCTTCGTCATAGACGCCCGCGCCCTGATCCGGCGCCGCCTTGGGGCGCACCGGCGTCAGCGACAGGGCCATGGGCGCGGCCTCCGCCGTCGCTCCTCCGAAACCCGGCAGGTCTGCCGCGCCGTCGTTCATCAGGGCGACATAGCCGTAGCCGCCGCCCACCAGAGCCATGGCGGTGGCCGAGGCGAGGAAGGTCTTCTTGACGGTCGAACCGTCCTTGGCCGCCTGCTTGTCCAGCCGCTCCTGCAGCTTGGACTTGCCGCCCCGCCGCGGCTTCAGGCCGAAGCCCTTGCGCGGCGCCGGCTCCTCGTCCGCCGCCTCGGTCATGGCGGCGCGGGCGGCGTCGATGGCGGTGCGGGTCGAGGAGGCGCGTCCGGCCGCCGCCGCGGCGCCCATGCTGGCGCGGATGCGGCGCGGATCGATGAAGTCGGTCTCGGCGGCATAGCTGTCGTCGTCGGCGCCGAAGGCCTCGTCGGCGGTGGTGACGACGCCGTCGTCCCCGCGCGGCGCGGTCGCCGCCAGCGCATCGTCGACATCGGCGCCGCCGAAACCGCCGAATGGACCGAACGGGCCGGCCGCCGGCGCGGCGGCCTTGGGCGCCTGCGCTTGGAACGCGTCGGCCTTAGGCGCATGGACTTGGGTCACATGGGCCTGGGTCGCATGGGCTTGGGGCGCATCGGCCTCGTCCGGTGCGGCCGCGGCCGTTTCGATGACCGGCGTCTCGTCCACGACCATGCTGGTCGGGAAGGGCGCGGCGGCCGCCGCTTCCGGCGCCACGGGATCGGCAGACCAGTCGTCCGCGCCGAACGACTCGTCGGGGAAGGCGGCCGCGCGCCAGTCCGGCTGGGCGCGCTCGGCCACGGCATGGAAGGCGGGCTCGGGCGATTCGAGCGGCACGTCGCGGATCGCCGTCGGCGACCGCGCCTGCATATTCTCGCGCGCCTCCGCCAGCAGTCGGGCGGTGCGCTCCTCGCTCATCCGCATCCGTTCGGCCAGTTCGCCCGAAGCGCGGTCATAGCGCTGCTCGATCCGATCGGAGCTCTCGGCCAGGCGACGGCCGATGTCCTCCAGCGCCTGGGCCGAGCGGCGCTCGGACTGGCTGATGCGTTCGCTGAGCCGGTCCGAGATGCGCGCGATCTCGCCGCCCAGCTTCTCCAGCGCCATGGCGTGGCGGTCGTCGGCGGCGGTCAGCCGCTGCTCGATCCGCTCGGATTGGCGCGCGAAGTCCTGGTCCAGCCGCGCCGCCTGGTCCGCGAACCGGGCCGACAGCTTGTCGGAGACAGCGCGGGCGACGGTGTCGATCCGCTCGGCGTCCCCGGTCTCCATCGTCTGCATCCGGCGGTTCAGGTTCTCGGCGATACGCAGGACCTCGCGGCCCATCGCCTCCATCGCCTGGACGCCCTTCTGCTCGGACGCCTTGACCTGGTCTCCGATCGAAAGGACGGCGCGCTCGATGCGGTCGATGCGACCCTCGGTCTCGGCGGTGTCGAGCCGGCGCATCATCTCGGCGCGGTTGGCCTCGACCTGTCGCGACAGGGTTTCCGCCAGCTTCTCGAAACGGGCCGCCTCGCGGGCGCCTTCGGGCTCGATCCGGCCCTCGGCGGCGCGCATGCGCTGATCCAGTTCGGCGAAGGAGCGTTCCAGCCCCTTCAGCGCCTCGGTGGTGCGGCTCTGCGCCTGGTCCAGCCGCGCGCCCACCTGGGCCAGCAGATCCGAGCCAACGCCCGGCCCGGCCGACTTCTCGACCGCGTCCATGCGCTGGCGCAGTTCGTTGACCCCGGCGCGCTGGCGCTCCTCGATGTCGTAAAGACGGCCCGCGAGCGCGCCCAGCGAGGTCTCGACCTTGCCGAAGGCCTCCTGCGACTGCGGACCCACTTCCTGCTCAAAGCGGCGCAGACGGCGATGGCCTTCCTTCAACTCCTCCGCGATGTCCTCGACGCGGCGGACATAGCCCTTGGTCGTCGCATCCTGGCCGTCCAGCCGGCGCACCAGTCCCGCCACGGCCTGGTCCACGCCCTGGATGGCCACCGTCGAGCGGCGCTCGGCCGCCTCCAGCCGCGCGGCGATGGCGTCGACCGAGGCCGACAGGCGCTGAAACGCATCCTCCGGCGCGCCGTATGCGTCGTCCAGCCGGCGCGAGCGGCTGCGCCGCTCGTAGGGCTCGGGCACGTAGGGACGACGCGCCAACGGGACCACGCCGTCGTCGTCGTCGCCTTCCATGATCATGGAATTCAGCCACTCGCCCAGCGTCATGCCGGAGCGCCGCGCAAGGTCCTTGGCGACCTCGCGCGCCTTGGGATCGATCCCCTTAACGCTCCACGGCGCCGCTGCGCTCACCTGATTCGCCTCCCGACCTTCGCAAGCAGGCTATAACGACCACATCAAGGGTGTAAACGGCTCGTTAACCCCAATATCTAGGGTCATCACCGCACAGCTGTGGAAATCACGCCAATCGCCCGGAAACTGGGGCCAACATGGTTAAGGCGTCGTAAAGATTAACCCTTCGGCAAGGGTCCGACTTGCCAAGACGACGCCGCTCCGCCACCTGCGCGGGATGGACCTGACCGTCACGCTGATCCTGTTGGCCGCGGCCGTCGCCGCCATCGTTCTCTGCGGCTGGCGGGGCGCGCGCCCGCCGGATCCCCTGAGAGGACCGCGAATGGTGCCGTGGCGCTTCCTGATGATCGGCGCGGCGGCCCTGGCCCTGCTGCTCCTGATCCACCTGGCGACCCTGCTGGGCGCCCAGCGCGCGCCGTGGGTCTAGGCCCAGGCGCAGGAACCCGAGCCGCTCCGATCGGTTGATCCCGCATCCCCAACAGGAGACGACCATGTCGGACAAGCTGACGCCGCAGGAGGCGGAAAAGGAATTCTGGAAGAGCCTGAAGGAGTCGAACACCGGGATGCTGGGCATCGACCAGCCCGGCTATCACCATCAGCCGATGACCGGCTTCGGCGAACCGGAAACCGGGACCATCTGGTTCTTCACGCGCGATGACACCGACTTCGCCCGCGATGTCGCGATGGGCGGGCAGCAGGGCATGTTCACCTACCAGGCCAAGGACCAGAAGGTGCAGGCCTGCATCCACGGCGCCCTGTCGATTGACCATGATCGCGAGCGGATCGACCGCTACTGGAACCCGGTCGTCGCCGCCTGGTATCCGGAAGGCAAGGACGACCCGCACCTGACCCTGGTCCGCTTCGACGCCGATGACGGCCGGGTCTGGGTGTCGGACAAGGGCGCGCTGGGCTTCGGCTACCAGGTGCTTAAGGCCAATCTGACCAAGACCACGCCGGACGCGGGCGGCGTCTCGGACGTGAACCTGCAGTAAACCTCCAGCCCCGTCCAAGGCGAGATGCGCGACGCCCGTCGCCCATCTCGCCTTGGTTCAGGCTCCGTTCGCGGGCGAGGCGGCCGCGAGGCCCGGCGCCGCGCCCTCCGGTTCATTTTCCTCGTTCAACGCACCCAGCTCACCGCGCTCGCGCGCCTTGCGGCCATAGACCCATTCGAACAGGGGCGAGGCCATCAAGGTGGTGAAGATCGCCATCAGCACCAGCATGGAGAACAGGGCCGGGCCGATCACCCCGCGCTGCAGGCCGATGTTGATGATGATCAGCTCCATCAGGCCGCGCGAGTTCATCAGCGCCCCGATGCCCAGCGCCGTCGGGTTGTCCTGGCCCGTCAGGCGCGCGGCGGCCCAGCAGGCCCCGCCCTTGGCCAGGATCGACCCGGCCAGGATCACCGCCGTCACCGCCAGCAGGCTCCAGCTGTTGACCATGGTGAGTTGGGTGTTCAGGCCCGAGAAGGTGAAGAACATCGGCAGCAGCACCACCACGGCGAAGGGCTCCAGCTGACGCTTCAGCTCGCGGCTCAGTAGGCCGCGCGGCATGACGACGCCCAGGATGAAGCCGCCGAAGACCGCGTGGATGCCCGCCGCGTCCATCGCCCAGGCGCTGAGCATGAACAGGATCAGGACGATCCCAAGCGTCTCGAGCGTCAGCTTGCCGTCCCGCTCCACCTTGCGGCCAAGCGGCGCCAGCAGGCGCGGACCCAGGAGAAGCATGAAGGCGGCGAAGGCCGCTCCGCCGGCGATCGCCTTGACCGCCACCCCCGCGCCGTCGCCGAAGCTGGCCAGCACGATGGCCAGGACGCACCAGGCGCCGGCGTCGTCGATGGCGCCCGCCGCCAGCGACAGCGAGCCCAGGCGCGTGCCGCTCAGCCCCCGCTCGTGGATGATGCGCGCCAGCATGGGAAAGGCGGTGATGGCGATGGCCGCGCCCATGAACAGCATGGCCTGCCAGGTTACGATCCCCTCGCCGAACAGCCCTTGGCTGATCAGCCACGGCGCGATGGCGATTGCGACTAGGAACGGCGCCGCCATGCCGGCGAGAGAGACGGCCGCGGCGCTGCGGGCGTTGGTCTTGAAGTGGTCGCGGCGGAAGCCCAGGCCGACCATGAACATGTAGAGGCCGACCCCCATCTGGGCGCCGACGAACAGGATCGCCTTCGATTCGGCCGGGAACAGCGCCGCCTGGATGTCCGGCGCCAGCAGGCCGAAAAGCGACGGCCCCAGGACGACGCCGGCGATCATCTCGCCCACCACCTGCGGCTGACCGAAATACTTCTTGGCCAGCCAGCCGACCGCGCGGCAGGTGGCGATGATCACGGCCATCTGCAGAAAGAAGACGACGCTCAGCTCGGCGCTCGACATGGTTCCCCCCAAGGCGCGCCGCCTTTTTGACGGTCACGAGCCGGAACGGTGAACCACCGCCCGGGGGAAATCAATACTCAGACAACTGGCGAACCGTCGCCGACGACGTCAGCCGGCGAAACACCAGGCCAGCACCGCCTTCTGAGCGTGAACACGGTTCTCCGCCTCGTCCCAGACCAGCGACCTCGGGCCGTCGATGACGGCGTCGGTCACCTCCTCGCCGCGGTGCGCGGGCAGGCAATGCAGGAAGACCGCGTCCTCGTCCGCCAGGTCCATCAGCCCGTCGTCGACGCCATAGCTCTCGAACGCCGCCAGCCGCGCCTCATAGTCCTGGTCGCCCATGGAGACCCAGGTGTCGGTGACGACCACGTCCGCGCCCTTGACCGCGTCGCGTGGGTCGCTGGTCAGGGTGACGGCGGCGCCGCCCTTGGCCAGGTCGCGCAGGTCCGGGTGGTATTCCGCCGGGCAGGCGACGTTCAGATGAAAGCCGAACTTCGGCGCCGCGTGCATGAAGCTGTGGCAGACGTTGTTGCCGTCGCCGACCCAGGCGATGGTCTTGCCGGCGATCGGTCCGCGATGTTCCTCGATCGTCAGCAGGTCGGCCAGGATCTGGCATGGGTGGCTGCGGTCGGTCAGGCCGTTGATCACCGGCACCGTCGACACGCGGGCGAACCGCTCGACGTCCTCGTGGTCGTTGGCGCGGATCATGACGGCGTCGACCATCCGCGACAGCACCCGGGCGGTGTCCTCCACCGGCTCGCCCCGGCCCAGCTGCATGTCTGAGGCGGTGGCGATGATGGACGAGCCGCCCAGCTGGCGGATTGCCGCGTCGAAGCTGAAGCGGGTGCGGGTCGAGTTCTTCTCAAAGATCATCGCCAGCACGCGGTCGCGGCCCGGCGCGTCGGCGTCGGCCCGACCCTGAGGCCAGCCCTTGCGCGCCCGCTTGCGCGCATGGGCGTCGTCCAGGATGGCGCGCAAGTCGGCGGCGTCCAGCCGGTGGATGTCGAGGAAGTGCCTGACCATGCTCACGCGGCCGGCTTGTCGCGCGCGGCCTTGCAGGCGCCCTCGAACTTCTCGATCGCCTCGCGCGCCTCTTCCAGCGTCAGGTTCAGCGGCGGAAGCAGGCGCACGCAATTGTCGCCCCCGCCCGCCACCAGCAGCTGCTGGGTGTCGCGCGCCAGGGCCATGAACTCGCGATTGTTGGGGATCAGCTTGACCCCGATCAGCAGGCCCTTGCCCCGCACGTCGACGATCACGTCGGGATAGCGTTCCTGCAGGCCGACCAGCTGCTGCTTCAGATAGCCGGCGATTTCGTTGACGTTGTTCAGCGTCTCGGGGCTGTTGATCAGCGACAGCGCCTTCTGGCCCACCGCCATGGCCAGGGGGTTGCCGCCGAAGGTCGAGCCGTGAGCGCCCACGGTCATGCCCTTGGCCGCCTCGGCCGACGCCAGGCACGCGCCGATGGGGAAGCCGCCGCCCAGGGCCTTGGCCACCGCCATGATGTCCGGCGCCATGCCCGCCCATTCGTGGGCCCACAGCTTGCCGGTCCGGCCCATGCCGCACTGGACCTCGTCGAAGATCAGCAGCACGCCGTTGTCGTCGGCCATCTGGCGCATCCAGCGCAGCTCCTCGACCGGCGTCTCGCGGCAACCGCCCTCGCCCTGTACGGGCTCCAGGATGACGGCGGCCGTGGTCGGGTTCTCGAACGCGGCCTTCAGCGCGTCCTTGTCGCCCCACTTCAGCTGGTGGAAGCCCTGCATCGGCGGGCCGAAGCCCTCGGTGTAGCTGGGATTGGCCGCCGCGTTGATGGCGCCGTAGGTGCGGCCGTGGAACGAGCCGTCGAAGCCGTAGATGTCGATCCGATCGGGCTGGCCGTTGGCGACATGGTATTTCCGCGCGGTCTTCAGCGCGCACTCGACCGCCTCGGTGCCCGAGTTGGTGAAGAAGACCACGTCGGCGAAGCTGCTGTCGCACAGGGCGTCCGCCAGGGCTTCCTGGCCCGGAATGCGGAAGATGTTGGACACGTGCCACAGCTTCTCGGCCTGATCCTTGACCGCCTGCACCAGTTCCGGGTGGGCGTGGCCCAGGCCGTTGGTCGAGATGCCGGCGACGCAGTCCAGGTATTCGGTCCCGTCGGTCGACCACAGACGCGCGCCTTGCCCGCGCTCCACTTCCAGCGGCGCACGGTTGTAGACACCCATCAGATGTTCGGTGGACACGGGACTTCACCTCCAAAAGCGAGACGGCCCCAGCGCGAAGACGCCGGAGCCGGATTTCATAAGGACTGGCGTTGTCGGATTAGTGACCGGCTTAGTCAACACCAGCCGTCTGCGCGTCCGCGACGCCGCTCAGCCGCAGCGCCAGATCGGCGACGAACAGCCCGAAGCGGGCGACGTCGTCGCCGTTCAGCAGTTCCAGCCTGTCCTCGGCCGAGTGGATGCGCTGGAACACCGGCGGGACGAAGCCTTCCTTCAGGCCGTTGTCCTCGCCGCCGTTGAAGGCCAGCCACATCTGGTGGGCGCCGATCGCATCCTGGGTTCCCAGCGACACCACCGGCACGCCGGCGGCCGAGAAGACGCGGTCGTCGCTGGGCGGATAGACGGGATAGGGCATGCAGTCGAAGCCGCGCTCGGCGCACAGGCCGCGCAGGGCCGCCAGAACAAAGCCGGACTGTTCCCCGTTGTTCTCGCCATACATGACCGTCTCTCCATAGGCGGCGACGTCGGCGTTGATGACGGCGGTGACGCGGTCCTTGCCGTGGGTCTCGAGGAAGTGCTTGGCGCCGATCAGCCCCAATTCCTCCTGATCGGTGAAGACGAAGACGAAGCGGTGGGCGACCGGCTGGCCTTCCAGCCCTTCCTTCAGCGCCTTGGCCGCCTCCATCATCGCCAGCACCGAGCCGGCGTTGTCGACGATGCCCTGGGCCATCGAGCCGTCGCGCAGCTTCACCGCGTCATAGTGGGCGGTCAGGACGATGTCCCGTTCGCCCTCGCCGACGGTGACCACGACGTTCTTCCCCTCCATCGGCCCCGTCCGGTCGTTGCCGCCGGCGAAGGCCTGTATGTCGGGGGCGAAGCCGGCCGCCGTCAGCTGATCGACCAGGACTTGGGCCCGCTCGGCGTTGGTCGGCTTGACGAAGGCGGCGGCGGCGACCTCGATGTCGGCGCGGTCGCCGGCCTGGGGCGCTGCCTCCTGCGCCAGAGCCGGCGCGGCGACCAGAAGCGCCGAGACGGCGACGAGCGAACGGAACAGCATGGCGGACCCTCTGGAATGATCCGCCGTTGGTAGCGGCCTAGCTCTTCAGACGCCAGCCTGACCGGAACACCAGCCAGCAGACCGTTCCCATGGTGATCATCAGCGCCGCGCTGCCGATCACGCCGACCGCCAGATTGCTCTCAGCATGGCCGATGAAGCCGTAGCGGAAGCCGTCGATCAGATAGAAGAACGGGTTGTAGTGGCTGATGGACCGGAACGGCTCCGGCAGGTTCTCGACCAGATAGAAGGTGCCCGAGAGGAAGGTCATCGGCATGACAATGAAGTTCTGAACCGCCGCCAGATGGTCGAACTTCTCGCTCCACAGTCCGGCCAGCACGCCGGTCATGCCCATGATGAAGCTGGCCGCCAGGGCGAACCAGGCGACGGCGAAGATGTTGGCCACGCCCAGCGGCGCGAACGGCAGGACGCAGACCGCCGTGACCAGACCCACCGCCAGGCCGCGCGTCGCCGCGCCCAGGGTGAAGCCCAGGGTCAGCTCCAGCGGGCTGAGCGGCGGCGTCAGGAAGTCGGTGGCCGTGCCCATGATCTTGGCCTGGATCAGGCTCGACGAGGCGTTGGCGAAGGCGTTGTTCAGCATGGCCATCATGATAAGGCCGGGCGCCACGAACAGGGCGAAGGGCGTCCCGTGCAGCGGCGGCCGCGCGCCCTGCAGCGCCACCACGAAGACCAGCATGTACAGCAGGGTCGTCACCACCGGCGCCGCCACCGTCTGGGCGCCGACCTTCCAGAAGCGCCGCACCTCGCGCAGATACAGCGTCCGCACCCCGATCCAGTTGACCCCCGGATAGCGCCTCGGCTGCGGCAGGCCGGAAGGACGGGTGGAGATCAGGTCTGGGGTCTCGGTCATCCGCCGCCAGATGCGCCCGACCGCCGCGGTTCGCAAGTCGCCAGGCCCAGGAAGCGCGCCCGCGTGCCGGGAGCGCCGGCCTCAAGCAGGCCGAAGGCCGACAGGCGGCTTAAAAGAGATTCAACATCTGGTTTCTGTGGACAGCGCGATTCGCACATATTGCGTCTCTTAACGGCTGGTTTACGATTAGTTGTAGGTCAAGGCCCAGGAGGGGACCGCGACCGCTACATATTGAATCCATTTCGCCGGAGGGTGGCATGACCGCAGGCTGGACCGAGGATCGCGTAGGCGCGCTGAAGAAGCTCTGGCTCGAGGGCCAGTCGGCCAGCCAGATCGCCAAGCAGCTGGGCGGCGGCGTCACCCGCAACGCCGTGATCGGCAAGGTGCACCGCCTGGGCCTGTCCGGCCGGGCGGCCCCGTCGCAGCCGGCGCGCACCGCCGCGACGACCTTCCGCACCGCCCGCCCGCGTCCGGCCACGCC
>JAEXZS010000018.1 GCA_023451375.1 Pseudomonadota bacterium
CCGCCTTCATCAGGCCGATGTTGCCCTCCTGGATCAGGTCCAGGAACTGCAGGCCGCGGTTGGTGTATTTCTTGGCGATGGAGATCACCAGGCGCAGGTTGGCCTCGACCATCTCCTTCTTGGCCTGGCGGGCCTCGCGCTCGCCCTTCTGCACGGTCTGGACGATGCGGCGGTAGTCGTCGATCGGCAGGCCGGCTTCCAGAGCGACGGCGGCGACGTCGGAACGGATGGTGGCGATCTGGCTGGCCTCGTTCTCGCTGAACTTGGTCCAGCGCACGCCCATGTCCTTGATCCGCTCGGTCCAGGTGGGATCCAGCTCCGAGCCGAAATAGGCCTTCAGGAACTCGGGACGCGAGATGCCGTAGCTGTCGGCCAGGCGCAGCAGCCGGCCTTCCAGTCCGATCAGGCGCTTGTTGATCGCATAGAGCTGCTCGACCAGCGCCTCGATGCGGTTGTTGTTCAGCTTCATCGTCTTCAGACGATCGGAGATGGCCGTGGTCAGCGCCTCATAGGCCTTCTGGTCCTTGGCGCTCAGGGTCTCGCCCTTCAGCCGCGTCTGAACCAGCTTGTCCTGCAGCCCCCGGAACTCGCCGAAGTCGGCGGCGATGGCGTTCAGAACCTCCATCACCCCGTCGCGCAGCTCGGCCTCCAGCGCCGAGATCGACATCCCGCCGCCGTCATCGAAGTCGTCGTCGTCGTCGTCGTCCGACTCAGGCTTGTCCTCCGCCGCCGGCTTGTCCTCGGGCTCCTCTTCCTCTTCGCTTTCCGGCTGGGCTGCGCCGGGCAGGGAGGAAGGGTTCAGCACACCGTAGGTGGCGTCGAGGTCGATGACCTCGCGCAGCAGGATGCGGTTGTTCTCCAGCTCGTCGCGCCACACCATGATGGCTTCGAACGTCAGTGCGCTTTCGCACAGACCCGAGATCATGGCGTCGCGGCCGGCTTCGATCCGCTTGGCGATGGCGATTTCGCCCTCACGGCTCAGCAGTTCGACCGAGCCCATCTCGCGCAGATACATTCGCACCGGGTCATCGGTGCGGTCGTAGGCGGCCTTGGCCGGCGTCTCGGCCACGGCGGTTCCGGCGGCGGCGGCGACGTCGGTGGATTGCTGCTCCTGCGCGTCCTCCTCCGCCTCGACGACGTTGACGCCCATCTCCGACAGCATGGCCAGGGTGTCTTCAATGGCGTCGGGCGTGACTTCCTCGGACGGCAGGACCTTGTTCAGCTCCTCCATCGTCACATAGCCGCGGGCCTTGGCCTGCTTGATGAACTTCTTGACGCCGGCGTCCGTCAGATCGAGCAGGGGGCCGTCGGTCGCGGCTTCGGTTTCCTGCGTTTCGGTCTGTGCGCTCATATTCAGTTCGTCTCCGGTCGAGGAGGTGATCAGGCCCCTCGACGAAAATACAATGCCTGGCGGTGCGTAAGGTTACGTGCCCGCGCTGTCTTCCCATATCGTCCCGGCTTTGATCGCACGGCGAAGCGCATCCCGCTCGGCCTTGAGCCGGCGAAACGCCTCATCCTGCCCCGGCACATCGCGCGCCTGGGCCAAGGCGTCCTCCAACGCCGCCACGCGGGTTGAAGCGTCAAACGCCTGCGACCATCGGACCCTTGCCTCGGCGAGGGGCGCATTTGCGGCCAGGAATGGCGCGCCGGACTTCGCCGCCGCCTTCTCGACCTCGCGCACTAAGGCATCGTGACCCGATTGCGCCAGATGGCGACGCATGGCCGCGGAGTCAAGGGATTGTCCAGACAGGCGAAGTCGAACCAGCTCTTGCGCCAGGCCATCCAGCGCCTTGTCGCCGAAACCGTGAGAGGCGATCGCCTCCAGATGGTCGTCCATCCGCTCGGGATCATCGATGGCGCCGTGGGCCAGGGCGGCGGGCACCGGCTCTATGGCGCGGAACAGCGACTGCATCGCCTGGGCGCCCTCGATGGTCTGCCCCAGCTTGGGCGGCGGACCGAAGCGCCCCCGCCCCTGCCCAGGCGTCCAGGGCGGACGAGCCGGAGCGCGTGGAAACAAGGCGTCGAACCGCTCGAACAGATCTCGCCGATACTGTTCGGCCAGATCGCGATCCTGGATAGCGGAGGCGGCGTTGCGCAGCCGCGCCTTGAACCCCGCCTTGCGTTCCGGCGTGTCCAGCGGCTCAACGTCCTGTTCACGGCGGAACAGCACCTCAACGAAGGCATGGGTTTCGGACAGGGCCTGGCGCAGGGCAGGCGCGCCCTTGTCCCGCAGGATGTCGTCGGGATCCTGCCCTCCGCTCAGCAGCGAGAAGCGGAACGACCGTCCCGCCTTCAGCAGCGGCAGCGACCGTTCTATGGCGCGGTAGGCGGCGCGGAGGCCCGCCGCGTCGCCGTCGAAACACAGCACCGGCTCCGACGACACCCGCCATAGCCGCTCCATCTGCTCTTCCGTCAGGGCGGTGCCCATCGGCGCCACGGCGGGCAGCCCGGCGCGCTGGCAGGCGATGACGTCCATATAGCCTTCGACCACGATGACGGCCTGGTCGTTCTTGCTCTCGGCGCCCAGGATGCGCCGCGCCTCGGGCAGGCCGTAGAGGGTGGCGCCCTTGTGGAAGAGCGGGCTTTCGGGACCGTTCAGATACTTCGCCCGATCGTCCGGATTCATCGCCCGGCCGCCGAAGCTGACGATGCGGCCGCGCGCGTCCAGGATGGGGAACATCAGCCGGTCCCGGAACCGGTCATAGGGTTGCCCCCCGCTCTCGGGCGAGATCAGCAGGCCGGCCTCGACCAGTTCGGACGGCTTGGCGCCGCGCTGGATCAGCGCCTGTTTCAGCCCCTCGCGGTCATTGGGCGCATAGCCCAGGCCGAACCGCTCCCACTGGTCCTCCGGCAAGCCGCGCTTGTCGAGATATTCGCGCGCCGCCTTGCCCGGCGTGCGGCGCAGATTGGCGGCGAACCATTTCTGGGCCAGGTCCATCCAGTCGGAGAGGCCCTGGCGCTTCTGCTCGCGCTCGGCCGCCTGCGGATCCTCTGCCGGCAGCTGCATCCCGGCCTCGCCGGCCAGGCGCTGCACCGCCTCGACGAAGCTCAGTCGCTCGGTCTCCTGCAGGAAGGAGATGATGTCCCCGTGCTTGCCGGACGAGAAGTCGTGGAAGAAGCCTTTGTCGTCGTTGACGAAGAAGGACGGCGACTTCTCCTTCGAGAAGGGCGACAGGCCGACGTATTCGCGTCCCTGGCGCTTGAGCTTCACCGTCCGCCCGATCACGTCGGACGGGCGAAGGCGGGCCTTCAGTTCGTCGATGAAGCGTTCGTCGAAGCGCACCGCTGATCCTTAGCCCCGAGGCACGTCGCGCGCCACACGCCGTCTTGCCGGTTCTGCCGCTTCGCGCCAAAGGTTTCTTATGGAAACGCGCCGTTCGCCCCACGCCTTCCTCGTCCTTGCGCTGCTGGTCGCGCTGACCGCCTGTCAGACCCTGCCGCGTCCCGGCTTCACCCAGGAGGAGTTGGCGGCGGCCAGCCCGCCTTTCCGATACGACTTCTCCAACGACGCGGCCCGCAGCCGGTTCGAGGCCGACACGCGGCGAGCGGGACAGGCGCCGGCCGACGGCCGGTTCGACCTGCTGGCCTTGTCAGGGGGCGGGGCCAACGGCGCCTTCGGGGCGGGGATAATGACCGCCTGGGACGACCAGCCGGCCTTCGAGGTGGTGACCGGCGTCTCCACCGGGGCGCTGATCGCGCCCTTCGTCTTCGCCGGCCGATCGTTCGATCCCGCCCTGACGCGCGCCTACACCAGCGGGCAGACCGAGGGCCTGCTGAAGTCGCGCGGGCTGCTGGCGCTGTTCCTGCCGGGCGTGTTCAATCCCGCCCCTCTGCGCGACCTGGTGCTGGACAACGTCGACGACGCCCTGCTGCGGGCCGTGGCGGCCGAACACGCCAGGGGCCGGCGCCTCTATGTCGCGACCACCAGCCTGGACACCCAGACGCAGATCGTCTGGGACATGGGCGCCCTGGCCACACAGGATGACGTCCAGTCCCGCCTGCTGTTCGTCAATGTGCTGATCGCCTCCGCCAGCATTCCGGGCGCTTTTCCGCCGGTGCCGCTGACCTATGAGCACGCCGGTCGCGAGGTCAGCGAAGTCCACGTCGACGGCGGCACCGTCGCGAATTTCCTGGTCGCGCCCGAGCCGCTGCTGCTGACCGACAACCTGGGTTCCGGCGGCGAAGGGCGGATCTGGGTCCTGATCAACGGCAAGCCCGATCCCAAATTCCAGGTGGCGACCCTAAGCCCGGCGCGTATCGCCGCGCGCAGCTTCGACACCATGATGAAGGCCATCACCCGCTCGGACCTGGCCTCCACGGCGCAGTTCGCGCGCGCCAACGGCATGACGATGAATGTCGCCATGATCGGCGCCGACGTCGAGGAGGACAGCCTGGATTTCGGACGCGAGAACATGCTCCGGCTCTATCAGGCCGGCCAGCAGGCCATGCGGGATGGCAAGGCCTGGCGCACCGTCATCGACGAAGAGGGGAAGGCCTCGCCCATTCTGGCCCCGGGAACTCAGAGTTCCAGCAGTGACGCCGTTGCGGCGGAAACAGCGCCCGATCAAGACTGAGGAGGACGATCAGGCGGTTCGTCCGGACATCCCCCGATCTCCGAACGAACCGCCGCATCGCAGAAGGCGTAAGCCGCCGCGTCCCCCAACGCTTTGGCTAACGAAGTCCTAACGCCTCGCGGACCCGCATCTGACTGCGGGAGCCGCCATCTGTCGAGAGGGTTGCGGGGCCGCCGTCAAGAAATTGGGCGACACTGTGGCTTTCACGCCGCGTCGATCAACCGGCTGGGGAATATAGGCCGAACGGCACCACCTTGTTGTCACCGTCGTGCCCGATGTCGGCGGGGCCCAGGTATGGGATGCCGGAGCGTTCGCACCAGAAGCGCACGATTTCCTCGGGCGTCTGACCGAAGTCCGGGTCGTTGGGCGTCACGTCCGAGACCCGCCCCAGACGGATGCCCGCGACACGACGGATCGAAGCCTGGCCCGTCAGGTGGAACATCATCCGATCCACTCGGTACAGGGCCTCAGAGACCTCCTCCAGC
The DNA here is from genome assembly GCA_023451375.1 of Pseudomonadota bacterium. Lineage (GTDB taxonomy): Bacteria > Pseudomonadota > Alphaproteobacteria > Caulobacterales > Caulobacteraceae > Brevundimonas. Next base: position 5,060 of record JAEXZS010000018.1, read on the forward strand.
ATCAGCACGTGGCCGGTCAGGTCCGGCTCCAGCGCCGTGCCCACCAGCTGGTCGATGATCGACAGGTTGAAGGCCACAGCCGGGCGCCGATCGGTCAGCAGCGACGGCTCCAAAGAGGCGGGGTCGCTCCTGAGGAACCAGTTCAGCGCGCGATACGCCGCCTCGTCGTGGCGCACGGCGTCCGAAGCCATCGGCCCGTGCGCCAGGTGCGGAAAGCCGGCCTTGTAGAGGAGCGCCAGCAGGCTGCCCGCGTCGGAATAACCCATGTACTTCTTCTTGCGGGCGACGGCGGTGAGGCGGGGCAGGACCGCCTCGGCGATGCGGCAGGCGCCGTAGCCGCCGCGGCCGAACCAGACCGCGTCCAGGCGGGGATCGTTGGCGAACTCCACGAACGCGTCCGCGCGCGCCGCGTCGTCGCCGGCGAAATGGCCGGACTTCGCGAAGCTGGAGGGATGGAAGACGACCGAGACGGAGCGGTCGGGAAAGTGGGCCGCCATCCAGGCGTCCACCGCGTGAGCGCGTTCCTTGGAAAAGCGCGAGCTGGCGACGACGACGCCGATCTTCATGACAAGTTCCGCTGGCTCCCGGCGCCGCCCGTGCTAGTCAGGCGCGTCCTGTCCTCCCGGTTTCGGCGCCATGAATCAAGACTACTTCTTCTGCGGCATCGGCGGCTCGGGCATGCTGCCCCTGGCCCTCATCGTCCAGGCGGGCGGGAACCGGGTGGCGGGGTCGGACAGGGCGCTGGACCAGGGCCGGACGCCCGAGAAGTTCGACTGGCTGCGCGCCCGCGGCTTGACGCTGCATCCGCAGGACGGATCGGGCGTGATCCGGCCCGAGCAGATCGTGGTGGCGACCGGCGCGGTGGAGGAGACGGTGCCGGACATCGGCGCGGGCCGGCGCGTTGGAGCCACCATCAAGAGCCGTCCCGAGCTGCTCAGCGAACTGTTCAACGCCGCCGAAACCTCGGTGGGCGTGGCGGGCACCAGCGGCAAGTCCACCATCACCGGCATGGTCGCCTGGATCCTCTGCCGCGTGGACCGCCAGCCCACGGTGATGAACGGCGCGGTCATGCGGAACTTCGTCGACGCCGACCATCCCTTCGCCAGCGCCCTGATCGGCGATCCCGGCCTGTTCGTGTCGGAAGTGGACGAGTCCGACGGCTCCATCGCGCGCTACGACCCAACCGTGGCGGTGGTGTCGAATATCTCGCTGGATCACAAGTCGATGGAGGAGCTGCGAGAGCTGTTCGGCGGCTACGTCGGCCGGGCGCGGACGGCCGTTCTGAACCTGGACAATCCCGAGACGGCGGCGCTGGCCCAGACCCTGCCGCCCGGCAAGGCGATCACCTTCGGCCTCGGAGAAGAGGCGGCGGACCTGTCGGCCCACGACCTGCAGCCCACGCCCGCCGGAATGCGCTTCCGCCTGCTCGAAAGCTGTCATGAGCATGACGTGGTCCTGAACGTTCCGGGCGCGCACAACGTCGCCAACGCCCTGGCGGCGCTGGGCGCGGTCAAGGCTCTGGGCGTGCCCACGGCCGACGCGGTCATGGCGCTGGAGAGCTTCTCCGGCATACGGCGCCGGCTGGAGGTGGTGGGGACGGCCAACGACATCACCGTCATCGACGACTTCGCCCACAATCCCGACAAGATCGCCGCCACGCTGAAGACGCTGCACGCCTTCCCCGGCCGCCTGCTGATCCTGTTCCAGCCGCACGGTTTCAGCCCGCTGCGGCTGATGAAGGACGAGTTCATCGACGGCTTCGTGGGCCTGATGCGCGATGAGGACGTGCTGCTGATGCCGGAGCCGGTCTACTACGGCGGCACGACCGATCGCAGCGTCGGATCTGAGGACATCGCCTCAGGCATCCGCGCCGCCGGCCGGAACGCCGAAGCCCTGCCCGAGCGCGCTGCGTGCGGCGACCGCATCGTGGAGATGGCCCAGCCCGGCGACCGGGTGGTCGTCATGGGCGCCCGCGACGACACCCTGTCGACCTTCGCCGCCGATCTGCTGACGCGACTGGGTCACTCCACCGGCCGATAGACGCGGACATAGTCAACCTCCATCCGCTGCGGCAGGGCCGCGTCGTCGATCCCTTCCGCCCCGCCCCAGAAGCCGCCTACGGCGATGTTCAGGATCAGGTGGAAGGGCGCGTCGAACGGCCAGGTCGCATTCGTTCCCGCCCCGTCGTTGGCGAAGCGATGGAAGGGCGCGTCGTCGATAAGGAAGACGATCTCTCGCGGGGTCCAACGCAGCTGATAGCGGTGGAAGGCCGTGCAGGCGTCGGGAACCTGGGACGCCGCCGTGCTCTGGGTCGCCTTGATGTGGTTGTAGGCTTCAGTGTGGATCGAGGCGTGGACCACGCCCGGGCGATGGCCGACATGTTCCATGATGTCGATCTCGCCGCCGGCGGGCCATCCTGCGCCTGCGTCCTGCGGCAGCATCCAGATCGCCGGCCAGGTCCCGCGTCCGCACGGCAGTTTGGCGCGGGTCTCGAAGAACCCCTCGCTCCAGGCGGCCTTGGAGAGCATCCGCGCCGAGGTGTAGGCCTGCCCGCCCCAGTCAGCCGGGGCCGGGTCCAAGGCCTCACGGCGCGCCTCTATGACCAGGACGCCGTCCTCGACGCGGGCGTTCTCAGGACGGTCGGCGGAATAGTACTGCGCCTCGTCGTTGTACCAGCCGGTGCGATTGGCATGGGTGTCGTAGGTCCACTTCGAGGCGTCGGGCAAGCCGTCGCGGTCGAACTCGTCGGACCAGGCCAGGACGTGGCCGGGGGGCGCCTCGGGTGCGGTCGCCAGGGCCGCCGCCAGCAGCATGGATAGCATCGGTTCCTCCCTCGTTCGGCCATTGATGGCAGGAAGGCCCGACGGGCGGCAGCCCTAATAGACGTCGCGGCGGTAACGACCGGTTTCGAGCAGCTCAAGCAGGGCGTCCGCGCCCAGGGCCTGCTCCAGCGTGGCATGTACGCCCTGGGACATGCCTTCAAGGCTGCCGCAGACCAGAACGACCGCGCCGCGCGTCACCCAGGCGCGGATGTCTTCGGCATTGGCGGCGACCAGGTCCTGGACATAGCGTCCGTCGCCGGCGTCGCGGGAGAAGCAGCGATCCAGCCGCGTCAACACGCCGGAGGCCAGCCAGGCCTGGAGATCAGCGTCGAAGAAGGCGTCATGCGCGCGGGTTCGCTCGCCGAACAAAAGCCAGGCGCCGCCCCCGGGCGTTATCCGGGCCTTCAGATGCGCCCGCAGGCCGGCCAAGCCGGTGCCGTTGCCGATCAGGATCAACGGCGTTTCACTAGCCGGGCCATGAAAGCTGCGGTTCGCGCGCACGCGCAGACCGATCTCCTCGCCCAACACTAGATCCTGCGTCAGCCAGCCGGACGCCAGACCGGGTGTGCCGTCCGGGTGACGCAGCAGGCGGATCAGGAACTCCAGCCGGCCGTCGGACGGCAGCGAGGCGATGGAATATTCACGCGATCCCGGCGCCCCGCCGTCTCGCGCCGGCAAGCCGATTTCGGCGATGTCGCCCGCCGACCAGTCCGGCAAGGCGGCGACCGGCTCGAAGGTCAGGTGATACGCCTCGCCGCCGGGCCCGCCTGGATTGACCAGGGTTCGCTCGACCAGTCGCCACGGCTCATAGGCGGGCGGGGTCCAGTCGGGGGCGGCGAGGACGCCGGTGATCTGGTTCAACTGGTGCTGCCAGTGGCGGATGGCGCCGGCGTCGCCGTCGTCCACCTCGACCAGGTCGAACAGGGGCTCGGCGCTTGAGCGGCGCAGCCAGCCGTCGACGGCATGGCCGAAGCCGCAGAACTGGCCGTACTCACGATCGCCCAGCGCTAACAGGCCGTAGCGCAGACTTTCGAGCTCCGCCGGCGCCGCCATCATCCGGCGCACGAAGCGGGCGGCGGCGTCGGGCGGGTCGCCTTCTCCGGTGGTGGAGACAATCAGCAGGGCTCGATCGGCGCTCTTCAAAGTCTCCAGGTCCAGGTCGGCGAAGGACAGAACCCGCGCGCCGATCCCGCCTTCGCCCAGCGCCTTCGCCGTCATCCAGGCCAGCTCCTCGCCAAAGCCGGTCTGGCTGGCGAAGGCGACCAGCACGCCCTCCCCCTCCCCCGCCCAGGCCTTGGAACGGGCGCGCGCCGCCGCCTTCGCCCGGCGTTCGCGCCAGACGACCAGGGCGATCAGGACGAGCCAGAGCGCGACGGCCCCGGCGGCCCACAGCCAGCGGATCGGATCGCCCGTCACCCGGCCTCGTCGTCCATCATGGCGCGCCAGGCGGGGGTCATGCGCTCGACCAGGCCGCGCTCGGTGCGCTGGACGAAATGCGCCGCCAGGTCGATCGCTTCCGCGAACTCCGGACCCTCATAGGCACCCATCACCGTCAGGGCGGTGGCGTAGGCGTCCGCCCTGAGCGCCAGGGGGTGCAGCACGCTGACCGAAGTCAGGCCGTTGTCCACCGGCCGGCCGGTCGCGCCGTCGATTGTGTGCGAATAGCGCCGCCCGTTGTGCTCGAAGGCGCGGCGGTAGTCGCCGCTGGTGGCGACGGCCAGGTCATAGAGGGCGACCACCGTGCGCGGCGCCGGACTGCCCGCGATGCGCTCGATTTCGGCCCACCACGGCTGGGCGTCCGGCTTGACGCCGCGCCCCTTCAGCTCGCCGCCGATCTCGACCAGGTGCGACGTCGCGCCCATGGCCGTCAGCCGGTCCGAAACCCGATCCACCGCATGGCCCTTGGCCAGGCCCGAGAAGTCCAGCTTCATCCCGCCCATCTGCATGGCCGCGCGCGCGTCGCGATTCAGTCGCAGCTTCTGCCAGCCGGAGACCTTCAGCGCCTCGACGACCTCCTCATCGGACGGCGTCGGCAGCAGGGCCGAGCGCGGCCCCGGCGGGCCGAAGCCCCAGAGATCGACCAGGGCGCCCAGAGTCGGATCGACCGCGCCGTTGGTCTCGTCGCCCAAGTCCATCGTCGCGTCCAGAAAGTTCCAGAACGGCTCGGACAGCGCCCAGACGCCCTCGGGCGCGGCGTTGAAGCGGCTGATCTCACTGGACCGCTCCCATGGGCTGAACAGCCGCACGATCTCGGCCAGCTCAGCCTCGATAGCAGCCTGGAAGGTCGCGTTGTCAGCGCCTAGAGGGGCGATCACCCGCGCGTTCCAAGTCGTGCCCATCGCTTCGCCGCCCAGCGACCAGACGATGTCGCTGGGCGGGCGCGGCGGCGCGCCCTCGATGGCGGGGATCAGGACGCGGTTGTCGGCCCGATCGGCCAGGGGAACGGCGTCGCCGAAGCTGACGACGGGCGGGGCGGCGCGGCTGCCGCGTGAAAAGGGACTGTCGCTCATCCCGCCGGCTTAGGGCAGGACCTCGACCACCGCCACATACTGCGCGCTGGAACCCGGCTGCCCGTCCTGCCCCTCGGCGCGCGCCGAGGCGTTCAACCAGTACATGCCCGCTTCCGGCCAAGTGATCGAGAAACTTCCGTCGGCGCCGGTCTTGACGGTCGATTCCTCGGGATTGTCGCGATAGCGCAGGCCGCCGCGCGCCACGGTGACTTCCAGGTCCGCCGCCGGCTGGCCGTCCTTCAGCAGCTTAAAGCTGGCCGCCTCGCCCACGACCAGGTCGTTGGGATGGGTGGCGGGAATCATTTCCAGGCCTTCGTTTGTCGGCGCGAAGACCGTATCGGTCGGATTGTTCAGGGTGACGAAGGTTTCGATGCGGTTCGACGTCTTCGTCGCCCGCACATCGGTGGCGCCTTCAGGCAAGGCGGCCGGGAATTCCGACGCCTGGCCGCGCCAGCGCTTCTGCTCGCCGTTCAGGATGTAGCTGGCCATGAAGCCGTTCATGACGTTGGCGATCTTGTAGGTGCCGCTCTGGGTCAGGTGCACGTCGAACGTCGTGCGGTATTGCCCCTGCATCAGATGCTCCGGCTGGACGGCCGACCCGTCGGGCGCCGTGACGACCAGTCCGCTCATGCGCATGGCGGCGTGATCGGGGATGAAGACCCCGTTCGACATGCCCGCGTCGAAGGCCACCCACGCCTCATTGCCCGAGAGGACGGTGGAGGTCGGCGCCATCCAGGCGCGGTGGGCCTGCGCGGCCATCGGCGTCGCGAGCGCGGCGGCCAGGGCGACAAGAGCGAGGGTCTTCTTCATGGCGTGATCCTTCAGCGGGTGACGTTGACGCGCACGGCGCCCAGTTCGGTGGAGCCGGAGGCCTGGCCGCTGTTGGCCGCCCCCCAACGGAAGGGCACGCGCACGACCTCGCGGCCGCCCAGTTCGCGCGCCGCCTCGACGACGATGTTGTACTGGCCCGGCTGCAGGCCGTTCAGCCGCGCGCCCGGCACGCGGATCGTCTGGGTTCCCGGCGCGCGGGTGGCGCCGGAGACCCCGTCGGCCGGCAGGCTCATGGCCCGGCCGCCCTTGCGCCACCATGTGCGCATGTCCTTCAGCCAGTCCTTGCCGTCGCCTTCGCTGTTGCGGGTCTGCTGGTACCAGACGGCCAGGGTGCGCACGGCGGTCTGGTCAGGCCGCTCGATCCACACGGCGACATACGGGCGGTGATAGGAGGCGGTGTTCAGGCGGGGGATGTCCACCGAGACCGACAGGTCGGCGGCGAGGGCCGGGGCGGCCGTCGCCAGGCCGGCCGTGGTGACGATGACGGGAAGCAGGCGCATCCGGGACACTCTCAGTGGATGAAGATCAGGGCGATGACGACGGGGATCAGCAGGCCCAGGCCGACCAGAGGCCAGGTCGAGGGCCGGCCGCGCGCGTGCAGCCACATCAGGCCCAGGCCGGTAAGGGCGAAGATGACGCAGGCGACGGCGAATACGTCGATGAACCAGTACCAGACGGGGCCGGCGTTGCGGCCCTTGTGCAGGTCGTTGAGGTAGGCGATCCAGCCGCGCGTGGTCTTCTCGTGAAAGGCCTCGCCGGTGGCGCGGTCGATGGTCAACCAGCCGTCGCCCCCTGGAGTCGGCAGGGCGACGTAGACTTCTTCCGGCGTCGTCTCGGTCGGCTTGCCGGCGATCTCGACCCGCAGCGCCTGGGACGCCCAGCGCGCCACTGCTTCGGGCGCCGGATCGGTCGTCTCTTCCGGGAAGGCCGACAGGCGCTCCAGCAGTGGCTGCGGCAGGGTCGCCGCCTGTTCGACGGTGACGGGCTCGGCCGGGATTTGCGCCGCGTGGTTAAGGGTGATGCCCGTCACCGCGAACAGGATCATGCCCACCAAGCTGATCGCCGCGGATATCCAGTGCCAGGAATGCAGTTGCTTCAGCCAAAAGGAGCGCGCGCCGTTCAGCGCGGCCCTGGGCTTGGCGGACTTGGCGGCGGTTTCGGCCTGACGCTGTGCGGCGAGATCGGTCACGGCACCGCTCTGCCATTCTTGCGAACGGTTTTCAATAGCGATCGGTGCGACCGTTGCTCTCAGTACGTCAGCCGAATGCCGGCGCTGACGGTTCGCGGCGGGCCGTAGCCGGCGACGCCTAGGCCGGTTTCGGATACCTCGACGTCTTCGTCGAACAGATTGTCCGCCGCCAGCCACAGCATCGCCTGGTTCGTCAGCGTCCACTCCGCCCGCGCGTCCAAGGTCACGGCGGCGTCAAGAACGCGGCTGTTCAGGTCGTCGTCGAAGCGGGCGGACTCATAACGGGCCGCCGCCGACAGGGTGAGCCGGTTCGTGGCGCGCCAGTCGAGGCCGGCCGTGGCGCTCCATTCCGGCGCCTGGGCTGGACATAGGCCCGTCAGCTGCGGCGCCGCGGTCCCGCCATCGACCTCGGCGTCCGTCCAGGATGCTGCGGCGTTCAGCGACAGGGCCTTTGACACCTGTACGGATCCGTTCAGCTCCGCGCCCCAGGCGCCGATGGTGCCCGCGTTCTGGCGCTGCCGCAGCACCCCGCCCTCGGGCACGAAGCCGGCGCGGGTGAAGACGCCAGGACCTTCCGCCACGGTCACGTTGACGATGGCGTCCTCGATCTCGTTCCAGAACACCGTCGCGCCCCAGGCGACGTAATCACGGTTGAAGGCCAGCCCCGCTTCGATCCCCCGCAGGGTCTCCGGCCGCAGCGCCGCGTTCGCCTCCGTGATGTCGTCGCCGACCCGGAACGGCCGGTGCAGTTCGTTGAGCGTCGCGGGGCGGAAGCCGGAGTAGGCAGCCGCGCGGGCGGCGTAGCCGTTGCCAAGGTCGCGCCGCGCCGCCAATCGGGCGCTGACCACCTCTCCGTCGCGGTCGGGATCGCTCTCGTCCAGCGTCAAGGCGCCGGTCGCAAGGACGTACTCCCGGCGAAAGCCGCCTTCATTGCTCCAGCGGTCGAGGCGAAGTCCGCCCGCGACCAGCCAGGGACCCTGAGTCCAGGAGCCGTCGATATAGCCGCCCACCACCGAGGTCTCGCCGCCCGCCTCACGTCCACGCGGGGTGAAGGCCAGGCCGAAACGCTCGTTGGTCTCACCCTCGTTAAAGCGGCCGTCGGCCCCCAGCTCCCATTCCAAACTGCCGCCGCCGAGGTCCTGCGCGCCACGACGCAGCGCCGCGTTCAGGCCCCAACCGGTGGCCGGCGTGCGGTACTGATCGTTGACCAGCGTGGTCTCCGACCGGCTGTCGTTCACCGAGGCCGAACTGTTGGCGAAATTGCTCTCGATCCGCCAGGCCTGCAGCCGCCAGCCGTAGCCGCCGTCTTGCGGCGCCTTGGCGGCCGTGGCGCTGATCGCGTGCCCGCTGGCGTTGGCGCGCGCCTTGTCCAAGCCCGAGCCCCGATCCTCCTCCCAGGTTGAGGCGCGCAGCGACAGATTGGCGGCGCCCAGAGGCGCGTCGGCGCGGATCGCCGCGCTGCGGCTGTCCAGGTCCAGCGGCGTGTCGGCGGCCCCGGCCGCGGGGCCGCGCACGGGGACATAGCCGTCGCTGACTTCATACAGCCCCGAGGCGGTCAGCCGCACCGGGCCGACCATTCCCGAGGCGGAGCCGGAGGCCCGCGCGCCGCCGCGTTCGGCCGCGGAGGCGTCCAGCACGCCGCCGGACGCCCGCTCGCGAAGCTGGATCGTCCCTGTCAGAGCGCCCGCGCCGTACGGGCCGGCGCCCGCGCCCCGGATGACGTCCACGCCCTCCAGACCCTCGGGGGCGGCCTGCGACCAGATCACCCAGCCGCCGAAGGGATCATTCAGCGGCACGCCGTCCAGCGTCACCAGCGTCCGTCCCGCGCCGGAGGGCGCGATGGCGCGCAGCGATATGCCCTGGGTGGTCGGATTGGCGGCCAGGCTGGTCGTGCGCCGGAACAGCGACACCGCCGGTACGCTGCGGAGGGCCTCATCCAGCCGGCTGGATCGCTGCAGCACCTCGGGATCCAGCCGCACCACCGAGAAGGCCGCGTCGGCGGCGGCGGGCGGCAGACGCGCCGCCGTCACCACGACATCGGAAACCTGAGCGGGCGGCGCGGGGGGAACGGCATCCTGGAACATCGCGAATTAGAATAGCCACGCTTCGATCCGGTTCACCCCATGGAGGCGAAAAACCTCGGGGTGGTTCTCAGGTCACACCTCGGCCCAGCGGCGCAGCAGGTTGTGATAGATCCCGGTCAGCTCGATCACCGCCTGATCCTTGGGCCCCTTCTCCATCGCCACGCGCTGGATCGCGACGTCCATGCGGAACAGGGTCTCGCGGTCGGCGTCGTCGCGCACCAGGCTCTGCAGCCACATGAAGGAGGAAATCCGCGCCCCCCGCGTCACCGGCGTGACCCGGTGCAGGCTCTTGGAGGGATAGAGGACCAGGTCGCCGGCCGGCAGCTTGACGCTATGCGGCCCATACATCTCCTCGATGATCAGTTCCCCGCCGTCGTAACTCTCGGGTTCGGACAGGAACAGGGTCGCCGACAGGTCACTGCGGATGCGCAGCGAGCCGCCGCGCTGTTGCCGGATGGCGTTGTCCACATGCGTGCCGAACTCGCCGCCGCCCTCGTACCGGTTGAACAGCGGCGGGAAGATGGTGTGCGGCAGCGCGGCGGAGACGAACATCGGATTGGCGTTCAGGCCCTGCAGGACGAGGGTCGAGACCGCCTTCGCCTCGGCGCTATCCTCCGGAAGCTGCAGGTTCCGCTTGGCGGTCGCCGACTGATGGCCGGACGTCATGTTGCCGTCGGCCCATGGGCCTGCGTCCAGCCGTTCACGCAGCGCCCTCACCTCGTCCTTGGTGAAGACCTGGGGAATGTGCAGCAGCATGGCGACCTCGCCGAAAACAGGGACGGCCCCGCCGAACGGACAGGGCCGCCGAAGATAGGCCGAGCGCGGCGACCTTTAGAAGCGCACGTTCAGCTTCAGGATCGCCTGGCGCGCCGGCGCCGGATCGGCGTGGTGCACGCCGTTCGTGCGCAGGATATACTCTTCGTCGCCCGCGTTCTGGATGTTCAGTTGCAGGCTGGCGCGGTCGGTCAGCTCATAGGCGCCGAACAGATCGATCCGCGTGTACTCCGGCGCGAAGACACGGTTGGCGCCGCCGCCGGCTCCGCCCTGGTTGCCGCCAAACCGGTCGGACACGTAATAGAGGCCGCCGCCGAGCGTCAGGCGCGGAACAACACGGTAGGTCGTGAAAAGACTGAAGCTGTGCTCAGGCGTGTTGGCCAACTGCAGTCCCTCGAAGGCGCTGGGAACCGGCTCCCCGTCGACGATGGTGACGGCGCCGCGCACCAACTCGGAGTCCATGTAGGTGTAGCCGCCGAAAACCGTCCAGGCCGGCGTGATGTTGCCGGAAACGCCCAGTTCCAGGCCGCGCACCTCGGTCTCTCCCACCTGCTCCGACACGCCGTCATCGACGAGGACCAGGGCATTCTTGCGTAGGGTTTGGAACAACGCGCCGGACAGGGAGAGCCGCTCGCCGAACAGAGCCGCCTTCGCGCCCACCTCGTAGCTTTCAGTCTCCTCCGGATCGAGCACGCTGTTGGCGGGCGTTGGCGCGCCGTTCTGATCGCCGCCCTGGATGGTGGGCGGCGTCGAGGCGGTCGAGAAAGAGGCGTATACGCTGCTGTTCGGCGTGGGCTTGTAGACCAGACCGGCCTGGTAGTTGACGAAGTCCCATCGCGCCTCCGGGATCGCGATGCCCGCAGCATCGACACCGTCCACCGAATAGTCGTCCCACCGCACGCCCAGGTTCAGCAACCAACGCTCTCCGAACTCGATCGAATCGAATGCATAGATGGCTGTAGTGTCGGTCGTGCTGGAGCTGACGGCGCCACGCACGATCGAGCCCGTCCATGGGTCGTTCGGATCCGGATCATAGACCAGGGTGCAGTCGAAGCCGGTGAAGCCCGTTGGGCACGCCGTCCCTGCGGTCGTCGTGACAGCATAGGAGGCGTTGTCGTTGTCCTCGGTCGACAACTCCAACCCGATATCGAAGTTGTGCTTGACGCCCCCGGTCCAGAAAGAGCCGTACAGGTCAGTGACGTTGGCCAGGGTCGCGGTCGGGTTCCAGCGCGATTTCAGGCCACGCTTCATCCACCACTGGTCGTCGATCAGTTTGGCTGCGCCCCCGTCGCCCGGATTGGTGACGACATAGTCGTTCAAAGTCTCGGAATAGCGGGTGACGTTGCGGATCGCGAGGCTGTCGCTGAAGCGGTGCTCCAGCTTCAGCGTGACGCTGTCGACCTCGTTGCGCAGGAAGTCGCGCGCTTTGAGGCCGTAGAAGGTGTCGTAGGGCACGTCCAGGACGCCCGAGGCGTCGGGACGCGGCGCCGTGGCCCCGCCCAGCTTGGTGTACAGCGGGATGCCATAGTCCGGCATGGCGTCGCTGCGCAGACGGTAATAGCTGAGGGTCGCCGCTGTGTCCGTGCCGAGACCGGTCGCGAGCGACATGGCCAAGCCGTACTTCTCGAAATCCACCGCGTCGCGGCCGGGCACGTCGCCTTCCGTCGACAGCAGGTTCAAGCGAAACGCCGTGGTGTCGTTGAAACGCCAGTTGCCGTCGATGGTGGCGCGGTAATAGCTGTCGGAGCCCAAGGCCGCGCCGACGTTGACGAAATCCGTGAGGCGGGGAGCCTTGGAACTCAGGTTGATGCTGCCGCCGCCGGAACCCCGGCCAGAATAGACGGAGTCCGGCCCCTTGATGACCTCGACCTGCTCCAGGTTGAAGACTTCACGGGACTGGCCGCCGGTATCGCGCACGCCGTCCACGAAGATGTTGTTGCCGGAAGACTGGCCGCGGATGAACGGCCGCTCGGCCAGCGGCTGTCCGCCCTCGCCGGCTCCGAACGTGATGCCGGGCGAGTTGCGCAGCAGGTCCTCCAGGGAGGTGGCCGCGGTCTGCTGGATGATCTGTTCGGGAATGATGGTCACCGCGCGAGGCGTGTCCACCAGAGGCGCGACGAACTCGGGGCTCTCCGGCCGGCGCTGCTGGACCTGGCCATTGACGTCGATCGTGCCGAGGTTGGCCGGCTGCTGATCCTCGGCCGTGACGATCGCGCCCTCGTCCGCGGCCAGAGCGGGAGCGGCCACCAGCATGCTGGCGGCGCTGGAAACGAAGAGGAGCGCACGGAGAGAGGACGCGGGGAAGTCGGACATAATGTTGCGACCTTTTGGTCTGATTTTGCGATGCGGTCGCAATAAACAGCTTCACTTTGTCGCACAAGCAAAATTGCGACTTAGTCGCAATTGTCCGTCACGCCCCTTCAGGACGCCTTCCGCGATCACGGCGAAAACGAGGGACCGCGATCGCTCGGCGCGTCAGAGCGCGACGGCTTTCATCGAGACCGCGGGATCGCGCAGCTTGCCGATGTCGACCGGGGTGCTCTTCCCGATCATCTGCTTGCCGGCCATGAACTCCGGCGGAGCATTGATCGCCTCGACGCAGACGACACGGTCGCCTGCCAGATGAAAGACGGCGAAGCTTCCATTGGCTGGGTCGCCGCGCACCACCTGCTGGTCGGCGTCGAACGGCAGGCCGGCGATCTGTAGCTTGAACTCATATTGGTCCGACCAGAACCACGGAACTTCCGGCGGCGGCGGCGGGCGCCCGACGATGGCTGAGGCCGCCTGTTTCGCCTGCTCCAGCGCGTTGGGCACGCTCTCCAGCCGGTGACGCATGCCGCCGTGGACAGGGACAGGTCGTCGCGTCATGTCTCCGACGGCGAAGATGGCCGGATCGTTGGTCCGCGCCTGCTCGTCCACCACCACCCCGTCGTGGCACAGCAGGTCCGCCGACAGCGCCAGACCCTCGCAGGCCAGGGCGCCGACGCCGACCAACACGGCGTCGGCTCGCACCACCGATCCGTCGGCCAGGGTCACGCCGTCACGGGCGACCGCGACGACCTCGGCGCCGGTCAGGATCTGGACGCCCATCGCCCTGTGGCGTTCGGAGAAGAAGGCGGACAGCGGCTCCGACGCCACCCGCGCCAGCACCCGCTCCATCCGCTCGATCACCACCACTTCGGCTCCCAGCGCGCGCGCTGAAGCCGCCGCCTCCAGCCCGACATAGCCGCCTCCCACCACAGCCAGCCGCTTGCCGGGCCCCAGCACCGCCTTCAGCCGTTCGGCGTCCTTCAGCGTCCGCAGTTCAAGCAGGTCGGGGTGGTCACCGCCGGGAACCGGCAGCTTCCGCGCCGTCGATCCGGTCGCCAGCACCAGCACGTCATAGATTTCCGACGAGCCGTCCTGAAAATCCACCCGCCTTTCGTTGGGATCGATCGACACGGCGACGGTCGACGGCCGAAAGTCGATCTTGTGTTCGGCGTAGAAGCTCTCCGGCCGCAGGAGCAGGGCGTCGAGATCGGCCTCGCCCTTCAGCCAGGCCTTGGACAGGGGCGGTCGCTGGTACGGCGGCGAACCTTCTTCGCCGACCAGCACGATCGGACCTTCATGCCCGTACTGCCGCAGGAAGGCCGCGACGGAGCCGCCGGCGTGTCCGGCGCCGATGATCAGAACCTTGGTCATGCGACGCAGATAGTGCGCGGCGCACGATCTGTCTCCTACCCCTTGACCGTTCCATTGTTACAGCATAGTGGAACACGCATGACGCAACCGCACGCTCGCGACGCTCTGTATGACGCGCTCCTGTCGATGGAGACGCGGGCAGAGATCGACGCCTTTTTGGCCGACCTGTGCACCCCGGCGGAGCTGCGCGCCTTCGTGGAGCGCTGGCAGGTCGCGCGTCTGCTTGACGCCGGCGGCAAGTCTTATCGGGAAATCGCCGCCGAGGCGCACGCCAGCCCTACCACCGTGGTCCGCGTCGCCCGCTATCTGAAAGACATGCCGCACCAGGGCTACCGTATCGCCCTGGACCGGCTGAAAACCTGAGAGTTCCCACATGAGCACGGTCCAGGGACGGCTCCGCATCGCCGTTCAGAAATCCGGCCGCCTGGCCGACCGCAGCCTCGACCTGATCCGCGACGCAGGGCTGAAATGGGTCAAGGGTCACAACGATCTGCTGTACCGGGTCGAGAACTACCCGATCGACCTGCTGCGCGTCCGCGACGACGACATCCCGACCTTCGTCGCGGACGGCGTCTGCGACCTGGGCATCGTCGGCGAGAACGTGCTGGAGGAAGGCAAGAACGGGGGAGCGAACGCCTCCGTGATCATGCCGCTGGGCTTCGGCCGCTGCACATTGAAGATCGCGACGCCGACGCCCTTCGCCTATGACGGCCCCGCCTCCCTGGAAGGGCTTCGGATCGCCACCTCCTATCCCAGGATTCTGCGCCGCTATCTGGATGACAACGGCGTCTCGGCCGAGATCGTCACCATGCGCGGGGCCGTGGAGGTCGCGCCCCGGCTGAAGCTGGCCGCCGCCATCTGCGACTTGGTCTCCACCGGCGCGACACTGGAGGCCAACGGTCTGAAAGCCCAGGACACGGTGCTGGAAAGCCAGGCCGTGCTGATCCAATCGCCGGTCGGCCCCGAGCCCGAGCTGGCCGAACTGCTGGACAGCGTGATCGAGCGTATGAGCGGCGTCGTCTCCTCCCAAGGCGCCAAATACGTCATGCTGAACGCCCCGCGCGCGGCCCTGGACCAGATCACGGCGATCCTGCCCGGCGCCGGATCGCCGACCGTCATGCCCCTGTCGGGTCGCGACGACGCGGTCGCTGTCCATGCTGTCTGCCAGGAAGCGGTCTTCTGGGAGACGCTGGAGAAGCTGAAGGCGGCCGGCGCCTCGGCGATACTTGTCCTGCCGATCGAGAAGATGATGTGATGAAGCGTATCGATTGGTCCGCCCTCGACGCCGCCGGCAAGAACTCGGCGCTGGCCCGTCCGGTCCGCCGCACGGCCGGCGACGTGACCGACGTGGTTCGCGCCATTCTGGACGACGTGGGCGAGCGCGGCGGCGCGGCCGTGACGGAATGGTGCGTCAAGCTGGACAAGTCGCCGCCGCGCCGCATCGCCATCACGCCTGGAGCCATCGCCGAGGCGCGGGACGCCTTGCCGCCCGCCGACACGCGGGCCCTTCGCATGGCGGCCGACAACATTCGCGTCTTCCACCAGGCGACCCGGCCGGAAGACACCCCCTTCATCGAGACCACGCCCGGCGTGCGGTCGAAACTGGCCTGGCGCCCCATCGCTTCGGCGGGCCTCTACATCCCAGGCGGCACGGCGCCCCTCTTCTCCTCCCTGCTGATGCTGGCTATTCCCGCCGCGGTGGCGGGCGTGGGTCAGCGCGTCGCGGTCACGCCGCCGAACAAGGATGGAAGCGTCCACCCGGCCATGATCCTGGCCGCGGCCGAGGCCGGTCTGGACGTGATCTGGCTGATGGGCGGAGCCCAGGCCATCGCCGCGCTGACCTTCGGCGTCGAGTTGGAGGACGGAGCCATCCCCGCCTGTGACAAGCTGTTTGGCCCGGGCAACGCCTATGTGGCCGAGGCCAAGAAGCAGGCCGCAGCCCGGCCCGGCGGACCGGCCGTGGACATGCCGGCCGGCCCCTCGGAACTGATGGTCATCGTCGATCGCGACGCCGCGCCCGAGATCGCCGCCGCCGATCTGCTCAGCCAGGCCGAGCACGATGCGGACGCCCAGGTGATCCTGGTCTCCACCAGCCGCGCGACCATCGACTACATTCTGTCCGAGGTGGAGGCGCAGGTCTCGAGCCTGCCGCGCGAGGCCATCGCTCGCGCCTCGCTGGCGGAAGGCCGCGCCGTCTTGGTCCGCGATCTCGACGCCGCCTGCGAGGTCGCCAACCTCTATGGCCCCGAACACCTGGCGCTCCAGGTCGATGATCCGGAGGCGCTAGTCCCGTCGATAAACGCCGCGGGCGCCGTCTTCGTCGGCCGGTTCGCCGCCGAGACCCTGGGCGACTACGCCGCCGGGCCCAGCCACGTCCTGCCCACGGACGGCGGCGCCCGCACCCTGGGCGGCGTCACCACCTCCAGCTTCATGACGACCATGTCGGTCCAGTTGGTCGACGCGGGCGGCGCCCGCGCTCTGGCCCCCATAGCCGCGCGACTGGCCCGCATGGAGGGTCTGGAGGCCCACGCCCGCGCAGCGGACATGAGGGCCGACGCATGACCGCGACCGCATGGATCCTCCTCCGTCACGCTTCGGTTCTCGGCGGAGAATCAAAATGACTCTGCCCGCCCCCTATCCGCCGCTGGTGTCCGGCGGCGAAGGTCTGGACCGATATCCCAGCGAGCCATCCGCGCTGGCCGCCCGTATGGCCGCCGTCTACGCCGTGCCCGCGGACCAGGTGCTGCCCATCCGAGGCCTGACGCACGGGCTGGAACTGGTCTGGCGCCTCGCCGTCCGCGAAGGCGGTTCGGTCGAGGCGCCGAGCGCCGAGCCCTACGACCGCCTTGCCGCCATTTATCCGGCGAAGGGCGCGCCGAGCGTCGTCGTCATCCGCGCCCTCGGCTCGCCCGAGGCCGTCGCCGAGGTGGCGGCCCGCGTCGCGCCCGCCCTGCTGGTGGTGGACGAGGGCCTGATCGAATTCTCCGACAGCGTCTCGGCCACTACGGTCATCGCCGACCGGTCCAACCTGGTTGTTCTGCGCAGCCTTTCCCTGGCCCATGGCCTGGCCGGGGCCCGCGTCGGCGCGGCGATCGCGCAGGCTGAAGCCCTGGGTCGCCTCGCTTCGGTCCTGGAGCCCTACGCCCTGCCCGAGCCCCTGGTCAGGCTGGCGATGCAGGCGCTCGATCCGTCGCGGATGATCGAGACCGCCGAACGGATCGCTTCGGTGCGGCGCGAGCGCGAGCGTGTGACGCGAGAACTCGGTCGTCAGATGATCGTCGAGATCGGCGTCGGCCCCATCATCATGGTCCGCTCCGAGGACCCCGCCGCCGCACTGGCGGCATTGAAGGCTTATGGCGTCGAAGCCGATCAGTCCGGCGACCGCCTGCGCCTGCCGGTCTCGCTGAAACCTGAGATCAACGACCGGCTGCTGGCCGCCTTCGGGCTTACGCCCGCCAAACGCCGCCCGTCCCGC
This sequence comes from Pseudomonadota bacterium, assembly GCA_023451375.1. Classification (GTDB taxonomy): domain Bacteria; phylum Pseudomonadota; class Alphaproteobacteria; order Caulobacterales; family Caulobacteraceae; genus Brevundimonas. The sequence goes on from JAEXZS010000018.1 coordinate 22,426, forward strand.
ACGGGCCAGGCCGTCCGCGACACGAAGGAAACCCGCATCGTCTGTGCGGTCGATCTGGACGCGGCCGGCCCTGTGACAATCGAGACGGGCGTCGGCTTCTTCGACCATATGCTGGAGCAGATCGCGGCCCACGGTGGGTTCTCGCTGCGCCTTAAATGCGAAGGCGATCTGCACACCGATCCGCACCACACGATCGAGGACAGCGCCATCGCGCTGGGACGGGCGCTGAAACAGGCGCTGGGCGAGCGGAAGGGTATCGCCCGCTATGGGTTCGTCCTCCCGATGGACGAGGCCGAGGCCGCTGTCTCGATTGACCTGTCGGGCCGCCCGTACCCCCTGTTCGAGGGCACGTTCGAGACGCCCTACATCGGCGACTATCGAACCGACCTGACCGCCCACGTCTTCCGCTCCCTGGCCGAGGCGATGGGCGCCGCCGTGCACATCAAGGTCGCCGGCCAGGATGACCACCATAAGACTGAGGCCGTCTACAAGGCTTTCGGCCGCGCCCTGCGCCAGGCCATCCGCATCGAAGGCGACGCCGTGCCCTCCACAAAGGGGGTGCTGTGAGCGAAGTCGCCGTGATCGCTTATGGAGCGGGCAATGTCGCCTCGGTTCAGTTCGCGCTCGAGCGGCTGGGCGCGACCGTGCGCCTGACCGATGATCCCGCCGTGATCGCGGACGCCGAGCGCGTCATTCTGCCCGGGGTCGGCGCGGCGGGTTACGCCATGCAGCGCCTGTCCGAGCTGGAACTGGTCGAGCCGATCCGCGCCTTTCCGCGCCCCCTGCTGGGCGTCTGCTTGGGTCAACAACTACTGTTCGAGCGAAGCGAGGAGGGTGACGGCGTCGGCTTGCTGGGCTTGATCACGGGCGCCGTGACCCGGCTGCGGCCGTCGGGCGCTCTGCCCGTCCCCCACATGGGCTGGAGCCGGCTGGCGCGTGACCGCGAGGACCCGCTGCTGGAGGGCGTCCCTGAGGGCGCCTACGCCTATTTCGTGCACGGCTTCGTCTGTCCTGACGGGCCAGCGACCCTGGCCCGCGCCGACTACGGCGGCCCCATCCCGGCCGTGGTGCGATCAAAGAACCGATGGGGCTGCCAGTTCCACCCCGAACGCTCGGCCGAGGCCGGGGCGACCATTCTCAAGAACTTCCTGGGCCTGCCATGCTGATCTATCCCGCCATCGACCTGAAGGACGGCGTCTGCGTGCGGCTGATGCACGGCAAGTTCGACCAGGTGACGCAGTATGAGGACAAGCCCGCCGCGCAACTGACCGCCTTCGCCGCCGACGGGGCGGAATGGATCCACGTCGTCGATCTGGACGGCGCCGAGGCCGGCGAGGCCGTGCAGCACGCCCTGATCGGCGACCTGACCCGCGCCATCGATGTGAAGATCCAGTCCGGCGGCGGGGTCCGGGGGGCCAATGACGTCGCCCGACTGCTGGACGCCGGGGTGTCTCGCGTCGTCGTGGGCTCGCTGGCCGTCACCCAGCCCAACGACGTAGCCGCCTGGCTGAGGGGGTTCGGGCCGGAACGCATCACCTTGGCCTTCGATGTCAGGATCGAGGGCGGCGTCCCGGTACCGGCCCTGAAGGGCTGGACACAGTCGTCGGGCATCGACTTGTGGACCGCCCTGGATCGCTATCCGAAGGGGACGCTGAAGCACCTGCTGGTCACCGATGTCGGTCGCGACGGCGCCATGACCGGGCCGAACCTGGAACTGCTGTCGGAGATCCGGCTGCGTCGCCCGGATCTGGTGCTGCAGGCGTCCGGCGGTGTCTCGTCTCTACAGGACATCACCGCGATCAAGGCGCTGGGCTGCCACGGCGTCATCGTGGGCCGCGCCCTGTACGAGGGCCGCTTCACCCTGGCCGAAGCCATATCGGCGGCGGCATGACGGTCGGGTCTCTCAGCAAGACGGGGACCGAATGACGGCCCGGCGGATCATCCCCTGCCTGGACGTGAATGACGGCCGGGTGGTGAAGGGCGTGAAGTTCGTCGGCCACACCGACATGGGCGACGCCGCCGAACTGGCCGCGCGCTATCGCGATGAGGGCGCCGACGAACTGGTCTTCTATGACATCACCGCCAGCCCCGAAGGCCGGACGCTGGACTACGGTTGGATCCGCGACATCGCGCGATTGCTGGACATCCCCTTCTGCGTCGCAGGCGGCATCCGCAGCGTCGACCAGGCCGCTCGCTGCCTCGACCACGGGGCGGACAAGGTGTCGATCAACTCCCCGGCCCTGGAACGCCCCGAATTGATCGCGGAAATGGCGGAGCGGCTGGGCAGCCAGTGCGTCGTCGTGGGCGTCGACAGCCGCCTGGAGGACGGCGCCTGGGTCGTGCACAAGTACACCGGCGATCCCCATGCGCGACGACGTGCGGGCAGGCGCACACTGGACTGGTTGGAGGAGGCGCAGAGCCTCGGAGCGGGCGAAATCGTGCTGAACTGCATCGATCAGGACGGGGTCCGGAAGGGCTATGACGTGGAACAACTCGCCGCCGCGCGGTCGCGCCTGACCATCCCCCTGATCGCCTCGGGAGGAGCGGGCGCGCTGACGCATTTCCTCGATGTGTTCGAACAGGCCGACGTCTCCGGCGCCCTCGCCGCCAGCGTCTTCCACACGGGGGCGATCGCCATACCGGACTTGAAGCAGTACTTGACTGCCGAGGGCCTGGAGATGAGGCAGTGAACCCCACATTACGGGCCCCGCTGCGTAGGGGATGAGTGGAAGAGAATGATCGATCCGAACACCATCGACTTCGCCAAGGGCGACGGCCTGGTTCCCGTCGTCGTGCAGGACGCGGCCACCCTGCAGGTCTTGACCCTGGCCTATATGGACCGCGCCGCGCTGGACGAGACCATCACGTCGGGGGAAGCCACCTTCTACTCACGCTCGCGCGGCGGGCGCTGGCGGAAGGGCGAAACCTCGGGCGACCGGCTGCACGTTGTCGCTATCACGCCGGATTGCGACAACGACGCCCTGGTCCTGTCGGTGCGGCCGATCGGAAACGCTTGCCATCTGAACCGCATCAGCTGTTTCGGCGCCGCCGACGCCCCTGGCCTGGGCCGCGTCGCCCGGCTGGAGCAGACCATCGCCGAGCGCGCCGCCGCCGATCCGGCTGAAAGCTGGACCGCGAAGCTGATCGCCCAAGGTCCGAAACGCATCGCCCAGAAGGTCGGCGAGGAGGGCGTGGAGACGGCGCTGGCCGGCGTCGCCGGGCCTGATCAGGAACTGGCCGGCGAGGCGGCGGATTTGATCTACCACCTGCTTGTTCTTCTCCATGCCCGTAACATGGTGTTTCAGGACGTGCTCGACGTGTTGGCCTCACGGGCGGAAGCAGGCAAAGGCGCGGGCTAAGCCGCAAAGGCGACTTGTCCCGGCAAATGGGATTCTGAAGGGAAGACAGCATGGCGGCACTGATCCTGTTCGGCGGCGGCGGCGACCTCGCCATGCGGATGCTGCTGCCCTCGCTTTACTTCCTCGAGCACGACGGCCTGCTGCCCGACGGACTGAAGATCATCGGCGCCGCCCGTTCCGAAGAGACCGCCGAGGAGTATATCGCCAAGGTCCACGACGCCGTGAAGGCGCGGGCTGAGTCGGACCATGTCTGGGACGATCACAGCTGGTCGAAGATGAAGGCGCGGCTCGACTATCTGGCCGTGGACGCCACCAGCGCCGACAGCCTGAAAGGGCTGAAGGACAAGGTCGGCGATGGCGAAGTGACCTCCTTCCTGGCCGTCTCCCCTTCCCTGTACGCCCGCATCGTCACCGCGATGAAGACGGCCGGACTGGCCGAAAAGAACTGCCGCATCGTGCTGGAGAAGCCGGTCGGTCGCGACCTCAAGTCGTTCCGAGAGATCGACGACGCCGTGGCCCACGCCTTCCGGGAGAACCAGGTGTTCCGCATCGATCACTACCTGGGCAAGGAGACCGTCCAGAACCTGATCGCGCTGCGCTTCGGCAACACCATCTTCGAGCCGCTGTGGAACAATCTGACCATAGACCACGTGCAGATCACGGTGGGCGAGACAGTCGGGGTGGGCGACCGCTGGCCCTATTACGACGAGTACGGCGCGCTGCGCGACATGCTGCAGAACCACATGCTGCAGCTGCTTTGTCTCGTGGCGATGGAGCCGCCTTCGGACCTTGATCCGGACTCGGTCCGCAACGAGAAGGTCAAGGTGCTGCGGTCGCTGCGGCCGATCACGCCGGACGAGGTCGAGCGCGTCACCGTGCGCGGCCAGTACGTGGGCGGGGTCAGCGAGGGCAAGACGGTCAAGGGCTATGACGAGGAACGCGGCGAGCCCTCCGATACGGAGACCTTCGTCGCCATCCGCGCCGACATCGACAACTGGCGCTGGGCCGGGGTCCCCTTCTTCATGCGCACGGGCAAGCGCCTGCCGGAAAAGCGGACCGAGATCGTGATTCAGTTCAAGCCGGTGCCGCACTCCATCTTCGATCGCGATGACCGCGGCGAGGTGCAGGCCAACCGCATGATCATCGAACTGCAGCCCGAGGAAGACATCTCTCTGACGGTGATGAACAAGCGTCCGGGTCTGGACCAGCGGATGCAGCTTCAGCCCATCCAGATGAGCCTGTCCTGGGGCGTGGACGGCAAGTCGGCGGCCCCGCCCCGGCGCCGGATCGCCTATGAGCGGCTGCTGCTGGACGCCATGGCGGGAGACTCCACCCTCTTCGTCCGCCGCGATGAGGCGGAACAGGCGTGGAAATGGGTGGACGAGGTCGCCGAGGCCTGGGCCGAATCCGGCCTCAAGCCCGACGAATACGTCGCCGGAACCTGGGGACCCGATTCCGCCGACATGCTGATGGCCCGCACGGGCCGCGACTGGAACACCGCCGATGCGTGACGTCCCCACGATCGAAACCTTCTCCACCGGCGACGCCTGGGCCGAGGCCATAGCCGCCCGCCTGGCCGAAACCCTGGGCGCGGCGGTCGCCGCCAACGGGCGCGCCCTCTTCGCCGGCCCCGGCGGTTCCACTCCCGCTCCGGTCTATCGCCGACTTGCGACGATGGACCTGGACTGGTCCCGCGTCGCCGTGACCCTGGTGGACGAGCGCTATGTTCCCGAGAGCTCGCCGGAATCGAACGCCCGACTGATCCGCGAGGCGTTGCTGCGGGACAGGGCGGCGGCGGCTCGCTTCATTCCGCTCTACACGCCCGCGGTGACGGTGGATCGCGCCGCGGCCGTGGCGGCGCATGCGCTGGCGCGCGAAGGCGGGCGGTTCGACGCGGTCCTTCTCGGCATGGGGGAGGATGGCCATATCTGCTCCATGTTCCCCGGAAGCCCCACCCTGAAAACCCTGCTGACGCCCACGCTGAAGCCGACCGTGCTGGGCGTGCCCCACGGTCGCGACGGCATGGCGCCGAGTCTCGAGCGGCTGTCGATCAACCTGCCCTACCTGATTCAAGCCCGGCGCGTGATCCTGGGGCTGAAGGGCGCGGCCAAGCGCCGGGTTTTCGAGGATCAGGCGCAGGGCGATCCCAAGGTGCAGCCGATCGCCGCCCTGGTCGCCGCCGATGTTCCCCTTGAAGTCCTGTGGACGGAGGAAGGCTGATGGCGCTTCATCCCACGGTCGCCGCGGTCACCGCCCGCATCGTCGAAAAGAGCCGCGGGACGCGCGCCGACTATCTGCGCCGCATGGAAGCCGCGCGCGACAGCGGCGCCGGCAGAGCCAAGTTGTCATGCGCCAACTGGGCCCATGCCTTCGCCGGCCAGACGATCGCCGACAAGCTGACCGCGATGGACGGGTCCAAGCCGAATCTGGGCGTCGTCACCGCCTATAACGACATGCTGTCGGCCCACCAGCCGTTCGAGCGCTTCCCCGGAGTGGTGCGCGACGCGGTGCGCACGGTCGGCGCCACGGCCCAGGTCGCCGGCGGCACGCCCGCCATGTGCGACGGCGTCACCCAGGGCCGGCCCGGCATGGAGCTGTCGCTGTTCAGCCGCGACGTGATCGCCATGTCGACCGGCGTCGCCCTGACCCACGACGCCTTCGACGCCGCCTTGATGCTGGGCGTGTGCGACAAGATCGTGCCCGGCCTGTTCATGGGCGCCCTGGCCTTCGGCCACTTGCCCGTCGTTTTCGCGCCGGCCGGACCGATGCCTTCGGGCATCCCCAACGCGGAAAAGGCCCGCATCCGCGCCGAATACGCCCAGGGCAAGGTCGATCGCCAGACCCTGCTGGAAAGCGAAATCGGCAGCTACCACTCGCCGGGCACCTGCACCTTCTACGGCACCGCCAACTCCAACCAGATGATGATGGAACTGGGCGGGCTGCACATGCCGTCCACCGCCTTCGTCCACCCCGACACGGGCCTGCGCGACGCCCTGACGGCGGCGGCGGCGAAGCGCGCGGTCGAACTGGCCCGCAACGGCGAAGGCCGAATGGCCGACGTGATCGACGAGAAGTCGATCGTCAACATGATCGTCGCGCTTCTCGCCACCGGCGGATCGACCAACCACGCCATCCACCTGGTCGCCATGGCCCGTTCGGCGGGAATCCTGATCGACTGGACCGACATGGACGAGTTGTCGTCGGCGACGCCGCTGCTGGCTCGAGTCTATCCCAACGGCTCGGCCGACGTGAACGCCTTCCAAGCCGCCGGGGGGGTGGCCTTCGTCGCCCGCGAACTGGCCGAGCACGGCCATATCCACGCCGATGTCGTCACCATCATGGGCAAGGGGATCGAACCCTATTTCCAGGAGCCGTCCCTGGTGGAGGGCGAACTGGTCTGGCGTGACGGAGTGAGGCAGAGCCTCGACGAGGACATCCTGCGCCCCGCCTCCGACCCGTTCCAGAAGGACGGCGGCCTGCGCCTGGTGAAGGGCGACCTGGGCCGGGCGGTCATCAAGGTCTCGGCGGTGAAGCCCGAGAACCGCGTCGTCGAAGCCCCCGCCGCGGTGTTCGAGAGCCAGGAAGAGGCGCTTCAGGCCTTCAGGGACGGTCGCCTGAACCGCGACGTGATCGTGGTGTTGCGCTTCCAGGGCCCCAAGGCCAACGGCATGCCCGAACTGCACAGCTTGTCGCCGGCCCTCTCGGTGCTGCAGGACAAGGGCTTCAAGGTCGCCTTCGTCACGGATGGCCGCATGTCGGGCGCCAGCGGCAAGACGCCCGCGGCGATCCACGTCTCGCCCGAAGCCCTGGCCGGCGGTCCCCTCGCGCATGTGCGGGACGGCGATGTCATCCGCCTGGACGCCGAAGCGGGGATACTGACCACGGTCGGCGTCGACGACTTGGCTGAACGTCCGGCCGCGTCGCGCTCGCCTGTTCACGCTGAAGGCTCTTCCTGGGGTTACGGCCGTGAATTGTTCGGCGCCTTCCGCCACGTGGTCACCACGGCCGAGGAAGGCGCGACTGTCTGCTTCGCCGTCTCGGGCTCCAGCGGCGCGGTCCAGACCGACACTCCGCCCCATCCCAACTTCGTCGACCGGACGGCGGACGCCTGATACGCCGAACCGACCGCAGGAAACGCACCCATGAATGAGAAGACCCTCCTCGTCGGCGACGTCGGCGGCACCAACGCCCGTTTCGCGTTGGCCCGCATGGTTCCGGACCCGAACGGCCGAGACACACCCGTGCTGGACCATCATGAGAGTTTCCCGGCCGAAACCTATCCGACCTTCCTGGAAGGCGTCGCCGCCTTCATCGAAGGCTGCGAGGTCAAGCCGACCGGCGGCGTCATCGCCGTCGCGGGGCCTGTCACCGACGGCGAGATCGACCTGACCAATTCGCCCTGGCGCGTGTCCGAGGCCGAGTTGCAGACCCTGGGCCTGAGCCCCGTCAAGCTGATCAACGACTTCGAGGCGCTCGCCTGGGGCGCGCCCATCGTGCCCGAAGACCAGTTGGAAAGACTGGGCGGTCCTGTCGACGGCGATCCCCATTCGACGGTGGCCGTGCTGGGTCCCGGCACCGGCTTCGGCGTCTCGGCCCTCGTGCGCGACGCTCACGGTCGGGAAATGGCTATGCCTTCCGAGGGCGGCCACGCCTGCTTCCCCCCCGGCGATCCCGTTGAGGATGAAATCCTGCGCATCCTGCGCCGGCGCTACGATCGCGTGTCGATCGAACGGCTGATCTGCGGGCCGGGCCTGCTGAACATGCACCGCGCGCTGGCCGAGATCGACGGCCGCGAAACCCACATCGACGATCCCGCCGAGATCACCGAGACGGCCCTGGCCGATCCCAACACGCCATGCGGCGCGACCCTGGCCCGGTTCTGCGCCATCCTGGGCGCGGTCGCCGGCGACATCGCCCTGACCACCGGGGCGCGCGGCGGCGTCTATATCGCCGGCGGCATCGTCCCGCGCATCCTCCCCTTCATCAAGGCCAGCCCCTTCCGCCAGCGTTTCGAGCGCAAGGGCCGGTTCAAGGACTACATGGCCGCCATCCCCACCAAGGTGATCATGCACAAGCACGCGGCCTTGCTAGGGGCCGCGCGCGTAGCCTTCGCAGAGGCTGGAGAGTAACGGGCTCTCACATGCGGCTCACGGCGGCGTGAACCAAACGCCAATGGCGACGTTTCCTAAGCTCCACAACGGAGGAATATCCATGAAGAAGCTCGCCATCGCCGCCGTCTCGATGTTCGCCCTAGCCGGCGTCGCCGCCTGCGGCGAAAGCGCCACGGACCAGGCTGCCGAAAGCCAGGCCGACGCCATCGAGGCGCAGGGCGAAGCCACCGCCGACCAGCTGGAGGCCCAGGCCGCCCAGACGCCGAACGAGCAGCAGGAGCAGATGCTGAACCAGCAGGCGGATCAGGTCGAGGAAAACGCGGACCGCAAGGCGGACCAGGTCGAGCAGCAGGGCGGCAACGCCGACGGCGGCATGACCACCTCGAATACGCCGACCCGGAACTAAGTCTCGGTCGAAGTTTCAAAGGCCCCGCCAGCGACGGCGGGGCCTTTTTCATTGGGCGGTCAGTCGATGCAGAGAGTAGGCCCGGCTTCGCCGTCATTGACGGGGGTGCGGCAGCCGAAGCGATTGCTGTCGGCCTGGCAGGCGCCGGCCGTCGCGACGCCCGGCTGAAGGCCGCTGGCGCCCTCGACGACGCAGTCCCCCTGACACTGGTCGGCGTCGGTGCAGCGCTTGCCCGCATCGGCGTAGGCGACGACGCACTGCCAACTCTGCATACGCCCGACCTGTCGCAACGTCCCGCCTCGTTGGGCGCAGGCGGTGGCGTCCGCGCTTTGCACCGGGGTGTGGCCGCCAGTCGTGGTCTGCGGCGCGCACGCGGTCGCCAGCAGGGCCGCGGCCGCGAGGAAGGCGATCCGCATCAGGGGACCTGTCCTTTCTCGAAACCGGACCAGACATCGTCGTAGTCCAGCTGCATCTGCGGCGATGCATGCGCCCATTTGGTGACGCGGATCGGCATCCGGGTCTCGAACATGAAAGCTAGCGTGTTCTCGATCTTGTGCGGCTTCAGCTCGGCCTTGACCGCGCCGTCGTAGCTGGCCTGGTCCGGGCCGTGGCCGCTCATGCGATTGTGCAAGGATGCGCCCCCCGGCGCGAAGCCGCCGGCCTTGGCGTCGTAGGCGCCGGTCACCAGGCCCATGAACTCGCTCATCACGTTGCGGTGGAACCACGGCGGGCGGAAGGTGTGCTCGGCGACCATCCAACGCGGCGGGAAGATGACGAAGTCGATGTTGGCCGTGCCCGGCGTCTCGGACGGGCTGGTCAGCACGGTGAAGATCGAAGGATCCGGATGATCGAAGCTGACTGTATTGATGGTGTTGAACCGAGCCGTATCGTATCGGCACGGCGCGAGGTTGCCGTGCCAGGCGACCACATCCAGCGGGCTGTGATCGAAGGTGGTGGCCCACAGCTTGCCGCCGAACTTCTGCACGCACTGCGTCGGGCGGTCCACGTCCTCATAGGCGGCGACCGGCGTTTCGAAATCGCGCGGATTGGCCAGGCCGTTGGCGCCGATCGGCCCCAGGTCCGGCAGGCGGAACGGCGCGCCATAGTTCTCGCAGACATAGCCGCGCACCGGACCATCCACCTCCACGCGGAACCGCACCCCGCGCGGGATCAGTACGAGGTGGCCGGGCGCCGCCTCGATCACGCCCATCTCGGTGACGAAGCGTTGCGCGCCCTCCTGCGGCACGATCAGCAGTTCGCCGTCGGCGTCGTAGAAGACCCGGTCCGCCATAGACTTGTTGGCGGCGTACAGGTGGATGCCCGCCCCGCCGCCATGGTCCGGCTCGCCATTGCCGCCATAGGTGACCAGGCCCTCGACCCAGTCGGTGGGCGCGTCGGGCATGGGCAGGGGATCCCAACGCATCCGGTTCGGGTTCGGCGGGGTCTCCTCGAATGGGCCGGAGCGGACGCGGCCCTGGTCGAACGGCTGATAGGGACCATGCTGGGCCGATGGCCGCAGGCGGTACAGCCAGCTGCGACGGTTCTCGGCGCGCGGCGCGGTGAAGGCGGTGCCCGACAGCTGTTCGGCGTAGAGGCCCATCGGGGTCTTCTGCGGTGAATTCTGGCCCACCGGCAGGGCTCCGGACGCGGCCTCGGTGGCGAAATGGTTACCGAAGCCGGTCAGATAGGCAGGCGCGTTGGATCGCGTCGTCATGTGCTTTCTCCCTTGGCCGCGAGGTTTAGGACCTAAGACGCCATGCCGCTAGGGGCGGATCGCCGCCCGATCCGGCGCGATACGCGCGGCCTGCCGGCGCGGCAGCGGCGACGGCGTCCCCGCGATCTGGGCGGCGACATGCTCCCCCAGCAGCGGCGCGAGGCAAAGGCCGCGTGAGCCCAGGCCGCCCAGCATCCACAGACCCTCGTCCAGTCGCCCGGCGACAGGTAGGCGATCGGCCGTCGTCGCGCGCACGGCGGCGCGGGCGTGAACCGCCGCCGCGTCCTCGACCTGGCTGGCCAGTCCTGGCGCGCGGGCGCGCAGGGTCTCGCGATTGCGGGCGCTGTCCTCCGCCCGGACATCGACACCCGTCTGACCCCGATCATGGGTGGCGCCGAACAGCAGGCCTTCTCCGGTTGGTGCGGCGTAGCCGCCCCAGGCCGTGCCTCCCGCCGCGACGCCCTCCACCCAGTCGGCCTGGCCCCGCACGGGCGTCAGCGACGGACCGCCCGGCAGCAGGGCCGCCGAGCCCCAGCCGGCGGCGAGCACCACCTGTCCGGCTTCCACGATCACGTGGTCGTCGCCGTCGAGCAATCGCCAGCTCCCTTCCCTTCGCTCCAGCCGAGCGACCGTGGCGGTGACCCGCTCTACACCGGTCAGCCAGGTTTCCACGGCCGCAAGCGGTCGAATCACGCGCGCGTCGCGCATCATCAGACCGCCGGTGTCGACGGCGTCGCCGAGCCAGGCCGAGGCGGCCCCGGCGTTGATGACCTGCATGGCGCCTTGGGGCCACAGCGCCTGGGCCGCGATCTTCTCGAAACGCGCCACATCACGCGGGGCGTGGGGCAGTTGCAGAACTCCGTGCGCAATGACGCCGGCCGGCACGGCTTCATACAGGTGCGCCGCACGTTCCAACGCCTGGGCGTAGAGAGCCGCCAGCTCGAGATCACCCGCGTCCAGGCGGGGCGTGACCAGCCCGGCCGGAAAGCCCGAACCGCCCGCGCCCGGCTGCGCGCCCTCGACCAGCATGACATCGGCGCCCAGCGCCGCCAGGGCGCGGGATGTCGCCGCGCCCGCGATCCCCGCCCCCACGACGGCGACGCGCTGCGACGAAGCGGAGGTGACGGGATCGCCCGGCAGGCGCGCTTCAAGCCGCTCGCGCTTGCGACCATGACCGGGGCGTTTCTCGACGCCGAAGCCCCGCTGGGCTAGCCCACGCCGCACCAGGCCCGCCACGGTGAAGGTGGCGAGACGCGCGCCCGGAGCGGAGCGGGCGGCGACGCCGTCCAGCACCTCCGGTGACCACATGCCCGGGTTCAGCGACGGCGAGAAGCCGTCCAGGAACCAGGCGTCCGCCAGGCCCGACCACGCCTGAAGCGCCCAGGCCGCGTCGCCCACGGCGAGGTCCAGGACCGCGTGGAACTCGGGCAGATCCACCCGATGAAAGCCGGGGGTTCCCGGGGGCCAGCGATGCGTCAGGGCGCGCGCGGCCTCGGCCACCTCGGGCCAGTTCGACAGCGCCCGCCCCGCCTCTTCCGCGGTCAACGGAAAGCCCTCGATGGAGAAGACGTGCAGCCGCCCGCCCTGCGGCCGATGGCGGCGCCACAGGGTCAGCAGGGCGGCGATGTTCAGGCCCGTGCCGAAGCCCAACTCCGCCACGGTGAAGGACTGTCGCCGCTCCCAGGCCTCGGGCAGGCCGCAGCCGGCCAGGAAGACGGCGCGGCTCTCCGCCAGCCCGTCGTCGCGCGAGAAGTAGACGTCCCCGAACCGGCCCGAACGCGGCTCTCCGTCCCCGGTCCAGTCCAGCAGCGGCGAAACGTCGTCAGTCGTCATGCGGGGCCTCTAGCATGCGCAACGAAAAAGGGCCGCCCAGAAGGACGGCCCCGAAGGTGAAGGCCTCGCCGAGGCTCAGTGAGCTTCGGCCGGCGCGGCCGGAGCGGCGGGGGGCGTCTCTTGCTCCGCCGCCGGAGTGGTCCCGTCCGGCGCGGCGCTGTCGGCGGCCGCCGCGGCGGCTTCCCC
>JAEXZS010000022.1 GCA_023451375.1 Pseudomonadota bacterium
CCCGCAAGGCCGACCGGCCCGAGCTGATGCGGATGATCGAGTACGTCAAGACCCACCAGGTCGCCTACTGCATTGTTCACAAGGTCGACCGGCTCGCCCGCAACCGCGCCGACGACGTGACCATCCACCTCGCCCTCAAACAGGCCGGGGTCATGCTCGTCTCCGCGACCGAGAACATCGACGAGACCCCGTCCGGGATGCTGCTGCACGGCATCATGTCCACCATCGCGGAGTTCTACTCCCGGAACCTCGCCGGCGAGGTCTCCAAGGGCATGAACCAGAAAGCCCAGGGTGGCGGGACCAACGGCAAGGCCCCGATGGGCTACCTCAACGTCACCAAGCGTGACGAACTCGGCCGCGAGGTCCGCACCGTCGAAGTCGACCCCGACCGGGCACCACTGATCACGTGGGCCTTCGAGGCCTACGCCACCGGGAACTACTCCACGATCAGCCTGCGCGAGGAACTCATCGACCGGGGCCTGACCACCGTGCCGACCCCGAAGCGGCCCTCCAAGCCGCCGGTGCTGTCCACGATCCACAAGATGCTCACCAACCCCTACTACAAGGGCAGCGTCCGCTTCCGCGGTGCCAGCTACGACGGCCTGCACGAACCGCTGGTCGCGCCCGAGGTCTGGTACCGCGTCCAGGCGGTGCTCACCGCGCACCAGACCTCCGGGGAGAAGACCCAGTCCCATGACCACTACCTGAAAGGCAGCCTGTACTGCGGGCAGTGCGGGTCCCGGCTGACGCTGACCAACGCCAAGAGCCGCCGCGGCGTCATCTACCCGTACTTCATGTGCACCGGCCGGCACGCCCGCCGCACCAACTGCGAACGCAAGTCCATGTTCGTGCCCGACATCGAAGCCGCCGTCGAGGACTACTACCGCCACGTCCAGATACCCGAACACGTCGTCACCGCGCTGCGCGAGCTGGTCACCAGTGAGTTCGACCGACTGCACCAGGTCGCCAAGCACGAGGCCCAGGGGTACAAGGCAGAACGCGACGCGCTCCGTGACGAGCGCACCAAGCTCATGCAGGCTCATTACGCCGGAGCCGTGCCCCTCGACCTGCTCGGCACCGAGCAGGACCGCATCGCGCGGCGGCTCGCGTTCCTCGACGCGCAGATCAACGCCGGCGACATCGAGTACGACCAAGCCAAAGCCCACCTGGACGACTGCCTCGCCCTCGCCGGGGACATGCACGCCATCTACATGAGCATCGACGATTCGCTCCGCAGGATCGCCAACCAAGCCTTCTTCGACAAGCTCATCGTCACTGATGACGACGCCATCCACGGCGAACCCGGCGTCCCGTTCAACGTGTTCCTCGACCGCGACGTCCAGACCCTCGCCGTCCGCCAACAGGGACGGACGGCGGAATCTGGAACTCAAACCGGTGATGTCGTTGGTTTGAACAACGACCTTCTGGTGGACGTAAAGGGACTCGAACCCCTGACCTTTCGCGTGTGAAGCGAACGCTCTAACCAACTGAGCTATACGTCCGTGGTGCTCCCCGAGCCAGCGTCCCGGCCGGGCAACCTGAGCAGAGTACCCGGCGGGCTCCCTTCGGTGCCAATCGGTCCCGCGGCGTGTCGCTCCCTTCGAGACGGCCGCTGGCGGCCTCCGGGTCCTGAGGAAAGAGTCCGCGAAGCGGGCGAATGTCTCGAAGGGCAGGGATCGACTCAGGCCAGGTGCAGGCCCGGGACCTGCAGCAGCAGGTCGAGCACCTGCTGGGGCAGCCATCCGGGGACGCCCGTGATGAGCAGCGCGAGGTAGAAGCAGAACCAGCCGAAGGCCGCCGAGAGCAGCAGCATCGGGATCTTCGCCTTCCACGGCAGGGCGCGCGTGTACTGCTCGAAGGCCTTGACCTCGGCCTTGACGAACTGCGTCACGCGACGGGCCCAGATGAACTCCGTGCTCCACAGGAAGAGGCCGACGAAGATCACCGCCCACCCCGGCCCCACGAGCGGGACCATCGGGATGCCGGCGATGATGATCAGCAGGCCGAGCGTCGCGATGACGACCCGGTAGACCGGCCCGATGACCGGATGGGTGCGCAGCGCCCGTCGCCAGCGGATCGGGTCCTCGTGCGCGTCGATCCGGCCGTCCTCGCCGAAGCGGTCCAGCAGCTCCTGACGCACGATCGCGTGCTGCTCGCGGCGCACGTCACGGTAGGCCCGTCGGGCCCCCGATGCGTCCTTGCCCTGACCAGCCGTCTCGCTGGTCGTGTCCACGTCCCCCGCCATGGTCTCCACTCCGGTCAGGGGTTGATCTCGGGCGCGGACGCCGCGGCCCAGGCCTGCTGGACGCGGGTGGTCACGGGGCCGGGCGCCGGCAGCTCACGATCGTCGACCCGGTGGACCGGGTGCACGTCGCGGGTGGTGCCGGTGAGAAAGGCCTCGTCGCAGGTCTCGAGGACGGACATCGGCAGGGCCTCCTCGACGACCTCGATGCCGGCGGCGCGGGCCCACTCGATGGTCAGCTCACGGGTGATGCCGGCCAGGGGGGCGCTGCTCAGTGCGGGAGTGCGCACCACGCCGTCGACGACGACGAAGATGTTGCTGCCGGTCGCCTCGCACAGCTCGTCGCGGTTGTTGCCGAAGATCGCCTCCGACGCCCCGCGGGCCTTGGCGTGCGCGAGTGCGATGACGTTGTCGGCGTAGGAGGTCGTCTTGAGCCCCGCCGTCGCGGCGCGCTCGTTGCGCGTCCACGGCACGGTGGCCACCGCCACGCTGGGGGCGAAGGGGGGAACCTCCGCCGCTGTGACGATGTAGGT
>JAEXZS010000024.1 GCA_023451375.1 Pseudomonadota bacterium
GGCGGCGGGGGCGGGGGCGCGGGCCTGACCCTGTCCGGCGCGGGCGGAGCCGGCGCGCCCGGCTTCGTGCGCATCACGGCGATCGGGTGAGGCGATGGGACGGTTTCGCGCGCCGGAGGCGATCGAGGTGCTGGACGAGGAGGCCTGGGAGGCGCCGGCCAGCCTGAGCGACGAAGAGTGGAGAGGATTGGCGCCGGACGGGCGCTGGGACGGATTGTCGGAAAGGGAGGACGAGACATGGTGAGGCGCAGGACCAAGCCCCTGGCCGAGGGGCGCTGGCTGTGGCGCAGGCTCTACGCCTTCGCGGTGACGGCGGGGCTGTGGTGGTTGCTGCGGCGCTCCATCGCCGCCACGCCGCCGGAGCGGATGCCGGAAACGACCGCCGGGCTGATGGGCCTGATGGCCCTAATCCTGGTGCTGTACCTGGTGGCGCCGACGGCGCAGCAACTGGCGGCGATGGCGGCTAATCTGCGGCTGAGGCTGGCGCTGCGGGGGCGGCCATGAGCTTCCGGCTGTCTGCGCGCTCTCGGGCGCGGATGAGGGGCGTCCATCCCGCCCTGGTCGCGGTGGTGGAGGACGCTGTCGCACGTACGCCGGTGGACTTCATGATCACCGAAGGCCTGCGAACTGCATCCCGCCAGACGGCCCTGGTCCAGGCGGGGGCCAGCCGGACGCTAAAGTCGCGCCACCTGACCGGCCATGCGGTGGACGTGGCGGCGCTGGTCGAGGGGCGCGTGCGGTGGGACTGGCCGTTGTACGCCCGCATCGCCGAGGCTTTCAAGGCGGCGGCGAAGGCGCGCGGCGCCCCGATCGTGTGGGGCGGCGACTGGCCGACCCTGCGCGACGGGCCGCACTTCGAACTGGATCGGAAGGCGTTCCCATGACGGTCTGGTGGAAGGCGCTCACGCCGCTGGGCGGGGTCGCGGCGATCGCAGCGGCGGCGGCTCTGGTCGCCCTCGTTCTGGGCGGGCTGGGCTTCCGCTGGGACCCGCTGGACCTGGATCGGCGCCGGCTGGACCAGGCGCGAGGCCGGGCGGCCGTGGCCGAGGCCGAGGCTCTGGCGCGGCGGCTGGAGGCGGAGGGGACGCAGGCCCAGCTCCGCCGGGTCGAACATGTCAATCACACCAGGACCGCCGTCGCCGCCGTGACGGCCGCGGCGGTCGAACAGGCCAGGAGCGCCGAGGATGCGAACATTCTTCTTGAAGACGGGCGCGCCGATCGGCTGCGCGCTCATGACCGCGAGCTGTGCCGGCTCGTCCCCGATCTCGACGGCTGCGCCGGTGCGGCTGGCGCTTCCGGAGCCGGCGACGCGGCCGTGCGCCCTGGCCACCCTGCCGGCTGAAGCGACGCTGGGCGACCTGGAGGCGGCCTATGCCACGCGCGGCGCCCAAGTCGTGGCGTGCGATGGGGCGCGGCGGCTGGCGGTGGAGACGCTGCTGGCGGAGCGGGCGCTGCAGGACCGGCGAAAGACGCGGGACTGACGGCGCCGGGCAGGTTCGACTCGGCAACTTCTGCCGCTGGAGGCGGAGTTTGCCGAGTCGACGGCGCGGGTTGAAGGAAAAAGGATAGCAAAATCAGAGGGAGATATGCTGATCCGCTGCATCCCGAGGTGGCCTCGGGATTGCTCAAGGGAGTGCGAGCAAAATGCTCCCGGCCGCCAAAATGGCGTCGGACATCACACGAAGTGAACAAGGACAGCCAAAATGGCTAACAGCATCAATGTGAACGTCGGCGCCATGGTGGCGCTGCAGAACCTCAACGCGACCAACAAGCAGTTGGAGGTCGCGCAAAATCGCGTGAACACTGGCCTGAAAGTGGCCACCGCGAAAGATAACGGCGCAATCTTCGCAATCGCGACCAATCAGCGCGCTGAATTGGGCGCGCTCGACGCTGTCAAGCAATCGGTACAGCGCGGCCAGTCGATCGTCGACGTCGCCTTGGCCGCAGGGGACACCATTGTCGCCGCCCTTACCGAGATGAAATCACTGGCGGTGGCCATTGAAGCCGACGGCACCACCACCAGCGCCAGCTACTTAGCCCTGAAGGCGGACTATGACGCCTTGCAGACAGAGATCACCAAGGCTCGGAACGGTGCGACCTTCGACGGCGTGAATCTCTGGACCGCCACTGCGGTCACTAGTGTCCGTGTCGGTACGGGAACGACCGATACCTACGACATCGGCATCGCGGGTGCAGCCACAGGCGTACCCGCGACGGTCACCGCCGCCGGCGTCGACGCCGCCATTAAGGCAATCACGGCCGACCTCGCGACCTTCGGCACCCAATCTAAGTCCCTGGATCGCCAACTCACGTTCCTGGGCAAGTTGCAAGACGCGGTCGAAGTTGGCATCGGCAACTTGGTAGACGCTGACCTGGCGAAAGAAAGCGCCAAACTGACGGCCCTGCAGACCAAGCAGCAGCTGGGCGTGCAGGCGCTGTCGATCGCCAACTCGTCGAGCCAAATCCTGCTGAACCTGTTCCGCAGCTAAAGAATACACGTTCTTCCACGCGAATGCCTAAGAGTCTGACTCGAAACTATCTGGCGTAAGTTCATAGGTTTGCCAGTCTGCGAGTGAGCATCTGCACGGCCGCGGTGAAGAGCCAGCTCCGGGCTGATGCTATGGTGGTCTCGAAGTCTTTAGCGA
>JAEXZS010000044.1 GCA_023451375.1 Pseudomonadota bacterium
GCCAGGAAGATCTCCTTGCGGGTCCGCTTGCGCTTGCCCATGCCTTCGGCATCACCGAACGTCAGCTGCATCGATCGTCACCCTCATCGCGTTGCGCTATTGTCGCCCACGTCGGGGGAGTTGTTCAGAGTTTCCCTAACTGCCTGTCATAGCTGACTTTCTTGGCCGCTCCAGCCACGCGTCAGAACGGAGCATTTCTTCTTCGAGGACCGGACAACGGGCCGTAACTCGTTATTTCACCTCGTCCCGGTAACTCCGCCAAGCCATGCGGAGTACCCGAGCGGAGGACCGCAGAAACATCAGCAACAGTCCACCGGCGATGACCAGATCGGGCCAGCCGGCATCGAACAGCCACACGCCGGCGGCTGCCAGCAGCACCGCAACACCCTCGTACAGGTCATTGCGCGAGCACTCCCAGGCCGATGACATGTTCACGTCGCCAAAGCGGTACGGGGTAAGCAGCCACAGGCACAAGGCGTTGAACGCAAGATTGATCACGGCGGCGATGCCGATGGCCTCGAAGATCGGCACCTCCGGGTGGGCCAGGCGCCAGCCGATCTGGATGGCGACCGCAACCGCGGCACCGAGGATCAGCAATCCCTTGAACAACGCCACCCTGGCCTTGGCGCGCAGGCTCGCGCCGATCACTGCCAGGCTCAGCAGATAGGTCAACGCATCACCGAGGTTGTCGAGGCTGCCCGACAGCAACGAGGACGAGCCGCTGTAGATCGCTGCGGTGATCATCATCACGAAGCTGGCGATGTTGATTGCCAGCACGATCATCAACACGCGCCGCTGCCCCGCCTCCAGGGCGCGGATATCCACCGTGCTTCCGCAGCCGCACGAATCACTCATGATCATGTCTCCGAGTCGAGCGGGCGTCCGAGGATTTGCGGCCCGCTTCCAGGTCGGCGATCCTAAACCCCGGAGTCGCTACAGAGTCAAGCCCATGAAGATCGGAGAGGTCGCGGAGCGCAGCGGGTGCCATCCCGAAACCGTGCGCTACTACGAGCGCATCGGGTTGTTGCCTGCCCCGCCGCGCACGGCGGGCGGGTATCGCGACTACCGTCCCGCCGACGCGGATCGGCTGCGCTTCATCAGCCGCGGACGCGAACTGGGCTTCTCGCTGGAGGAGATCCGCAGCCTGCTGGGCCTGGCCGAAGACGACGGGTTGTCCTGCCAGGATGTCGACCGTCTTGCCCGCGGGCACCTGCTGGACATCCGGAACCGGCTAAACGACCTTCAGCGGATGGCCTCGGAGCTCGAACGGGTGATTGGCAGTTGCAGCGGCGGCGAGCGCGGCCAGTGCGCCATCCTCGACACGCTGCGCCACCCGCCATCCTAGGTCGGCACTCAAGCGTCCTCTTCGCCACGGGCATCCTGCAGGATCTCGATGCCCCCTTTCAGGGCGATCGCCGCCACTGCGAGCCCCACGACGAGGTCGGGCCAGGCCCGCCCGGTCCACAGCACCAGTCCGCCACCCACGAGCACGCCTGCGTTGGCAATGAAATCGTTGGTGCTGAAGGTCGTCGCGGCACGCACGTTCACATTGGCCTGCCGGATTTTCTTGAGCAGCCACACGCATGTCGCGTTTACCAGGCCGGCCCCCAGCGCCATCACCATCATCGTCGTACCAATGGGCTCGGCGTCACCCAGGAACCGACGGCCCACGTCGACCAGGATCCCAGCGGCGAACAGGATCAGCAGCCAGCCGGACACTTTGGCCGCCGACCGTTTCCAGGCTTGTGAGCGACTGAGTGCGAGCAGGGTGATGATGTAGACGGCGCTGTCGGACGCATTGTCCAGTCCATTTGCGATCAGAGCGCTTGAGCCGGCGGCGACGCCCGTGACCCCGAACCCCGCGGCAAGCGCGAGGTTCAGGGCGAGGACGATCAACAGGATCCGGCGCTGGTGCGCGTCGTGTATCTCGATCTTCTCTTCACTCAACTCAGTGGGCCTCCAGTTGCGGCTTCGCTGCGTCGCCGCGATGCAGAAGACGGTAAAGGGTGGGCAGGACAAGCAGGGTGAGCAGCGTTGAAGACACGATCCCGCCGATCACGACGGTGGCGAGCGGACGCTGCACCTCCGCGCCCGCGCCGACATTGAGCGCCATCGGGACGAAGCCGAGCGACGCCACGAGGGCAGTCATCAAGACCGGCCGCAGCCGCCCGAGCGCGCCGTTGAAGACCGCGTCGTCCAGCGACTGGCCTTGTTCGCGCAGGTTGCGAATGAAGGCGATCATGACCAGGCCGTTGAGCACGGCCACGCCGGACAGCGCGATGAAGCCGACACCTGCGGTGATCGACAACGGGATGCCGCGCAGTGCCAGTGCGGCGACACCGCCGGTCAACGCCAGCGGCACGCCGCTGAACACGATCACCGCATCCCTGGCCGAGCCGAACGCCATGAACAGCAGGCCGAAGATGAGGACCAGGGTCACCGGTACCACTACTGCGAGCCGTTGGCTGGCCGAGATCAACTGCTCGAACGTGCCGCCGTAGTCGATCCAGTAGCCTTCCGGCAGCTCCACCTGCTGCCCGATGCGCTGCTGCAGCTCTTCGACGAAGCTGCCCAGGTCGCGATCGCGCACGTTGGCGGTGACCACCACCCGGCGCTTTCCGTTCTCGCGGTTGATCTGGTTGGGCCCGAGCAGGCTTTCGATTTTCGCAACCTCCCGCAGCGGTACGGTCCGCGCGGTCGCCCAGCGTGGCTCCAGACTCGACCGGTCCGCGTTCGCAACGTCGGGCAAGGGGATCGGCAGGTCCTGGAGGGCGGTCGGATCGACGCGCATCTGTTCCGGCAGTCGAACCACGATGTCGAAGCGGCGGTCGCCCTCGAACAGCTGGCTGGCGACCTGGCCACCGATCGCAGTGGCAACGGTCTGCTGCACGATCCCCGGATTCAGTCCGAAGCGCGCAAGCGCCGCGCGGTCCGGGACGATCGTCAGCAGTGGCAAGCCGGTTGCCTGTTCGGTGTTGACGTCGACCGCGCCGTCGACCTGCCGGGCAGCCGCCTCGACCTGTTCGGCCACCTCGACCAGCGTGTCCAGGTCGTCACCGAACACCTTGACCGCCACATCCGCACGCACGCCTGAGATCAGCTCGTTGGTCCGCATCTCGATCGGTTGTGAGTACTCGTAGTTGTTGCCTGGAAGCGTCGCCACTGCGGCTTCGATTTCGTCGATCAGCACATCCCTGCGCTTGCGTGGATCGGGCCATTGCCCGCGTGGCTTCACCATCAGGTAGGTGTCCGCCACGTTGGGTGGCATCGGGTCGGTGGCCACCTCCGCCGTGCCAATCCTGCTGAAGACACGCTCGACTTCCGGAACCTGCATCAGGCGTTCTTCCACGGCCAGTTGCATCTTCACCGACTGCTCCAGGCCCGTTCCGGGAATGCGGATCGCCTGCATGGCGAGGTCGCCCTCGTCCAGGCTGGGAATGAACTCGCTGCCCAGGCGTGTGGCGAGTAGCAGGGACACGACGACCAGCATCAGTGCCCCGCCAAGGACCCAGTTTTGCCGGCGAAGCGACCACGCAAGCAAGGGCTCATAGCGCCGCCGCGTCCATTGGACCAGTCTGTTCTCCTTCTCCTCGACGCGGTTACCCATGAAGATCGCGATGGACGCGGGAACGAAGGTCAGCGACAGGACCATTGCACCGGTGAGGGCCAGCACCACGGTGATCGCCATCGGGTGGAACATCTTTCCCTCGATCCCGGTCAGCGCGAAAATCGGCAGGTACACCGCGGCGATGATGAACATGCCGAACAGGCTGGGCCGGATGACTTCGACCGTGGCAGTGGCCGTCAGGTCGTTGCGTTCCTCGCGTGTCAACGTCCGCCCAAGTCGGTGCTGCATCTCGCCAAACCGCCGCAGAACATTCTCGATGATGATGACCGCGCCATCGACGATCAGCCCGAAGTCGAGCGCACCGAGACTCATCAGGTTCCCCGACACGCCGCCACGCACCATCCCGGTGATGGTGAACAGCATGGCCAGCGGGATGACGGCTGCGGTGATGAGCGCGGCGCGGAAGTTCCCCAACAGCAGGAACAGGACCACGATCACCAGCAAGGCACCCTCGATCAGGTTCTTCGAGATGGTCTGCATCGTGCGTTCGACCAGCCCGGTGCGGTCGTAGACCGCCGTCGCGGTGACGCCTTCCGGCAAACTTGCGTTCGCATCCTGCAGCTTCGCCGCCGCGGCCTGCGCGACGGTGCGGCTGTTGGAGCCGACCAGCATCGACACCGTGCCCAGCACGACCTCTTCGCCGTTCTGGGTGGCCGCGCCGGTGCGAAGCTCCGGGCCTTCACCCACCTGCGCCACGTCGGCCACCCGGATCGGCAGGCCGTCGCGTCGGTCCAGCACGATGTTGCGGATCTCGTCGATCCCGCCGACCTGGCCGGGCACGCGCACCAGGTACTGCTGGCCGTTGCGCTCGATGTAACCGGCGCCCATGTTCTGGTTGTTGGCCGCCACCGCGTCGACGATGTCCTGCAGCGTGAAGCCGAGTGCAACCAGCTTGGACGGGTCCGGCGTGATGTGGATCTGCCGCTCGAAGCCGCCGATCGTGTTGACCTCGGTCACCCCCGGTGTGTTGCGCATCTGCGGCCGGATGACCCAGTCCTGCAGGGTGCGGAGGTCGGTGGCGGTCCACGGCGTGCCGTCCGGCTTGGCCGCCCCGGGCGCCGCGTCGACGGTGTACAGGAAGATCTCGCCCAACCCGGTCGAGATCGGCCCCATTTCGGGCTCCAGTCCTTCTGGGATCTGCGAGCGGATCTGCTGCAGGCGTTCGGCCACCTGCTGCCGGGCGAAGTACAGGTCGGTGCCGTCCTCGAACACCACTGTGACCTGCGACAAACCGTATCGGGACAGAGATCGCGTGTAGTCAAGGCGCGGCAGGCCGGCGAGTGCCGTCTCGATCGGGTAGGTAACCCGCTGCTCGGACTCCAGTGGCGAGTAGCCGGACGCCTCGGTGTTGATCTGTACCTGGACGTTCGTGATGTCGGGCGTTGCATCGATCGGGAGCCGGGTGAAGCTCCAGATGCCCACGCCGATCAGCCCGAGGGTCAGCACCAGCATCATCCAGCGATGTCGGATCGAGAACCGGACGATTCGCTCCAGCAGGCCCGGCTGGAGGGCTACGGCGTCAGTGGTCATGCGCCGCGCCCTCCTTGCCGATGTCCGCCTTGATCAAGTAGCTCTCCGCGACGACCACCTCCTCGCCTTCGCTCAGGCCCGAGAGGATCTGCACCTGCGTGGCATCGCGGGCACCGAGTTCGACGTGTCGGGTCAGATACGTCTCGCCCTCACGTACGAACACGGCCTCCTGGCCATCCATCGACTGCAGCGCGGTCAGCGGCACCATCAGGTCCACCGGCTCCTGCGCGACCGTGATCCGCGCCTTGACCGCCGTTCCCGGCCGCCATTGGTTGTCGGCGTTGTCGATCGTTGCGCGGGCCACCGTGCTCTGGCTGGCGGTGGCCATGCCCGGCAGCACGCGTTCGAGCGTGGTTCGGACCGTCTCGCCATCGCTCATGCGGGTGACCGCCACCGGCACGCCGGGCTGGATGTGCTGGGCGTCGGCGCCAAAGATGTGGAGGTCGACCCAGAGCTGCGAGAGATCGGCGATCTCGAACAGCGGCGCGCCCTCGCCGGCCAAGCCGCCGACCGAGGCACTGCGCTCGACGACCACGCCAGAGATCGGCGCGGCGACGCTGTAGGTGCTCAGACTCAGGTTGCTCTCGATCGTCGCCAGCATCTGGCCGGCGCGAACCTGGTCTCCGACATTGGCGCGCAGTGAGCGGATCGGGCCTGGGAAGCGGGCGGTGACCTGCGCAACACGCCCCTCGACCGGGGTCAACAGGCCTTGCACCTCATGCTCGTCGGCGATCACGCCGGGGCCGACGGGCCGCGTCTGGATACCGGACTTTTCGGCAATTTCGGCAAGGATGACCGTGCTGGCGATTTCACCCGCTTCATGACCGTGTTCGTCGGCCTCGGTGCCGTGGTCGGCGGCCTCGTCAGCATGGGCGTCGTTTGCCGGCTGGCTAGGCTGGTCCGGCTCACCACTGCAAGCCGCCAGGCTCAAGGCCAGCGCCAATGCCGGGATCAGGTGGACAGGCTTCATGGGGTTGCTCCTTGGTTGTCTTGCGGGCCCGGGCCGGCGACGAATGCCTGGCCGGTCAGCCGCTGGATCTCGATCAGGGCGCGCTGGGCTTCCAGCGCAGCTGCCAGCTGTTGCTGCCGTGCGGCGGCGCGCTCCGCCTGCAGGCTCGACCACTCCAGATAACTGGCGGCGCCTGCGCGGTACGCGGTGGCGGCCGCTGCTTCGGCCTTGGCCAGACGTGGAAGCACGTCCTCACCCAGCCGCTGTGCTTCCAGGCGGGCCACCCCGAAGCGGCCATGCGCCTCAGCGAGGGTGGAGTAGAGCGACAGCCCCACGGCCTCCCGTTCGATTTCCAGCGCTGTCAACTCGGCGCGTGCGGCACGGATGCCCGGTTGTGCCCGGCGGGTGGTGCCCAGCGGGATCGAGACACTGCCGACCAAGCCGAAGTCATCGCCGTCCGCCATCCGTCGCACGCCCACCTGCCAGTCGAAGTCCGGGGTCGCTTCGCTGCGTGCCAGCTGCAGGCGTGCCTCGCCAATGCGCTGCTGATCGACGAACTGCGCGAGCTCGGGAGTGCGTTGCAACCAGTCGGCGAGTACCGCGAAGTCCGCGATCTGGGGCACGGCGAGCAGATCGCCCCCGAGGATCTCGAATGCGGGATTTCGCTCGCCCCACAGGGCCGCGAGATGCTGGCGGGCGGCCGCCTGACGTTGCCGGGCGCGAGCGCGATCCAGTTCCGACCGCGCGAGGGCGGCCTGGGCGGTGAGTACGACCGATTCCGGCGAAGCGCCGGCCTCGTGACGCCGGCGCGCCGCAGCAACGGTGCGTTCGCGCTGGTCGACGTCCAACTGCGCAAGCTCGCCTTCGCGTTGCGCACCGACGACCGCCAGGTAGCGGCGGGCCACTTCGGCCAGGAGATCCAACCGCTGCGCCTCGCGCTCGATGGCCAGCGCGTCGATCCGGCTTTGCGCGAGCGTGCGGCGGGCATCGAGCTTGCCGCCGCGCTCCAGCACGGAGGCGAGGCTCAGCGTGATCTCGGCGCCATCCAGGCCGCTGGCCGGGCCGGTACCGAGCACGTTCTCGACCTCGGCTCCAGCGACCAGCGCCGGGCGCAACGAGGATCGATCCAGTTCGGCTTTCAGGGCCTCATGGCGGGCACCAAACAAGCGTAGATCGGGATGGGCGTCGGCAACGCGAAGGAAAGCGTCGTCCAGGGTGAGGGGGTCGGCGGCGTGCGTGGGGAATGCCACGGCACACACGGCGACGAACGCGGCCAGGGCCGCTGATCGCAAACGCATGGGGGTTGCTCCGATGAATCGAATTGACGGGAGTCGGCATCAGGCCGACGGCGCGGTCATCCGAAGATCGGAGGCTTGAATGGGCTCGGCAGACGCAAGGCGGCCGGGGGCGATGCTTTTTCGACCCCCATTCGACCGGCGACCGGTCGAGTAGAAAATGAATCCAGGACCGGCAACACGGCCGCGGCTGAACCACAGCAATGGGCGAAATCCAGTAACAGGTGCAACGTCTCCGATCCGTCCTGATCGTGCGCGTCCGCCGCGGCGAACTCCGCGCCCGGATCGTTGGCATGCGGGCCGTGGCTGTGCGCGCCCGACGGATCGTGCGCGAGCTCATGCATTTCGCCAGCGGCTGTCATCACCGGTTGGAACGCCAACCCCAACGCAAGCACACCCAGCACGACGACGCGCAGGAGCGGCAACAAGAAGCGGGGATGCAGGCGGGTCATGGCCGCGCAGGGTACCTGCGGATGATGGGGTTATACAATTCCGCTGAATGCGTCGAGAGGGCTACAGGGAAAAGGCGCGTTCCAGTTGTCGGCCATGGCACCGCTTGTACTTGTTTCCGCTGCCGCACTGGCACGGCTGGTGATCGCGCAGCCCCGACGACAGTGCGTGTCCAGGAACTGGTGCGCCTGCTGCAGCGGTTCGATTTCATGCGCGGGGACACTGACCTCGCCGGGAGCCGCCGGGATGCCCCGGCTCAGTCTCTTCCTGGGGGCTCTTGCCGTTGCATGGGCTGCTAGCCCTTCGATGGCAGACAGCAATACCCGGACTGCGCTCTACGAGGTCATGCGGTCGGGCTTGGCTGCCTGAGTGATCCGTGGGACGAAGTGGTGCGCGATGTTCCAACGAGAGGTCCGCTTTGGGTCGAAAGGAGCCATCCGCCCTACCCCCGATAACCAGCCCTAATCACGCGCCTGTCAACTCCCCACTTGAGGCCAGCGCAAGCCGACCGACAGAGCTTGACCTATTAGTGGGGCCGCAGGCTCAGCGCCGGGTGTTACGACCTTCAGCGGGAGACCTCAGATCTTCTCAATGAGGATCACGTGGATCATCCCCTGAGTCGGTGGCATGCGCGGGTCAGCGTTCGCTCGAAGCCCCATCATCGGCATGTACTGCACGACGCGCCAGCCGTCCGCGTATAGCTGTGAGATGGTTTTACTCCCTGCGGCATCGCACTTAAAGACGAGCGCATTGGTCAGTTCGTTTGAGGCGGGGGAGGCGGGGGAGCCGTCGCCCCCCGTCGACCTGCAGACTTCGCCTTGTGCTGCCCAAGCGGATGAGCACGTCATCAAGCTTCCCAGAAGCCCGACAGTAATCAGATTGCGCATCATATGGTCTCTACCCGCCGCGGCACGGCATCGTCTTTCGATACTAATGCACCCGCCGGCCGTCCGCACCTGCCTCGGCCTGGTGCAAGATGGATGACTCTCCGACCGGACTACTGCCTGTCTAGCCGGCGATTTCAATCTGCCAGATAGTTGTGCGACCCTAGAGCCTTCGCGGATTCGGGGGGGGGCGGCGATGTCGGACTGGAAGTCGTGGTATGGCGTGTCCGATGAAGGGGCAGCACAAGCTGGCGTCTACGGCAAGCCAAACAGCATGTATGAGGTCGGTATAGCGCAGGAAGCGACGAACCGGATCAACATGGAGCGGGCGGCTGAATCTACGAACTTCCCGTCTTACGCGGCCCCGCCGCCTATTGTCTACCACAACCCGACTGATTATGGGCCGTCGGCACCAAGTCACCTGGCCTCATACCACGCAACTCCTTCGGCAAAGGGGAGTGGGTTGAAGTTTCTGGTCATCATGGGAGGCCTCGTTGCGGTTGGGGCGAGCGCCTACTTTGCGTGGCCCGTAGTGATGTCGGAGATGGATGCATACATTGAAAGGGTGGAGGCCTCCGAGCGACGTGTTCTCGACACTGCGTTCTACACTGAGATTTCCCCCTCGGCCGCAGAATGGGCGACTATCCCGACCAGCCGTCTCTACGCTATGCACCTGGATGGTCAAACCTCGAATTGGCGCTCGCTCAACCAGAACGCGAAGCGTGCTGTCGAAGCGGCTTGGATTCGCTACACGATTGACCCAGCATCCTTCGAGCGTTTGCCCGCATCGCAGAGAAGCTACGTCTACGCGACCTTCGATAGCTACTTGCTTTATCTTTCTGGCTTGAGTCTCCGCCAAGGCGCGATGGATCTTGAACATTTCCGACAGTGCAGAGGTTGCGTTGGAGACGGCAGTCAATAGTCCTCAGTGAAGATTGTTTGTGGCGGTGCCACGTATCTACGCGCGATAACGGCCCCTAATCCCCAGCCCCGTCCCCTTTCGGCCGAGGCAGTGTGAAAACTCCCACAGAGCTTTGAGGTGATCAAAGAACGATCAACTTCGTGCCTTCTCCGCAAATTTCGTAGAGGTCTTCTTGCGTACGTGTCCTGAATTACAAGCATGTGGCACGTCGACTTGAGTTTTCACACAGCCTCGGCCAGAAGCAGACATTGCCCAACGCCTAAATGATGCCGCGCCCCGAAGCGGCGTCAGGTTAAATGAATTGCTAGGAACTTCTTGCAGATTTATCAATGAGATACCGAGCAAACGCAATCCCTGTAAAAAACGCCAGCTCCGCGTCCGCAAGCTCTGGACCTTTGGCGTTTACATGGCCATGCCGCACTAGCGGTGCGCCATTGGCGTAAGCATAGAATTTTTCTAGAATGTCGAGAACCTGATCGGGAATACGACTGGCCTTTCGTGCCCTCTTGATCGCATCACCAAGTGTTGAAGCCTTGGGGTCAATCGTTCTGGCGATGCTCTCTACCGCACTTACGATCTCTTTGATGCTGTTTGCCTCATCAATCGGGTGCTGATAAAGATACTGATGCGCCTTCTGATAGTGGGTTCTGGCCGCGGCAAATCCATCTGAGAGCAGGCTCTCCGTGGACACGATTCTCTCCGCAACCGCCTTGGGATGCTGACGGTAAAGCTCTGACTTATTGTTTAAGCGCCAGCCAATTCTGTCCTCCTGCAGAAGCGCGTTTACTTTGGCTTGGTAGTCACCGAAATGAAACGTTGAGTCGAAAGGGATCTCGTCGTCCACCTTGATGAGTAACTTGCCAACGAGTTCAACGAAGTCGTAGAACTCAGTCCATGCGCATTCCTTGACGTGATGTGTCAACGCGCCCCACGCGCTTTCATCAAAGTCCCATGGATCTGATTCTTCGCGAATAAGAGCGATGAACTTCGTGTGCGTTTCCGTAGTATCGAGGGGTTGAGCACGCTGCTGGCGACGTCCAGATACCTCTCCGACGAAGTCGCCAAGAATTCCCTTTATGTATCCGACTCGCATAGGGCGCGGCGCATCCTCAAGGATTAGAGGCTGCTTTTGATTTGCCGCAATTCGGGCAGAGAATCTCATTGAGATGACTAACTCTTGAGTTCAGCGACTGCCGAAGGCAGTCTGCTGATGAAATGAATTGTTCGGCGTCTGCGCTGCATGCCGCAACTCCATAAAAATGACGAGTGAATGAGCTGCATTGACGGCGAGACGAGCCTCGGAAACAGCAATCTTCGGGGGATTGAGACCGCGACCATGTGCGGATCCGATGTGCGTACGATAAGCACCAACACCATCAACTATCGATGCCAGCCCTTGTAGAACGCGCTTCTGATCGTCCCGAAGCGTCGGGTCTAGGTTGAGGCCGAGGTGTCCTTGAACCACTCGCCACACGGGCCCAATAGACTGATTCGCTGGCATCTCAAGAGAGAATGTTTCGATATACGATTTGCAGAGTGCTTCAATAATCGAACTGGCTGCTGTTATGGCCGCGTGTGGATCTCGATCTAGCTGCTTGATGGCTCGATCAAACTCAACCTCGATGGATGCGAAGTCGCCAGCGTTCAAGTAGTCCGAGAGAGTCTTGGCCGCGAGACTTGCACCGGCGAGAGTCACGAACCCGTTAAGTTGGTAGGTGAGTTGGTTCTTCGCGAGGTGGACCGCCCAAGGTTTCATAGACACTCATCGGCCGCTTTGCGCGTAGCGCCTTTCGAACTCTACCGGTGAGACGTCGCCAGCGGAACCATGGCGACGAACCGGGTTGTAGAACATCTCGATGTAGTCGAACACGTCCGAGGCCGCCGCGGCCCTGGTCGGGTAGATCCGCCGCTTGATCCGCTCCTTTTTCAGGACGCTGAAGAAGCTCTCGGCCACCGCGTTGTCGTGGCAGTTCCCGCGGCGGCTCATGCTCGGCACCATCCGGTGCACCTTCAGGAACGATTGCCAGTCGCTGCTGGTGAACTGGCTGCCCTGGTCGGAGTGCACCATGACGCCCGGTCCCGGCTTGCGCCGCCATGCCGCCGCCACCAGGGCCTGCAGCACCAGGTCGCTGGTCATCGTCGGCGCCGTGGCCCAACCCACGATCTGCCGCGAGTACAGGTCCATCACCGCCGCCAGGAACAGCCAGCCCTCGTAGGTGCGGATGTAGGTGATGTCGGTGACCCAGACCTTGTTCGGCGCGTCGGGGGCGAAGTCGCGGTTGAGCACGTTGTCGACCGCACCCACCGGGCCACCGCGATGTCGCGGCTTGCTCCCGTAGCCGACCTGCGCCCGCAGACCCTCGGCCTTCATCAGCCGCTGCACGCGGTGGCGGCTGCAGGTCTCGCCCGCTTCGCGCAGGTCAAGCGTGATCTTGCGGTGGCCATACACGCCACCGCTGGCCAGCCAGAAGTGCTTGATCAGCCCAAGCAGCCGCTGATCCTCGCGCTCACGCAGGCTGGCCGACTGCCGGACCCAGGCGTAGTAGCCGCTGCGGTGCACGCCCAGCACCCGGCACATCGCGACCAGTCGGAACTCGCCGATGTGCGCACGCATGAACGCGTACTTCGCCCTTACCCCTTGGCAAAGTACGCGGCGGC
>JAEXZS010000075.1 GCA_023451375.1 Pseudomonadota bacterium
CACCGGCCTCCTGCTCCCGCAGGATCCCGATGATCTGCTCTTCCGTGAACCTCGATCGCTTCATTCTGTCCGTCCTTCGTTGGGCGGACTCTAGCTATTCCTGGAGGAGTTTCAGGGGGTCACGTCACACCGAACAAGGCCCTGACGATCGCTTACAACCAGCGTGGCGGTGCCTGGAAGCCTCGGCAATTGAACCAAGCCGTTGATCGGCTGATCGAGAAGCTGGCCGAGACGAACCGGGTTCGTCCGAACCTGACAATCCACGGCCTGCGGCACGCGCGCGGGGTTGAGTTGGCTCTGGCGGGCGCTTCGGATGCGGAGATCATGTCGCAGCTCGAACATGCGACAGATCGGGCGGCTAAGATCTATCGTAGGCAGGCGGAACGTCGGAAACTTGCGGACGCGGCTCAGAGCAAGGTCGACAAGGTAGTGAGATTACAGGGTCGCCGGCCTAAGTCAGCCGGGTATTCCACGTCACGATAGGCAAATCCTGACCGGCATAGTCGGCGTCGTCGGTTACGAGGATGTGCCCGCCTGCCCGACACATGTGAACGACGAGCACATCGTGGAACTCCAACCCACCTGCCTCAGCGGCGGCGAAGCAGGGCTCCAACTCAAGGGAATCGAAGCTGTCCGCAATCTTCACGTGGTCGCCCGCCACGCAATTGAGTAGATCACAGCCCTCCTTGATCCAGTCACGATAATCATCAGCTCGGTGGATTTTGCACCTATAGTCGAATCCCGCAACATCAGCCTGAATCTTTACTGCGCGATTGAGAAATTCGCCAGCGATCAACTGCGGAACGACAATCTGCGCGCCCGCTTCTAGAGCGCGCTTGTAGAATGCCGAATAGGCTCGACCCCTTGCTTCGATTTTGTCTGGGTATGGACCATTAATCGACAGCCAAATGTTCGCATCGAACATGAAGCTTTTTGCAGCGCAGTCGATCGCGTTGATCGATCGGCCTTGAAGATAGAAGCGCTCAGGCGTCGCCACGTCGTACGCTCACAATATCGTCGATCCGCTCCCGATCGGCGAAGAAGCGTTTCGCGTTGTCGACCACTTTCTTTAAGAGACCGAGCTGGTCCGGAGAGGCTGCGACAGGCGGGTGAAGGAGGGCGCGAAGTTGCTCGGGATTGTACTCGTTGTAAAGTTGCCCGACCGCGGCGTTTAGAAAGGCCGTCGTAAGGCGGCCAACACCATCGAACGACAGCGTCACAGCCTCGCCTCTCGAAAATGCGGCCACGATCTCGTCGTGAAGACGTGTGCCATCCTCGATTGATACACAAATGCTGCTACCGACGACCTCGGTGATTCGCAGCGAGTGGGTCGAGGCCATCAGAATATGTCTCCTGGCTTCACTTCATTCGTCAGCCGATATGACTGACTGTCTTTCGTATTGACGACAATCGTAACCGCAGTGCCGGGGAATGGATGCGACAGAGGCCGCATATCGACCCTCCCCGCCGCCTCTCGCCAAAAACCGCCTTGGGAGGCAATCGTAAGCTCTCCCCCGTTCAAGCCGATGAACTCCCGCAAAATCTTGAGTCCTAACCCGCCTGGCACATCGCCCGCGCGCGTAGTGTTTGTACCGGACATCGCCCATGCGATCGCCGCTTGAGGCGTGGGCGCATAGCCCCTCCTCATGATCTCAGCTGGAATTCCGATCCCGTGATCGACAAGCGTCATCTCGACCCGCCCCAGCTGAGGATAAAGCTGGCCACATGCCAACGCCCCTCGACTACTTTGCGAGTGAATTTCGAAGTTCGCAAATAGCTCATGGATGCCGAGGAAGAAACGATCTGCCAACTGCCTCGACATCGCCGGCAGACCTTTGGTCTCCAAGCCCTTCCGCGCATATAGGTCAAATCTTGTGCTCTCGCCCGCGCGAAACGGGGTGAGCGGAATGACTGACGGGCGGGGGCGCTGGTGGACCGAGCCAAATAGTCCCGCATCATTTAGGATGCTGCGAACTCCTGGCTGCATCTTATCGAACCGCAGGCCAGTGCCGAACGCTGATAGCTGATTGTGCACCACATTCAGCGCCGCGCTCAGGTTGCCATTACAGAACGTCAGGTTCGTGCAGTCGATCGTAAAAACTGGGGGCCTGGTCAAACTGGCGAGCCAGAAAATCTCGCCAAATGCGCCAAACGACCGCGCATCACACCGACCATGAACGAGGCGATAGTCGTAAGGTCGTCCGGCTAAATCCATTGGAACGAGAACATTCAGGAGCCGGCGCTGTAACGGCCGTTGTAACCGCGCTGTAACAACCTAGCCCCCGCTCACTTTCAACGCCGGCTATGTCGTTGAAAAGAAATGGCGCACCCGAAGAGATTCGAACTCCTGACCCCCAGATTCGTAGTCTGGTGCTCTATCCAGCTGAGCTACGGGTGCGCGCTCGCGTTTCGGCGAGGCGGCGTCTTTAGCCGCTCGCGCGGGGGGACGCAAGCCGGAGCGAGAGGTTTTCTCGGGGCGGCCCTTGGCGCGTCGGCCGGGACCGCCTAGGTCGGGCGGATCGCCGTCCCGCCGCCAGGTCGATCCGTTCATGCGTCTGTCTCTCCGCCGCCTCCTCGTCCCTCTCCTGTCGCTGGCCGTGGCGGCCTGCCAGACGACGGCGGCGCCCTCCGCCGCCGCCGTCGCGCGGGCGCGCGGCCCCTTCGTGGCCGCCGCCAATCCGCTGGCGGTCGAGGCGGGAATGGCGGTGCTGCGCCGCGGCGGGTCCGCGGCGGATGCGGCGGTGGCGATCCAGGCGGTGCTCGGCCTGGTGGAGCCGCAGTCGTCGGGCCTGGGCGGCGGCGCCTTCCTGATGCACTATGACGGGGAAACCGGCGCGGTCACCGCCTATGACGGGCGCGAGACGGCGCCCGCCGCCGCGACGCCCGAACTGTTCTACGAGGACGGCCGGCCCCTGCCCTTCGTGGACGCCGTGCTGTCGGGCCGGTCGACGGGGGCGCCGGGGGCCGTGGCCATGCTGGCCATGGCGCAGAAGGACCACGGGCGGCTGGCGTGGCGCGACCTGTTCGGCGACGCCGAGCGCCTGGCCCGCGACGGCTTCGAGGTCAGTCCCCGGCTGGCGGGCATGATCAACGGAAACGCGCCCCAGGCCCGGTCGCGCTGGGCCCGCGACTACTTCGCCAAGGCCGACGGCAGCCGTTACCAGGCGGGCGACCTCCTGCGGAACCCGGCCTACGCCCGCACGGTGCGGACGCTGGCCGAGGACGGACCGGGCGCGCTTTACGGCGGCCCGCTGGGCCGGGCCGTGGCCGAGACGGTGGCCCAGGATCCCCGCCCCGGCGCCCTGACCGAGGGCGACATCGCCGCCTATCGCCCGCTCCGCCGCGATCCGCTGTGCCGCCCCTATCGGATCTACGTCGTCTGCGTGCCGCCGCCGCCGTCCAGCGGCGTGGCCGTGCTGCAGTTCCTGGCCATGGCCGAACACACGCCGGACCTGGCCGGGGGCCCCGACAGCCCGGAGGCTTGGGTGGCGTTCGGCCGGCTTCAGCGATTGATGTACGCCGACCGCGACCGCTATGTCGGCGACAGCGACTTCGTCGGCGTGCCGATCGCCGGCCTGCTCGATCCGGACTATGTCGCCGCGCGCGCGGCCCTGATTCCGCAGGTGAACGGCGCGGTTCCCGCCGGTCGCCCGACCGGGGCGCCGCCCGTCGGCGAGGATGCGACCGCCGAACCGGGCGGCACCAGCCATCTGGTGGTGGTCGACGCCTGGGGCGATGCGGTCAGCATGACCACCACGGTCGAGAGCGTCTTCGGCTCAGGGCGGATGGCGGGGGGATTCTTCCTGAACAACCAGCTGACGGATTTCTCCTTCACCCCGATGCAGGGCGGCCGCCCGGCCGCCAATGCGGTGGCGGCGGGCAAGCGGCCGCGCTCTTCCATGACCCCCACCCTGATCCTGGACCGGCAGGGCGACCTGGTCGGGGCGATCGGCTCGCCGGGCGGGTCCAGCATCCTGGCCTATGTGGCCAAGGCCCTGGTCGGCGTCATCGACTGGGGTCTGCCGATGCAGGAGGCGATCGCCCTGCCGAACCTGGTGGTGCGCGGCGAGATGGTGGGAGCGGATGCGCAGCAGCTGTCGCCCGAAATCAGGGAAGCCCTGGCGGCGGCGGGCATGACCGTGCGGCCGAACGCGACCGAAACCTCGGGCCTGCACGGAGCGATCTGGCGCGACGGACGCTGGGATGGCGGGGCCGATCCCCGGCGCGAGGGGGTGGCGGCGGCGGAGGCCCGCTGAGGCTCAGCGGCGCGGCTTGATCGACAGCTGGAAGGCGATCAGGCCTTCGTCGACATCGGTGTCCAGGCCGCTCATGCCGCGCAGCCCCTTGCCTGCGTCGATCTCGCGATAGACCACGCCCAAAGAGGTGTGCACGTCGCCCCGGCGATAGGCCACGCCGATCGAGGCGTCGCCCAGGAAGGAGCCCCGGTCGTTGGTGTAGCCGGATCGCGCATAGTCACCGTCGCGCGTGCGGGCGAAGTTGTAGCCGACTGCCCGGCCCGAACCGGCGGCGTACAGATACCAGCGCGGTCGCTCGCCGAACCGTTCGTGCCCGTCGGGGGCCAGCCGCTCCAGGCCCTCGCCGACCTTCAGCGTGGCGCCGGCCTCGGCCGAGCCGCCTTCGCTGCCGACGCCGAAGCCCGCATGGGGCGTCAGGCTGACCTCGAGACCCGAGGCCGTGCGGCCCCGGGCGGCGGTGAAGCCGCGCACATAGCGGACGTCATAGGCCTCGGCGTCCATTTCGGCCGCGTCCAACGGCGTGACCGGGACAGGCGCCCCGTCCGCGCGGCGCAGCCGGCCGGCGGTCTCCAGCGTCAGGCGATCCGCCGAAGCGCCTCGGTCCAGCCAGACATCGCGGCGGGTGGTGACGGCGAGGCCGGACCGGTCCTCCGCCTCGAACGCGCTGGGCAGATCGATGGGCGTCCCGAAGCGGGGGTCGGTCGTGTCGACGCGGAATCCCTGGTGGTTCAGCTGAGCGATGGGCGCGTCGGCGGCGGGCGCTTCGTCGAAGGCGTGGGGCGCCCACAGCTGTCGGGCCTCCGCGACGTGGGCCGTCGCCAGCACGCCCCCCAGACCGACGATCCAAGCCGCCACACGCATTCGGTCTCCCCAGTCCGTCCGCTGAACTAGCCTAACCCGTTAACGAGCGGCGAGTCCAACCGACATTTTCGCGACATCATCCTGCCGCTTTTCAACGTCGGGCGAGGGGTGCGGGTTCCGGATGCGAAAAGGGCCCCGCTTTCGCGAGGCCCTGGTGATGCGCTTCAACCTACTGGCAGGCCAGACATTCGTCGTAATCGGTCTTGGGCATGGAGAAGAGGTCGGGCTGGTTCGGGTCGATCTCGACCTCTGCCTTGTCTTCGGCGCCGGCGAAGGCGGCGCGCTGCACCGACTTGGAACGCAGGTAGTACAGCGACTTCACGCCGCGTTCCCAGGCGGACCAGTGCAGCATGTGCAGATCCCACTTGTTGACGTCGCCGGGAATGAACAGGTTCAGCGACTGCGCCTGGCAGATTTCCGGCGCCCGGTCGGCGGCCAGTTCGACCACCCAGCGCTGGTCCAGTTCGAAGGCGGTCTTGAAGATTCCCTTCTCGTCCTCGTTCAGAGCGTCGATGTGCTGGACCGAACCCTCGTGTTCAAGGATCGAGCTCCACACCGCCTCGGTGTTTATGCCCTTCTCGTCCAGCAGGCGCTCCAGATAGGGGTTCTTGACCGCGAACGAGCCCGACAGGGTCTTGTGGGTGTAGATGTTGGCCGGGATCGGCTCGATGCCGGCCGAGGCGCCGCCGCAGATGATCGAGATCGAGGCGGTCGGGGCGATGGCCAGCTTGTGGCTGAACCGCTCCATCACGCCGCGCTCCTCGGCGTCCAGGCACGGCCCCTTCTCCTCGGCGAGCAGGCGGCTGGCCTTGTCGGCCTCTCGGCGCAGGTGCTTGAACAGCCGCATGTTCCACGACTTGGCCATGGCGCTTTCGAAGGCCACGCCCTGCGACTGCAGGAAGGAGTGGAAGCCCATCAGGCCCAGGCCGACCGAACGCTCGCGCTTGGCCGAATAGACCGCGGCGGCCATGGCGGGCGGGGCGCGGCGGATGAAGTCTTCCAGCACATTGTCCAGGAAGCGCATCAGATCCTCTACGAAGCGCGGCTCCTCGCGCCACTCCAGGAACTTCTCGGCGTTGACCGACGACAGGCAGCAGACGGCGGTCCGGTCCACGCCCAGGTGATCGCGGCCCGTGTGCAGCATGATCTCGGCGCAGAGGTTCGACTGCTTGACCTTCAGGCCCAGGTCGCGCTGGTGCGGCGCCATCTGGCGGTTCACCGTGTCGGAGAAGATCATGTAGGGCTCGCCGGTCTGCATCCGGATGTCGAGCAGCTTGGTCCACAGCGATCGGGCGTCGACCGTCTTCATGACCTCGCCGGTCTTGGGAGACCTCAGGTCGAAGCTGGAGCCGGCCTTCACCGCCTCCATGAACTCGTCGGTGATGTTGACGCCGTGGTGCAGGTTCAGCGAGCGGCGGTTGAAGTCGCCGGACGGCTTGCGGATCTCCAGGAACTCCTCGATCTCCGGATGGTGGATGTCCAGATAGACGGCGGCCGAGCCGCGTCGCAGCGAACCCTGGCTGATCGCCAGGGTCAGGGAGTCCATCACCCGGATGAACGGGATGATGCCCGAGGTCTTGCCCGCGCCCTTGACCTTCTCGCCGATCGAGCGAACCCCGCCCCAGTAGGTGCCGATGCCGCCGCCGTTCGAGGCCAGGGCCACATTCTCGTTCCAGACGCTCTGGATGCCGTCCAGGCTGTCGCCCACCGCGTTCAGGAAGCAGGAGATCGGCAGGCCGCGATCCGCGCCTCCGTTCGACAGGACGGGAGTGGCCGGCATGAACCACAGCCGGCTCATGTAGTCGTACAGGCGCTGGGCGTGGTCGGCGTCGTCGGAAAAGGCGGTCGAGACGCGGGCGAACATGTCCTGATAGCTCTCGCCCGGAAGCAGGTAGCGGTCCTCCAGCGTCTTCTTGCCGAAGTCGGTCAGCAGGGCGTCGCGCGACCGGTCCACCTGGACCGACTTGACCACCGTCAGATGGGGCCGATCCGACGTCGGCGTCACCGCAACACCTTGGAAATCCGCCGTCTTCAATGCCTCGCCGCCAGCCATGACCGTCATTGTCCTGAACAAAAATCCCAGAGATGCCGCCTGCGTCACGACCACATCATCTTGTGGCCAATGAGCGTCTTGAGCCCACATATGGGGCGCAGATGGCTAACGACCCGTCAACGGGCTTGACGATCACTTTGTGAGCGAATCGGTCGGACAACCTTCCTACGCCTGGGGAAAACCGCCTTTTCAAGCCAGCGACGCTTTCGAGGCCGCGACATCACGAACGCGTGATCAGCCCGCCGAAGGAACGAGGATGGAGCTTGACCGTTCGCAGCCCATGCCGCTCGCCTCCTCGAAGCAATTCCTCATTCGCGCCCTGAGGCTGGCCCGAGCGGAGTTCGCCGCCCTGACCGCCCTTCTGGTCGCCGCCGTCGGGGTGATGACCTTCGTCGAGGTCGCGGACGACATGACCGAGGCCGACGGACAGGCGCTGGACCACCAGATCCTGGCGATGCTGCGGCCCTACGCCGACGACCCCGGGCGCCCCTGGGGACCATGGTGGCTGAAGGAGGCGGCGGCGGACATCACCTCGCTGGGCGGCATTTCGGTGCTGGGTCTGTTCGCCCTGATCGTCGTGCTGTTTCTGCTCAGCCAGCGGAAGTGGCTGTCCTCCCTGCTGTTGACGCTGGGCCTGGTCGGGGGCGTGCTGCTCAGCGAAGGGCTGAAGGCGGTGTTCGAGCGCGAACGCCCGCCCGCCGTCGCCCAGGCGGTGGAGACGATCAACGCCAGCTTCCCCTCCGGTCATGCGCTCCTGGCCACCGTCTTCTACCTCAGCATCGGGGTCATGCTGACGCGGGCCTTTCCGCGACGGCGGTTCAAGATCTTCGTCCTCGGCGTCGCCATCGTGCTGGCGCTGCTGGTTGGGCTGACCCGGGTCTATCTGGGGGCGCACTGGGCCAGCGACGTCTTCGCCGGCTGGGCCGTGGGCGCGGCCTGGGCCATGGCGCTGTGGCTGGTCGCCTACGCCGTCGAGCGGTTCCAGCGGATGCGCCAGGCCCCGCTGCAGGACGCGCCTTCGCCCGTCGATCCGGCGACGCCGGTCTAGCGACGCTTCCCCTTGTCTTTCGTCCGGTCGCGACGTAAACGCCGGTCCGTCATCGGGGAGTAGCCGCCCGCGCCGATCAGCGGGACCCGCGTCAACATGCTTCCTCTCCCGGAGAGGATGGCGCGGGAACGACCCGAGCCCACGTGAGAGGGCGAGGGATCACGGCAAGACCGCTGGCATTCGCAGGGGACGTCCACGCGGGGCCCGGCTGCGAACGCCACAGGTCCGTCCGCCGAGGCTCCGCGCACATGGGTATCAGGCTTTGGAGGCCTTCCTCATATCGACCGGCCTGGTCGCTATCGCC
Source organism: Pseudomonadota bacterium (assembly GCA_023451375.1). GTDB lineage: Bacteria > Pseudomonadota > Alphaproteobacteria > Caulobacterales > Caulobacteraceae > Brevundimonas. The sequence continues at coordinate 8,523 of JAEXZS010000075.1, forward strand.
GAGATCGGCGACAAGACCATGCTGCTGTCCATCGTCATGGCGGCGACGTGGCGGCGACCCGCGCCGATCATCCTGGGCATACTGGCGGCGACCCTGCTCAATCACGCCTTCGCGGCGCTGGCGGGCACGGTGCTGGCCGCCTTCGTCCAGGGCGAATGGATGCGCTGGATCGTCGGTCTGGCCTTCCTGGGCTTCGCCGGCTGGGCGTTGATTCCCGATACGCTGGAGGAGCAGACGGCCGAGGTGCAGCGCGGTTTCCAGGCCATCTTCTGGACCACCGCCTCGGCCTTCTTCGTCATTGAGATGGGCGATAAGACCCAGGTCGCCACCGCCATGCTGGCGGCGCGGTTCGAGGACCTGGCCTTGGTGGTGGCGGGCTCGACCCTGGGCATGATGCTGGTCAACGGGCCAGCCGTGCTCCTGGGCGAGACGGCGGCGAAGAAGCTGCCGCTCAGGTGGATCCGCCTGGCCGCCGCCGCCGGCTTCGCCGCCACCGGCCTGTGGATCCTGCTGACGCGGTAATCCTCAGCCCTCCCAGCCGTCCTCGAACGGGAAACGCCGGTTCCAGAACGCTCGCAGCTCAGGCAGGGCGTCCACGCGGCGGACGACCTCGCCCATCCGCGGCGCCTCGGCGTAGAAGCGGCGCCGCTGCGGCGTCCATCGGCTGGCGGTCGCCACATACAGGTCCAGCACGGTCAGCTGTTCGCCCAGCAAGAAGCGTCCGGGCTCGATCTGCCGCTCCATCATGCGCCAGCATTCGGCGATCCGCTCGGCGGTGCGCTCCAGGATGCGCGCCTGGTCGTAGGCGTCGTCGCCCGCCAGGCGGGAGGGCTCGTCCCGCACCCAGTACATCGAATAGATCGACGCCGGCAGGAACGCCATCCAGCGCAGGAACTGGCCGCGTCTCGGATCGTCCACGGCCGGCGCCAGATCGGCGTCCGGATGACGGTCGGCCAGCCAGATCAGGATGGCGGCGCTCTCGGTCATCACCTCGCCTTCGGGCGTGACCAGGACCGGCAGCTGGCGCATCGGATTGACCGGGGCGACCTTGTCGCGCTGTTCGTCGCCCTCCCAGGTCGGCGCCTCGACGACCTCGAACGGCAGGCCCAGCAGGGTCAGCGTGGCCTCCACCGGCATGGAACCCGATCCCGACGCGCCATAGACGGTGTAGCTCATAACGTCCTCGGCTCAGACCTCGAACACCCGGTAGGGCGTGTCGCCCAACGTCCGGAGCACCGGCAGGGCGACGTTATAGACCGGAACGCCCTTGTTGGTCCGCCCTTCCGGCGCGCCCCGATGGGCGTGACCGTGCACCACCAGCGAGACGTTGTCATAGCGGTCGATCGTCTCGCCCAGCCGCGACGAGCCGAGGAAGGCGTGGATTTCCGGCGGCTCGCCCATCACCGTGTCGACCACCGGCGAATAGTGCAGCAGGACGACCGAGCGCTCGGTGCGCAGCATGCGGATGGAGTTCTCGATCAGATTGGCGTCCTCGACCGCCTCCTGCACGAAGCGCTTGATCGAGGCCTCTCCGAACGAGCTGAGCATGTAGCGGCCGAAGCCGCCGACGAACCCCTTGCCGCCGGCGAAACCGACTCCGTCGATCTCGTAGGCCTGGCCGTCCAGCATCTTCACGCCGGCGTCGCACAGCATCCTGGTGACATGGTCGGGCTGGCCGCATTCATGCTCGTGATTGCCCAGCACGCCGACCATCGGGATTCTGCACAGCTTGAGGTCCTCCAGCAGTCGGTCCACCTCGCCGGTCTTGCCGTAGTTGGTCAGGTCGCCGCACAGACACAGGACATCGGCGTCGTCGGACACCCGCTCGAACAGTTCCCGATGCGCCCGCTCGGTGTTCTCGCCCACGTGCAGGTCGCCGACGGCCGCGACGCGCATGCGCCTGGCGGGACCCGGCTCCAGCCCCGGCTGCGGCGTCTGCGGATCGATGTGCGGCGCGTCGGCCATGGTCGCTCCTTTTTCGATCAGTGGCCCAGATTGACCGGGTCATGACGTTCCTCCAGCCCCTTGCCGACCACGTCGCCGAAGCCCCATTCGGCGACGTCGGCGACATAGTCGCGCGGGCTGAAAAGCCGCCCCCGGCAGACCTTAACCCGGGGCGCCGGCAGATCGATCTGCGCCTTCATCCGCTCGACCAGCTCCTCCATCAGCCAGCGAGGCACGCGGCCGCGCTCGGTCGGATAGGCGAAGCGGAAGTTGAGCAGGTGCGAGGCCAGCACCTCCCAGTACAGGTCCATCTGGTCCAGCAGGCTCTTCCAGTCGATGGAGTCCGACTGCTTCAGGATGACGTGGTTCACGTCGGCGCCGTCGTAGCGATAGCGGTCCTGGATGAAGACCTTGGACAGGATCAGCGCCGTCGGCGGGGTGATCTTCACCTCGTGCCCGTAGACGCTGATCACATCCCCGCCGAACCAGCTGTCCGTTACGGCGATAGTGCCGTTCGACATGGCGAAGATGACGTCGAAGAAGTGCTTCTCGTCCTTCCAGACCTTGGCGATCCAGCGCTCGTCCTCCACGTCGGTGCGGTATCCGCGCGCCTGGAAGAAGGCCAGGATGCGGGGGTAGTCGCCAGGCTTGCAGAAGACGTCCAGATCCTTGGTTGGACGGCGGATGCCCGTATAGGCCGTCACGGCATAGGTGCCGGACAGCAGGAACGGAATGCCCGACTCCTTCAATAGGCGCAGGCTCTCCTCGTAGAAGGCCAGCGCCTCGGGCGGCGGTTCGAAGGTCGGTTCGACGATGACGTCTGACATGGCGGCCGCCCCTCCCAGAGGCAGGGCACAAGAACGGCGGCGCTGCTGTGACGGTTCCGTAGTTTCACCTAGGCCGCGGAACACTCTTCTTAAGCATTCCCGGTCATCCTGTCGGAATGGGCCTGCTGGACGGGAACAGGAATTCGGGGCGGTGGCGCCCATGGCGGCATGAGGCAAGCCTGAGAGCGGGCCCGCCCCCTTGGGCCTATGTGGCGCTCCTGGCGATCTGCCATCTGGTCGGCCACTGGAGCATCCACACCTTCCACGCGGTGGTCATCTGGCCCGCCAACGGGGTGATGCTGGCGGCGTTGCTGCAGCTCCACCGCCGGCAGGCGGTCTGGGTCCTGATCATCGGCTTCGCCCTCAACATCGTCAGCAACGCCTATCGCGGCGATCCGCCGGAGTTCCTGGCGCTGAACGCCGGAATGAACCTGCTGCAGGTGCTGGTCGCCGCCTTCCTGGCGCGGCGGCTCTGCGGGGCGGCGCTGGACATGCGCCGACCCGTCCGGCTGTTCCGCTTCGCTGTCGGCGCCGCCCTGCCCGCCGTGGCCCTGACCTCGCTGATTTCGCTCGCCGTGGCGACCAGCGTGCGCGACTACGCTCCCGACCAGGCCCGCTTCCTGCTGACGCGGCTGTTCAGCATGGAGTTGCTGGGCCTGCTGATCGTGACCCCTTCCCTTCTGCTCATCGCCCGGGGACATCGGTTCCGTCGCGATGTCGCGGAGAACCCGCGCGAGATCGTGACGCTCTCGGCGCTGGTTCTGGCCTTGACCGCCTGGGCGTTCAGCCAGTCGGACGCCCCGCTATTGTTCGTGGTCTTCCCGCCCCTGGTGCTGCTGGCCTTCCGGCTGTCGCCGCCCCCGGTCATCGCCATTTCCGTCATCGGCGCGGCGGCGACCCTGACCGGCCACGGTCCCGTCACCCAGACGCGCTTCGCCCAGGACGCCGACTTGGCCGACGTGCCGGACGTGATGCGTCAGCTGAACGTGTTCTACTTCTTTCTGCTGATGGTGGTCGTCACCGCCCTGCCCATCGCCACCCTGTCCAGCGAGCGGCGCCGGCTGGTGGCCCGGCTGCGGGTGCGCAGCGAGGCCGCGCTGGCGGCCCTGCGTCGCGCCGAGGCCGCCGACGCGGCCAAGTCCCGCTTCCTGGCGGTGATGAGCCATGAGATGCGCACGCCGCTGAACGGCGTCGCCGGTTACGCCGACCTGCTGTCGCGCCGCGATGACCTGGACGCGGAGGCGCTTCGTCAGGTGGCGGCGATCCAGCGATCTGGCGAGGGGATGCTGCGGCTGGTCGAGGACCTGCTGGATATGTCGCGCGACGAGGAAGATGTCGCCATGGCCCCGCTCGACCTGGCTCGCCTGGTGGAAGACGCCGTCGCCTCCGCCAGGGACGCGGCCGAGAAGAAGGGTCTCACCTTCGACCTCCGCGCAGCCGATGTCCGCATCCAGACCGACGCCCGGCGTCTGCGCCAGATCCTGCGCCACCTGGCGGGCAACGCCGTCAAGTTCACCCCGCGCGGAGGGGTTTCCGTGGCGGCGGATTGGGCCGAGGACCGTCTGACCGTTGTCGTCCGCGACACCGGCTGCGGCATCGCCGGCGACTTCCTGCCGCGCATCTACGAGCCCTTCCAACAGGCTGACGACACCCTCTGCCGCGCACACGACGGCGCGGGCGTCGGCCTGCCGCTGGTCCGGGCGCATGTCGATCGCCTGGGCGGCGCCGTCACGGTGGACACCCGTCTGCACGAAGGCTCGACCTTCACCGTCACCCTGCCGGCGGAAGCCTGCTCCGCGTCTCAGGAGGCGGAAGGGATCGAGGCCGGCGCCCTGCGCGTCCTCATCGTCGACGACCATCCCGTGAACCGCGACCTGCTGCGCATCATGCTGCAGGCGGCCGGCTGCGACACGCTGGAGGCCGCCGATGGCGTGGAGGGGGTGGAGGCCGTCGCTTCCGGTTTCGTTGATCTGGTGCTGATGGACGTGCGCATGCCGCGCATGGACGGGCTCAGCGCAACCCACGCCGTCCGCCGCCTCAACGGACCGGCGCGGGACGTGCCGATCCTGGCCGTCACGGCCGACGCCATGCCCGAGGACGCGGCGCGCTGCCTGGCCGCCGGCATGGACGGTCACCTGGCCAAGCCGATCACCCAGGCGCGCCTCTATGAGGCGATCGAGGCGACGTTGGAGAGGGCGGCGGCGCGCCAGGCGGCGGAAAGCGTCCGCGCCGCCTAGCCTTTCCGATCAGCGCGTTCCCAGCAGCGGCCCATACAGGTCCGTGCGGCGATCGCGGAAGAAGCCCCAGGCCGCCCGGTGCCGGTCCAGGAAGTCCAAGTCGAACTCGTGCACCAGCACGCCTTCCTCGTCCCGACCCAGGCTTTCGACCAGATCGCCGCGATGATCGGCGATGAAGGAGTGGCCATAGAACGTCTGGCCCGCCTCGGTGACCTGTTCGTGGCCGATGCGGTTGGCGCCGACCACCGGCACGACGTTGGACACGGCGTGGCCCTGCATGGCGCGCCGCCACGGCTCGGCCGTGTCGAGGCTGTCGTCGTGGGGCTCGGTGCCGATGGCCGTCGGATACATAAGCACCTCGGCGCCCTGCAGCATCATCGCCCGGGCCGTCTCGGGATACCACTGGTCCCAGCAGATGCCGACGCCCACGCGGCCGAAGCGCGTATTCCACACCTTGAAGCCGGTGTCGCCGGGTCGGAAATAGTACTTCTCCTGATAGCCGGGGCCATCGGGAATGTGGCTCTTGCGATAGACGCCCAGCGCCTCGCCGTCGGCATCCAGCATGACCAGCGAATTATAGTACTGGGGGCCGTCGCGTTCGAAGATCGAGACCGGGATGGCCACGCTCAGTTCCCTCGCCACCGGCGCCAGTTGCGTCACGCAGGGATGCTCGCGCCATTCGAAGGCCTGGCCGAACCAATGCTCCTCCTGCGACACGCAGAAGTACGGTCCCTGGAACAACTCCGACGGCAGGATCACCTGCGCGCCTTGGGCGGCGGCCTGGCGAATGAGGGCGACGGTCTTGTCGATGTTGGCCTGCATGTCCTCGCTGTAGGAGGTCTGGATCGCGGCCACGGAGAGGGTTCGGGACATCAGGCAGGCTCCTGCTGAGAGATGCAGTGGAACGAGCCGCCGCCCGACAGGATGGCGATCGACGGCAGGGCGATGACCTCGCGGTCGGTGAAGACGGTGCGCAAGCCTTCGCAGGCCATTTCAGCGGCGCGATCGTCGCCGTAGCTCGGCACGATGACCGCCCCATTGGCGATGAGGAAGTTCATGTGGCTGGCGGGGATGGGGCGCTCGTCCTCGTCCACGACCAGTCCGGGCGAAGGCAGGCGAAGCACGCGCAAGGCCCGCCCCTCGGCGTCGGTCGCCGCGTGCAGGTCACGAGCCGTGGCGTCATAGACCTCCGCGTTGGGATCCTTGCGGCCCCAGGCCACGGGGCAGGCCACCACGCCCGGCGCCACGAAACGCGCCAGGTTGTCGACGTGGCCGTCGGTGTGGTCGTTCAGCAGGCCGTCGCCCAGCCAGATCGTCCTCTTCGCCCCCAGCGCCGTCGTCAGCGCGGCCTCCGCCGCGTCGGCGCTCCAGCCCGGATTGCGGTTTGGATTCAGCAGGCACTGGCGGGTTGTCAGGACGGTCCCCGCGCCGTCGTGGTCCAGTGCGCCGCCTTCCAGCACGAAGTCGTGTCGGGTCAGCGCCACGCCAGAGGCCTGTCCGACCTGATCGGCGACCGCGTCATCGTGAGGCAGGTCGTACTTGCCGCCCCAGCCGTTGAAGCGGAAGGCGTGGGCGGAGTTCGAGCCCGCGCCGAAGATCGGCCCCGTGTCGCGCAGCCAGATGTCGCCGAAGCGACCCGCGACGACCTCCACCGCCTCGAGGCCTTTGAAGCGCGCGCGGGCGTCGGCCAGCGCCTCGTCATTCCCGACCAGCAGCTTCACCCGCTCGCGCCCGGGCCCCGCCAGGGCGCGAACCAGCGCCTCGACCTCGGCCTGGGCGGGTTTGAGATTGTCTTCCCAAAGCTCGCCATGGCTGGGCCAGCCGACCCACATGGCGCGGTGAGGAGACCATTCGGCGGGGATGGGCGCGGTCATGCGGGCGTCCTCATGAGGTCGAAACGCGGAGCCGCGCCATATGGCCCCAAGCGCCCCCGACTTCAATGTCGCGAGCAGGGCGAATCCGCGTCAGGCGGCGCGACCGCGGGACAGGCGGATAAAAAGAGAAAGGGCGGTCCGTCGCCGGACCGCCCTTTCCTTAGGCAAAGCGTGTGAAGCTTAGAACGTGTACCGCAGGCCCACGCGGATCTGCCACAGCGACGGCCGGGTGACCCGACCTTCGCCGCTCGGCGTGAAGAAGTTCTGGTACAGGTACTGGCCCGATGCGTTCCGGCTGGCGACGACGACATCGTCGATCTGCGGGAACGCGGCTTCCTTGAGGATGCCCCACTCGTCGTTGATCAGGTTGCCGACGTTGTCGATGACCATGAAGGCGGCGGTCTTGTGCCCGTCCACCAGGCCCGGCAGCTCTTGCTCGAGGCGCAGGTCGAACTTGGTCCACCAGCCGCCGTCCTGGACGTTCCTCGGCGCGATGCCGCCGGCGTAGTCGTTGAGGCCGCTGCTCTCCAGGAAGTCGAAGAAGGCGTCCTGGTTGAAGCTGGGAGCGAAGACCACGTTCGGATCCGTGGGACCGGTCGGGATGTACAGCAGGTGCACGCCGTTCACCCCGTCGCCGAACAGCGCGCCGTCCGTATTGGCGAAGCTGTAGCTCCACGGGCGCGCTTGGTTGGCGCGGCCGAACAGCGTGAGGCGGGTACGATAGTCGCCGAAGAAGGCGCGATCGTAGTTCAGGCGCAACGTGATGCGGTGCGGCGTCTCATAGTTGGAGGTCGAAACGCCGGGGTTGTTCAGGTCGGCCGCGGCGAAGTTCGAGTAGTTGGAGAACGCCACCGAGGAGCTCATCGGCGTCGTGTCCTCAGCCTCGGTGTAGGCGTAGCCCAGCGACCAGTCGAAGCCCCAGTCGTAGGACTGGCTCAGGTTGAACGAGGCCACGAACTGGCTGCCGCCGTTGGTGTTGGTCAGCAGGAAGTCGTTGTTCGACCCACGGCCCGCGCAGGCCGCGCCGGCCGGATTGACGGCGCAGTCGGGATCGCTCCGGTCGACACGGCGATAGATGGGACGACCGTCCGGCGCCGTGGCGACCTGCACCAGGGACAGGTCGCGGATGATGGCCGCGTCCTGAGTGTCCGAATAGAGCAGATCGGCGTCCAGGCGGAGTTCGTCGCCGATGTAGGGGACGTTCAGCCACCAGGTGGCGCCCAGGGCGTACTTCCAGGCGGACGGGATCTTGAAGGCGGGGTCCAGAGCGTTGACGGCGACGTTCGGCGTCGAGTCGGGATCGGACACATAGTCGATCAGCTCCGGCGGGATATCCAGCGGATTGGCGTTGCCGTTGGCGAACAGGTCATACTTGTTCGTCGGCGAGGTGTTCAGCAGCGTCCGCAGGTCGATCTGGACGTTGGTGATGCCGTCGTTGGAGAAGTTGTTGGAAATCCAGACGTTCGGATTGCCGCCCGAGTAGAGGCCGACGCCGCCGCGGAACTGCAGCGAGGGGCTGTGGTCGTAGGTGAAGCCAAAGCGCGGCTGCAGCAGGCTGACGCCGTCGAGGGTCGCGGTGTTGGCGAAGCCGTTCCGCGCCTCGAAGTTGGCGTTGTAGGCCGGCGCGTCTTCGGTTTCGTACCAGTCGTAGCGGAGGCCCGCCGTGATCGTCAGCGCGTCGGTCAGCTGCAGTTCGTCCTGCGCGTACAGGGTGTTGGTCGCGTAGGAGAAGCTGGCTGCGGCGTCGTTCGGGTTCAGGGATTGGGCGTTGCCGTAGTCAACGTCGGTGACCAGACCGTTGCGGAAGTCGGCGATGCTGTCGAAGTAGTATTCACCCAGAGAATGTTGGACGAACAGGTTGAAGACATCCAGATCTTCACGTTCATACCCGAAGGTGAAGGTGTTGGTGCCGGTCACATAGGTGCCGCCCGCCTTGATGGACAGCGTCTCATAGCTCAGCACGTTCGAGTGGCGCGAATCGTCCGCGCCCAGGAAGACGGTCGCCGCGGCGCCGGTGGCGGGATTGTTCGTGCGGACGCGCAGTTCGCCGACGTCATAGCCGCCTTGCGGAACGACGGCGTTGTCCAGGGTCGAATAGGCGACCCGGAACTCGGTCGAGAAGTTGTCGGTCCAGTCCGAGAACAGCTGGCCGACGTAGGCGTCGAGTTCCGATCCACGGCTGTAGAGGTGGCCAGCGAACTCGAAGTTGTTCGAGGCGCTGTCCGACTCGACGATATTGAAGCCTTCGTTGTGATTGTAGGTGAACGAAGCCCGGTGGCGGTCGCTGATGTTCCAGTCCAGCTTGACCAGGATCTTCTCGTCTTCGTTGCTGGCGGGGGTGGGGATGCCGCCCGGGTCGAAGCCGTAGACGTTCTGGGCGATGTCGAGGATTTCGTTGTAGTCCGCCTGGGACAGACCCAGGACCGGCGTGCCGGCGCCGGAATCGGCGGGGCCACGCGAGAAGACGTTGGTGCCTTCCAGCTTCTCATACGAGCCGAAGAAGAACAGGCGGTCCTTGATGATCGGCCCGCCGACGAAGACGCCGTACCGCTTCTCCTCGAACTCGCCGAGGTCCACGTCGGAGCCTTCCAGCGAGTCGCCGGTGAGGTCCTGGTTGTTGAAATCATAGAACAGGCCGCCGTGGAACGCATTGCCCCCCGACTTGGTGACAGCGTTGATGTTGCAGGCGGTGAAGCGTCCGTACTGCACGTCGAACGGCGCCAGTTCGACGGCGACCTGATCGATCGAGTCGAACGAGAACGGCATGCGCTCGGTAGGATAGCCGCTGTCGTTGAGGCCGAAGTTGTCGTTCATGCGAACGCCGTCCACGGTCAGGCTGTTGAAGCGCGGATTGGCGCCGCCGCACTGCACGCCGTTCTGGTAGCCGGCGTCCAGATGGATGCGGGGATCGATGGAGATGACGTCGCGAATGTCGCGGTTGATGGACGGCGCGGTCTCGAGCGTTTCCGAAGAGAAGGTGGCGCTCGGGCCGATCGCCGTGGTCACGACGTTGCGCGCCGAGCCGGTGACGACGATGTCCTCGACGATCGAGGCGCCCAGCGTCAGGTCGACGTTGGTGGCGTCGCCGATGCCGATGCTGCCGACTTCCGCTTCGGCGCTCTCGCCGCTCGCTACGGCCGACACCATGTAGGGGCCGCCGACGCGAAGACCGCGGGCGCTGAACCCGCCGTCGGTCCCCGTCACCACGACCGAGCGAGTGCCAGAAGGCACGTGGGTGATGGTCACCGTGGCGCCGGAGATCGGCATGCCGACGCTGTCGGCGATCTGGCCGCGGATCGCGCCCGTCGTTTCCTGAGCGAATACGGCGGTCGAGGCCGACATCATGATGGCCGCGGCCGAAGCGCCGTACGCCAGTTTACGGAAGGTCATTTAGCTATCCCCAGCTGATGGACCGAAGGGTGGTCGCGGTGCGGCGAACGCACCGGAATGCGGCCCCTCTAAGCTGGATGTCGGAATGCTGGACGACAGATACGTGACAACGATGTGACAGCGCCGGAGGGTGACGCTGGCGCCACACTTGGCCTATCCGCGTTGAAACACCGCCACGACGCCGGCGGCCGTCGACTTCAGCGCATTCGGCTCATGATAGTTGCCGTTGACCTGGGTCCTGTCGATCACATGGGCGCGGAACCGCGCGAACAGGTCCATGTCCGGCCCCTCCGGAGAGGTCCAGAATCCATCCAGGACGCCCTGGTGGGTAAGGCCGGCGAAATCGAAGAACGCGTCCCCCATCACCTTGACCGGCGTCTGGAACCCCAGGGCCGAAAGCGCGGCGCTGGAGTTGTTCACCACCATCCCCCGGGAAGCGCGGCAAAGGCGGGCCAGGTTGCCGCCGTCGATGAAATCGACGCGGTCGAGCAAGCCGTGCGTCGCAGCCAGCCGCCGCGTCACTCCCTTGAGGTCGATGATGCCCGGATCCAGGGGATGGTTCTTGACCACCAGTCGAACATTCGCCGGCGCGGAGGCGGCGAAGCTGCGCATGACCTCGGCGAGAAAGGCCGTGTTGTCGGCGTACCTCGAATAACGCAGGAGCTGAGCGTCACCCTCTCGCTGAAGACAGGCGATGAAGAACGGCCCCCGCTGGATCAGCAGATCGACGGCGCCTTCCGCAGACCCGCTGAAGGTCAGGGCCAGGTACCGCCGGACATGGCCGAGGCACTGGCGCCACGGCGATACGGTGTAGTGGTTGGCGTGCCGGGGAAACATCGGCGCGCCCACCATCTGGGCCAGGTGGTGCAGACTGATGTTGGCGACATGGTGCGGCAGGATCCTGCCCACCGAACGAGCAGGAGACGCTTCAGTCGGCCCGGCCAGATAGCCTTCACGCGAGCGTGGCAGGCGGCTGGAGCCATTGACGCCGTTCCGCTCGACCGTGATCCAGTCCGGCCGGAAATAGCCGTTCTCCAGCACCCATATCCGCGCCGGAAGCACGTCGCCCAGGTCGAGAACCGCCCGATTGTAGGCGCCTCCCTCCCCAAAGATCACAATATCGGTGTAATCCTTCAGCAGGGACGGCGCTTGAACCCGCCAGGCCTCGGCCGACGCGCGGAAGGGAATGCCGCCCGGCCTGCGCCAGTCGAAGGCGTCGCCCGCGCTGAAGATCATCCGCCGCACTTCGGCGCCCTTCGCTTCGAGCGCCTCGGCAAGCGCCACGCCGAATGGACCGAAGGGCGCACTGACCATGAGAAAGCGCCTGCCGCGAAGATCGGCGGGGTCTCTCGGAAAGAGAATGGTTCGCGCCGAACCGGTCTCGGCGGCGGGGATCGTCCCGAGACCTGCCCTCAGCTTCGATGTCGCGCGCTCCTCTGGAGCGCCTCGAAGCCGGTAGCGGCGACGACGCCGACCGGAGAGGGCTCTCGAACTGCGATAGTCCACCATACTGGAATCCGGCCCGGGGCAGCGACGATCAACGATGGCGAGGAGCCGAAGCGGAAGGCGCGACCCGGCGCCCGCCTACATCGCCCTTTAGGCTCTGAGCGACCGCGGATTCAACCTCGATCATCAACAATCCGCAATCCTGTGGCGGCATCAACACATTCCTTGCGTCGGCGCGAAGGCCGCCGCCCCTTTGGGCGACGGCCTCCTTGCTTGGCGTCATCGACGGCTTCGTCGACGGGTTGGGCCGCGATCTGGAGGATCGCGGCCTTTCCGGTCTTAGAAGTTGATGTCGATGGTGGCGCGCCGGTTGAGCGGCTCGCGGACGCCGTCGGCGGTCGGCTTGGCGAGGGCGGTTTCACCCTTGCCGTCCAGGGCGATGACGC
>JAEXZS010000079.1 GCA_023451375.1 Pseudomonadota bacterium
GCGTCATCGCCCTGGACGGCAAGGGTGAAACCGCCCTCGCCAAGCCGACCGCCGACGGCGTCCGCGAGCCGCTCAACCGGCGCGCCACCATCGACATCAACTTCTAAGACCGGAAAGGCCGCGATCCACCAGATCGCGGCCAAACCCGTCGACGAAGCCGTCGATGACGCCAAGCAAGGAGGCCGTCGCCCGAACGGGCGGCGGCCTTTTTCTTGCGCCTCATCGGCCGGCGCCGGCCCTGAGGGGGTGCGCCTTTTCCGGCGGGCCGTCCGCTCCATCCCGCAACAGAAGTTCGCCCACGCCGATGACCAGTCCGGCGCTGATGAAGGCGCAGACGACAACCACGATCGCCAGCCTCACGCCTTGGAGCCACTCCGCGTCCGACTGCTTCACGCCCCCCTCTCCCTTCGCCTGAACAGAACCATGTTCGCCGGTAGACGCAAGCGCGGGGCACGGACATGAAAAAAGGCGGCGTCAGAGACGCCGCCTCTTCCTTCCGGATCGGAAGCGATCAGCCCGTGAACGGCCGGATCAGGATCTCGACCCGGCGGTTCTGGGCCTTGCCCTCCGGCGTGTCGTTCGAGGCCACCGGATTGCGCGAGCTGGCGCCGGCGACGTAGATGCGCTCGGCCAGGACGCCCCGACGCACCAGTTCCCCCGCGACGCTGCTGGCCCGGCGCTCGGACAGCGGCTGATTGATCGCGTCGCCGCCCGAGGAGTCGGTGTGGCCGATAATGTCGATGGTTGAGCGATCATACTCCTGGAGCACGCGGGCGACATCGTCCAGCACCGGCATGAAGCGGGCGTCGATTGACGACTGGTTGGTGGCGAAGGTGACGTCTGACGGCATGCGCAGGACCAGGTTGTCCCCCTGGCGTGCGACCCCGACCCCGCTGCCGGAAAGCTCAGCCTCCAGCGCGCGTTGCTGGCGGTCCATGTACTGTCCGACCGCCGCCCCGCCCAGAGCGCCGATGCCGGCGCCGATAAACGCGTTCTTGCGGCCTTGCTCGCCGTTGGAGGTGTTGGTCAGATAGCCCAGCAGCGCGCCGCCGAGAGCGCCCGCGATCGCGCCGGTCCCGGTGTTGTTGCGCTGTGGCCCCGAACGATATGGATCGGTCGTGGTGCAGGCGGCGGCGCCCAGCAGGGCGGCGATGGAGACGCCGACGGCGAGGGTCTTGGCGCGCATGAGGAATGTCCTTCCTGTTGTGTGGTCCGGCGCAGAAAACGCCATCTTATGGTGACGGTTCCAAGCTGTACCGTTGCTGAACGCGGCCGACACACCCCTGACAGCTCGGGGGAATGGGGGTATGGACGGCGAAACTCCACCCAGCCGAGAACGACGCCGTGAGCTCGACCCTGACCGCCCAGTCCGCCGCCGCCCAAGGCGTGCCCCCCGTATCGATGTCCCTGTACGACACCGACTTCCAGGCGTTCAGCGACCGCCTGGGCGCATCCTTCACCCGCTACGGCTTCGCCGTCGTCGCCGACCACGGGCTGGATGAAGCCCGCATCGAGGCCGCGCTGGACGACGCCAAGGCCTTTTTCGCCCTGCCTGAAGACGTGAAACGGAAGTATCACCAGCCGGGAACCGGCGGCGCGCGCGGGCTGACGCCCTTCGGCGTCGAGGCGGCCAAGGGGGCGACGACCGTCGACCTCAAGGAATTCTGGCACGTCGGGCGCGAGCTGCCGGAGGGCCATCCCTATCGCCGCTACATGCGCGACAACGTCTGGCCGGCCGAAATCCCCGGCTTCCGTGAGCACCTCTACGGCATGTACGAGGATCTGGACGCCCTGGGCGGGAAGATACTGCGGGCCATCGCGCGCTATCTGAAGCTCGACGACGCCTATTTTGAGGATAAGGTCCAGCTGGGCAACAGCGTGCTTCGCATGCTGCACTATCCGCCTGTCCCGGCGGATGCGCCCGGGGTTCGCGCCGGCGCCCACGAGGACATCAACGTCATCACCCTGCTGCTGGGGGCCGAGGAGGCCGGCCTGCAGCTGAAGGAGAAGGACGGCAGCTGGCTGGACATCGCCCCACCGCCAGGCGCGCTGGTGGTCAACATCGGCGACATGCTGCAGCGGCTGACCAACCACGTTCTACCGTCGACGACGCACCGCGTGGTCAATCCGGCGCCGGAGCGGCGCGGCTTCGCCCGCTACTCCACGCCGTTCTTCCTGCACTTCAACCCGGACTTCCCGATCGAGACCCTGCCCGGCGCGATCACGCCGGACAATCCCGACCGCTACGCCGGCAAGACCATCCTGGCCGAGGACTACCTGACCGAACGCCTGCGCGAGATACGCCTGCTCTAGGGCAGGCGGAGGACTGCGCCCCTCGACCTTACTTAGTGATGCGCAGCTGGCTTATGCTGCGGCCAATAGCGCCGAAGGCGGTTTTCAGCGAAGCCCCGTTCTCCGGCATATAGACGTGGTCGCTGTTGGTGGCGCATTGACGCATCACCTCCCGCGCGGTGTCCACGCCTGGGCCGCCGTCGCCGCTGGCGATGTCGAAGCCGACCGTATAGACGATCACCCCTGCCGCCTTCATCTGGGTGCACGTCTCCACCGCCCGGGCGAACGGATTGGTGTACTCCCCCGCCGGTTGGCTCCTTAGCGGCGAACCAGTGTAGCGCGAGCAGCCGATGTGCTGGTTGGCGTCGCCGCTGCCGGAGGCCGCCCCCGCGACGACCCCGTTGCAATACGGCGTGTTAAACTCGCCGTCAGTCATGAGGATGACCACCTTCAGTCGCTTCTGCGCATCATAGCCGTCTGGCCGGCTGTCGGACGGGAAGATCGCCCCGAACATTGGAGAGATCATGTACCAGCCCCATTCCACGCCTATCTGACCGGCGGTCGAGCCGACGGCGGAATAGGCGCTGATCGCGGTCTTCAGCGCGTCCTTGTCATGGGTCAGGGGCAGAATGCGCGAGCCCAAGCAGCCGTTGTCCGACGAGGGATAAGTCAGGCCCACCGGCGCTGATCCGGGCGCAGTCTCCGAATAGGCGGCGGGCCCAACCCGCTCACTGACGCAGGTGGAGACCTCTTGTATCCGGGTATTCCCGTAGTAGTTCCGGAACTTGTAGAACCTGCATCCGAGCTCCAGGCACTGTACATAGTCTCCGCTCGAACCCCGGTAGGTCTGACCGCTCACATCGTCGGGCATCACGCCGTTGATCACGAAGGCGTCCTCGCTCAAGCGCGTGGCAGAGCGATTGTCGCTGTTCAGCGTCGTCAGTCCCTGCACAGAAGCGATACGGATGTTCTCGCCCGTCTGCAGCCCATGCCCGACGGAGCTAGCCACTACCTCGCATGACGCCACCACGCATTTTCTCAGCGTCCCACCGGAAGAGTAGTTGTTGTAGGCGCTGGTACTGTAGTCGCTCCACGTGTATCCGTTCCAGGATAGCAATCTTACGTTGTGGTTGTCGAGCTTGACCAGGCGGTACACGCGGTTGTTCAGACGGTTCGCCAAGCTGCTTCCGTTGCCTGAGCTGGATATCCCCGCCAGCCACACATAGTCGTCTGTATCGAAGCCGTGGCTATTGGCTTTGATCCTGGTCTGCGCCCCCTTAGTCACGCTGCTGACGGCCTTGGCGGAGCCGGTTCCCCAGTCCGCCGCGTCGATGTCGGTCTGGCCCCTGATGGCGCCGCGCGCCGCATCAGCATAATCGCCGGCGTTCACTCCCATCGAGTAGGGAACGAGGGCCACGCGCGTGCGCGTCACCGCCTGCCGGGACGGGTCCTGCACCACGATGTCGACCAAATCGCCCGCCGCCGTCTTCAGATCACGCAGGCGCGAGCCCGACATGGAGCCGGTCACGTCCAGCACCAGCGCCACCTCCACGTCCTTGGTCGAGCGATTGACCTCGGCGCTGACCCCGACAGCCAAAGTGTCGTCGAGAATCTTGCCGTAAGGCGGCAGGAAGATATTGGCCACCAAAGTCCGCACCTCGACGTTGGCGTTTGCCACCACGACCTCACCATCCACTAGCTCGAACTGGATGGCGTCATCGTCCACCATCACGCCGGGATAGCCTCGCAGATTGGCCTTCAGCACCTCCAAGCCGACACCTTTCAGGTCTTCAGCTTCAACATAGGGCGATCGCGCCGCCGCCAGGGTCGCGGCGTCCAGCGCGTCCTGAAGATTGCTCCGCACCGTGGTGATGCGCTGGACGTCCATGCCGCCCAGCACGACCATGACCAGCGCGGGCAGGCACAGGGCGAAGATGACGGCGACATTGCCGCGCCGGTCGCGGCCCAGGCGGGCGGTCGCGGCGGTCAGGCGGGCAAGGCCCCTCGATATGGTGCTCAGAACCGTCAAGGCGATGATCCCCGGCGGGCGCAATCCGCTCCGCATGGCGCCAGTCTGACGCCACGCGGTTAAGGGAAGCTCCATCCGTGACGGTTAATCGGCGTTAGGCTTCCGACCAGCCGCACTGGCGACCGCGGTTCTGTTCGGTCAGCCAGGCGTTCAGCGGCGCGAAATAGTCGGCCACCGCCGAGGCGTCGTTGGCGGTCTCGCCGGTGAAGGCCTGCATCGCCTCGGGCCACGGTCGCGACTGGCCCATCTCCATCATGGCGTTGAAGCGCCGCCCGACCTCCTCGTTGCCGTAGATCGAGCATCGGTGCAACGGCCCGGTCCAGCCGGCCTGCTTGCAGGCCGCGCGGTGGAACTGGAACTGATAGATGTGGGCCAGGAAGTAGCGGGTGTAGGGCGTGTTGCCCGGCACATGGTACTTCGCCCCCGGATCGAAGGCGTTGGCCGGGCGCGGCCCCGGCGGAACCAGACCCTGGTACTTCAGCATGTCGGCGGTCCAGGCCGTGTTGTAGGCCTCGGGCGGCGTCGCGCCCGAGAAGACGTCCCAACGCCAGCGGTCGACCATCAGGCCGAAGGGCAGGAAGGCGATCTTGTCCAGCGCCATCTTGAGCAGGAAGGGAATGTCCTCCTCCGCGCCCGGCGTCGTTTCCAGCAGGCCGATCTGGTTCAGATAGGTCGGCGTCAGAGCCGACAGGCCGACGAAGTCGCCGATCGCCTCGTGGAAGCCGTCGTTGGCGCCGTTGCGGAAAAGCATCGGCTGCTGGTTGTAGGCCCGCTGGTAGTAGTTATGCCCCAGCTCGTGGTGCACCGTGTAGAAGTCGTCGCCGTTGACGTTGGTGCACATCTTGATGCGGAGGTCGTCGACGTTGTCCAGGTTCCAGGCCGAGGCGTGGCAGACCACCTCGCGGTCCTGGGGCCGGGTGATCATCGACCGTTCCCAGAAGGTCTGTGGCAGGGCTTCAAGGCCCAGGGAGGTGTAGAAACCCTCGCCCGTCCTGACCATCTTCAGCGGATCGTAGTCGGCGGCCTTCAGCAGTTCGGTCAGGTCGTAGCTGGACTCGCCGCCGCTCGTCGGCGCGACGACGTCATAGACGTTGCCCCACTGCTGGGACCACATGTTGCCCAGCAGGTCGGCGCGGATGGGGCCGCTGTCCGGCTGGACCGCGTCGCCGTATCTGGCGTTCAGCCGCCCGCGCACATAGCAGTGCAGGTTCTCGTAGAAGGGCTTCACCTGGGCCCACAGCCGGTCGGTCTCGGCGGCGAAGGCGTCGGCGGGCATGTCGTAGCCCGAACGCCACAGGGCGCCGGTGTCAGCGAAGCCCAGCTCGCGCGCGCCCTCGTTGGCGATGGCGACCATGCGGGCATAGTCGTCCCTCATCACCGGCGAAACGGTGCGCCAGCCTTCATAGAGCGCCTTGGTCTCGGCCGGATCGCGACTGTCCGCCAGGATCAGCGACGCCTCGTCCAGGGTGATCTGGCGGCCTTTGAAGTCGAACTTGCCGGTTGAATAGGTCGAATCCAGCCGGGTGGTGATCTGGGCCAGCTCGTCCGCCGCCCCCGGTCGGTTCGGGGCCGGCAAGACGATGCCGAGGCGCAGCAGGTCCAGCTTGCGCCGCACCACCGGGTCGACCTGGACGTCGTTGAACGCCGCCGCCTGGTTGGCGAACTGGACCTGCAGCTCGGTCACCTCGGCGTTGACTTTGGATTCCAGCCACATGGTGTCGAAGGTGATGTTGGTCGCCCGGGTCCATTGGACGCGCGCGGCGTATTCGCTGATCTCGGCGTATTTGGCCTCGGCGTCAGCGATGAAGCGGGTCGCCCCTTCGGCCGAGACCGGATAGTCCGGCATGCCGGACGGCGGCGCGGCGGCGGTTTCGACGGGCGCCTGGGCATCGGCCTGGCCATCGGTCTGAGTGGTCGCGCACCCGGCGCCGAAGGCGAGTGCGCAGACCGCGGCGGCGGCCATCAACTGACGCTTCATGGGATCCTCCTGAACAGCGGGCGCAGGAGAAGCGAGCCGCGCGGCTCCGTCAAGCTCGGCGGTTCAGGCTTGAATCAGCCCAGCACGCAGGCGTTCAGGCCGTCGTCGCGCACCGTGCCCATGGCCGCCTGAATGCGTCCGGCGCGACGACGGACATAGGGGCCTGGGTTGGCGGCCTTGTAGCGGCGGGGCGACGGCAGGATGGCGGCCAGGCGCGCCGCCTCGCGCGCGGTCAGCTCGTCCGCGTCCTTGCCGAACCAGCGGCGCGACGCCGCCTGGGCGCCGTAGACGCCCGGCGCCCATTCCACCACGTTCAGATAGACCTCCATGATCCGCCGCTTGGACCAGACGGTCTCGATCATGACCGTGTAGCCCGCCTCCAGCCCCTTGCGGATCCAGTCGCGCGACGGCCACAGGAAGACGTTCTTGGCGGTCTGCTGGCTGATGGTGGATCCGCCCCGAATGCGGCCGCCCTCGGCGTTATGATCCAGCGCCTTCTCGATCGCCTCCATGTCGAAGCCGTGGTGGCTGCAGAAACGCGCGTCCTCGGCGGCAATGGCGGCGTTGACCAGATGGGGCGAGATATCGTTCAGCCCGCGCCAGCGATAGTCCAGCCCCTGCCCCTTCGCCGCCTGCTGCAGCATCAGGATGGTCGGAGTCGGCGGGACGACGGCGAACAGCAGCACGCCGACCACCGGCACGGCGATCAGGACAAGCAGGATCAGGCCCAGCAACCGACCGAGGCGAGACCGCTTTCGCGCCATGTCAGAGGATCGCCACGCCGGCCCGGCCGTCCTCGTCGGCCCAGGCGACCTTGTCCGCCTCGGGGCTCAGTGACAGGGCGACGATGCCGGCACCCTTCTCGGCCTTGATGAAGTTCAGCCCCTGCGCCGCCGGATGGGCCACCCAGACCCGGCCGTCGTTCAGGCCGGCGGCGACCAGGCCGTGCGCCGTGCGCGCCGAGACCAGGTTGACCAGGCTGGATTCGTCATAGCCGATCTCGGTCGCCTCGCGCCCCATCGGCCCGTTCGAGCCGATGAAGGGCCACAGCACCACGCCCTGCGCGCCCGAGGTCGCCAGCAGCTGGCCGCCGGCCAGGAAGGCGGCCGAGCGGACCTTGCCCGGAAAGCCGCCCATCCGCATGTTCTTGGCGTCCTTCAGCCGCCAGCCGTGCAACTGGTTGTCCTGCATCATGGTGACGACGAAGGCGCCGTCGGGCGAGATCGTCACCCCAGTGTGCGACCCGGCCCATTTCAGCAGCACCGGCTGCTGCTTCTCGATCCGGGCGTACCACAGGGCCGCGCCGCCGTAGGTCGAGGCCGCGATGCGCCGGCCCTTGGGCTCGAAAGCGACGCCGGAGACGGTGCGCTCATGCTGGAAATCGCGGCGGAAGGCGGTGTCGTTCGGGTCAATCACCGACACGGTGCGGCCGAAGGAGAAGGCGACCAGGCCCGAGGCCGAAGAGGCGTCGATGGCGTCGATCCACTGGTTCTTCGCCGTCGCCAGCACCACCGGCGCGTCGCCACGCCGGCTCCACACCACCCGGCCGTCGTCGCCGCCGGTGACCACGCCGTCGCCGGACGGATGCACGGCGGCGCACAGCACGGCCCCGTCGTGCGCCTCGGTCCGGGCGCGATCATCGAAGCGGATCGAGCCGTCGCCGAGGGCGAAGACCGCGCCGGCGCTGTCGAACAGGGCGGCGGTGACCTGGGCGTCGAAGTCGAAGTTCATGCGGCTGGCGTTAGCGGGTTGGCGACGCGGCTGCAAATGCTTCCCCCCATGAAGGAGGGGAGATCGCTAAACCGGATCGGTCGGCTCCGGCCGCACCGGGTTCGGCGCCGGCTGGGCCAGCGCGGGCTCCTCGGGCAGGGGGATGAACTCCAGGTCGTCCTCGCTGGGCAGTTTCATCCGTCCGGCTTTCCAATCCGCCTTGGCCTGGTCGATCCGCGCCTGGCTGGAAGCCACGAAGTTCCACCAGATCAGCCGCTGGCCGACCGGCTCTCCGCCCAGCACCATGACGCTGGACAGCTCCAGCGCCTTGACCGTCGGTTCGGCGGTCGGCTCCAGCACGATCATCTGGCCTTCGCGAAAGATCCGGTCGCCGACTTCGATCGCGCCCTTGGCGACGTACAGGGCCCGCTCGCTCATGCCCCCCGCGCCGCGCCCCGGCGGCGGAGCGGTCTTCACGCCCGGCTGCAGCTCCCAGTGCACATAGAACAGCGGCGACGACACGGGCACGCCCGCCTTGGCGCCATAGGCCTCGCCGGCCACCAGCCGCGCGAACAGGCCGCCGTTCTCATAGGTGGGCTGGGCGTCCTCGCCCAGGTGGTGAAAGGCCGGATCGGTCTCCTCCGCCTCGTCGGGCAGGGCGACCCAGGCCTGCATGCCGTGCATCGGCCCGCCCCGGCTCTTCTTCAGCGGATCGGTGCGCTCGGAATGGACGATGCCCCGGCCGGCGGTCATCCAGTTGACCTCGCCGGGACGGATCGGCTGGGTGTAGCCCAGATTGTCCCGGTGCATGATCTCGCCCTCGAACAGATAGGTCAGGGTCGACAGGCCGATATGCGGGTGCGGCCGCACATTGATCGCCTCCGAGCCCGGCGCGAACTCGGCCGGGCCCATCTGGTCCAGGAAGATGAAGGGCCCGACCATGCGCCGCGCGTGGAAGGGCAGCACGCGCCCGACCTCGAACCCGCCCAGGTCCTTGCGGCGCGCTTCGATCACCAGCTCGATCATGGTCTTCGTTCCCGGGGCGGCAGGCCCGGACGACGTTATCCGACGTGCGGCGTGATTATGCCAAGAGGCAGGGCGGTCACATTCTTCACGCCGCGCGTGACGATGTGGCTCTCGCAGTCCGAGACGATGCCCAGGGCCAGCAGCTTCTCGCGCAGGAACTTGTCGAAGGCGTGCATGTCGGAGGTGATGATCCGCAGCACATAGTCCTCGCGCCCGGTGATGGTCGCGCACTGAACGACCTCCGGCCAGTTCTCGACGGCGGCCTCGAAGGCCTGGAGGTTTTCCGACGACGGCAGCATCAGCTTCACGATGGCGTAGACCTCGAAGTCCAGCCCCAGCAGCTGGGCGTTCAGCAGCGTCACCCGCTTGGTGATCAGGCCCGCGTCCTCAAGTCGCTTGATGCGGCGCCAGCAGGGCGAGGCGGACAGACCGACGCGATCGGCGACTTCGGCGACCGACAGGCCGGCGTCCTGCTGCAGGATGTCGAGGATTCGGGCGTCGATGGGATCGAGTTCATCCGCCAAGGCGTTTCTCCGATTGTGGTTATCGCGAAATAAAAAACCCGAAATCACGATTTAGCAAGGTCATATTGAGCGAGCGCCTTCCTAGGGGGCGTGTTATCAGTCGTCCAGAGGAAACACGGACGGACAACGGGACGCCCGCATGAACGACAAAATATCCAAGAAGAACAGCCAGCCGCTGTCGCTGAGGGTGCCGGAGCCGTCCGGCCGGCCCGGCGACACGCCTGACTTCAGCCATCTGCAGCTGGACCCGGCCGGGGCCGTCGATCGGCCCGAGATCAGCGCCACGCCCTATGCGATGCGCGACCACGCCTTCCGGCTGATTCGGGTGCTGGACGACGAGGGGAACGCCGTCGGCCCGTGGAATCCACGTCTGGACCCCGAGACCCTGCGCAGGGGCCTCAAGGCCATGATCCTGACCCGCGCGTTCGACGACCGGATGCACCGCGCCCACCGCCAGGGCAAGACCAGCTTCTACATGAAGTGCACCGGCGAGGAGGCCATCGCGGTGGCTCAGGGCATGCTGCTGAGCCGCGAGGACATGGGCTTCCCCACCTATCGCCAGCAGGGGCTGCTGATCGCGCGCGGCTATCCGCTGGTGGATATGATGAACCAGATCTATTCGAACGCGGCGGATCCGATCAAAGGCCGCCAGCTGCCGATCATGTACTCCTCCAAGGAGTACGGCTTCTTCACCATCAGCGGCAACCTGGGCACCCAGGTGCCGCAGGCGGTCGGCTGGGCCATGGCCAGCGCCTACAAGGGCGACGACAAGATCGCCGTCACCTGGATCGGCGACGGCGCCACGGCCGAAGGCGACTTCCACAACGCCCTGACCTTCGCGGCCGTCTATCGCGCCCCGGTGATCCTGAACATCGTCAACAACCAGTGGGCCATCAGCTCCTTCCAGGGCATCGCCGGCGGGCTGGAGACCACCTTCGCCTCCAAGGCCATCGGCTACGGCCTGCCGGCCTTGCGGGTGGACGGCAATGACTTCCTGGCGGTCTGGGCCGCGACCCAGTGGGCCGAGGAGCGCGCCCGCTCCAACCAGGGCGCCACGGTGATCGAGCTGTTCACCTATCGCGGCGCCCCGCACTCGACCTCCGACGATCCCAGCCGCTACCGCCCCGGCGACGAGCACGAGAAATGGCCGCTCGGCGATCCGCTGGAGCGGCTGCGCCGGCACCTGACCGTGATCGGCGAATGGGACGACGATCGCCACGCCGAAGCGCTGAAGGAGGCTGTCGAGCACGTCCGCGCCGCCGGCAAGGAGGCCGAGGCCATCGGCACCCTGGGCCAGTCGCGGCCCAGCGTGAAGACGATGTTCGAAGAGGTCTACGCGACCGAGGACTGGCGGCTGATCGAACAGCGCCGCGAGGTGGGGGTCTGATCATGAGCGAGCAGAACATCTTCACCGAGGCCGACCGCACCGACGGCGTCGAGCCGGACATGGTCGACCAGAACGCGGCGCCCCCGTCGCGCGCGCCGGCCGACGGCGTCCAGGCCATGAACATGATCCAGGCGCTGAATTCGGCCTTGGACGGCAAGATGGCCGAGGACCCGAACGTGCTCTCGTTCGGCGAGGACGCGGGCTATTTCGGCGGGGTCTTCCGCGTCACCGACAAGCTGCAGCAGAAGCACGGCCTGACCCGCAGCTTCGACGCCCCGATCAGCGAATGCGGCATCGTCGCCGCCGCCATCGGCATGGGCGCCTATGGCCTGCGCCCGGTGGTGGAGATCCAGTTCGCCGACTACATCTATCCGGCCTACGACCAGATCGTGTCCGAGGCGGCCAAGCTGCGCTACCGCTCGGGCGGCCAGTTCACCGCCCCCATCGTGGTGCGCTCGCCCTATGGCGGCGGCATCTTCGGCGGCCAGACCCACAGCCAGTCGCCCGAAAGCCTGTTCACCCACATCGCGGGGCTGAAGGTCGTCATCCCGTCCAACCCCTATGACGCCAAGGGCCTGCTGACGGCGGCGATCGAGGACGACGATCCGGTCATCTTCTTCGAGCCGAAACGCCTCTACAACGGGCCGTTCGACGGCTGGCACGAGAAGCCCGTCTCGCCCTGGAAGGCCCAGGACCTGGCCCAGGTGCCCACGAACAAGTACGTCGAGCCGATCGGCAAGGCGCGGGTGATGAAGGAAGGATCGGAGGTCACCATCCTCGCCTACGGCACCATGGTCTGGGTCGCTCTGGCCGGGGCCGAGCACGCGGGCGTGGACGCCGAGGTCATCGACCTGCGCACCCTCGTGCCGCTGGACATCGAGACCATCGAGGCCAGCGTGAAGAAAACCGGGCGCTGCGTCATCGTGCACGAGGCGCCCAAGACCTCGGGCTTCGGCGGCGAGCTGTCGGCCCTGGTCCAGGAGCGGTGCTTCTATCACCTGGAGGCGCCGATCGCGCGGGTCACGGGGTGGGACACGCCGTATCCGCATGCTTTCGAATGGGAATATTTCCCCGGACCGCAACGGGTCGCGGACGCCCTCAAGAGCGTCATGACCGGAGGACGTTGAGATGGGTCGTTTCGTATTCAAGCTGCCCGACGTGGGCGAAGGCACCGCCGAGGCCGAACTGGTGGGCTGGCACGTCAAGGTCGGCGACACGGTCGCCGAGGACCAGATCGTCGCCGACGTCATGACCGACAAGGCGACCGTCGAGATCACCGCCCCGGTGTCCGGCAAGGTCACGGCCCTGCACGGCGAGCCCGGCGCCATGGTCCCGGTCCGCGGCCCGCTGGTGGAGTTCGAGGTCGAGGGGGCGGGGAACGCGGAGGACGCCCCGGCGCCGGCCGTCGCCAAGGCCGCTCCCGCGCCGGTCGAGGCGCCAAAGGCCGAGGCCGCTCCAGTCGAACCTTCTGCACCCGCCAGCGCGGGCAACTACGTCTTCAAGCTGCCCGACGTGGGCGAAGGCACGGCCGAGGCCGAGCTGGTCGGCTGGCACGTCAAGGTCGGCGACGCGGTCGAGGAAGACCAGATCATCGCCGACATCATGACCGACAAGGCGACGGTGGAGATCACCTCTCCGGTCGCCGGAACCGTCGTCGCCCTGCACGGCGAGGCGGGCCAGCAGGTCCCGGTCGGTGGTCCGCTGGTCAGCTTCGACGTCGAGGGGGCCGGCAATGTCGCCAAGAGCCCCTCCGTCTCTCCGCTTCGCTCCGAGCCGCCTCCCCCCGAGACGCGAGGGGAGGAGACGGTCGTCGCCGCATCGTCTCCTCATCCTCAAACAGGGAGTGCGCCCGCGCTCGCAGGGCGCGGAGAGGCTGTCTCCGCTCCCCCCGCCCTCACCGGCCGCGCCGCCGGCGAGCGCCCCCTCGCCTCGCCCGCCGTCCGCAACCGCGCCCGCGATCTGGGCGTGGACCTGACCTTCGTGCCCGGTTCCGGCCCGGCCGGGCGGATCACCCACGAGGACCTGGACAGCTTCATCGCGCGTGCCCGGAATGGGAGCGGCTCGCCCGCGTCCGCTTCTTCGGGCGGCGGCTCGACCTATGCGAAGGCGGAGGGGACCACCGAGGTTCGCATCATCGGCCTGCGCCGCAAGATCGCGGAGAAGATGGCCGAGAGCGTGCGCCGCATCCCGCACATCACCTACGTCGAGGAGATCGACGTCACCGCGCTGGAGGAGCTTCGCGCCCACCTGAACGCGACGAGGTCCAAGGACCAGCCCAAGCTGAACGTCCTGCCCTTCGTCGCCCGCGCCATCGTCGTGGCCCTGCGCGACCAGCCGCAGATCAATGCTGTCTATGACGACGAGGCCGGCGTCCTGACCCAGTACGCCGCCGTCCATCTGGGCATCGCCGCCCAGACCCCGAACGGCCTGATGGTTCCGGTGGTCCGCCACGCCGAGGCGCGCGACCCTTACGACACCGCGCTGGAGATCGCCCGCGTCTCGGGCGCCGCCAAGGACGGCTCGGCCAAGCGCGAGGAACTCAGCGGCTCGACCATCACCATCACCTCGCTGGGCACGCTGGGCGGCGTGGTCCACACCCCCATCATCAACCACCCCGAGGTCGCCATCGTCGGCCCCAACAAGATCGCCGAGCGCGTGGTGGTCCGCGACGGTCAGATGGTCGTCCGCAAGATGATGAACCTGTCCTCCAGCTTCGATCACCGCATCGTCGACGGCCACGACGCGGCGGTCTTCGTGCAGCGGATCAAGGGCTTGCTTGAGCATCCCGCGACGCTGTGGATGAACTGAGACCGATGCAGCAGATCAAAACCAAAGTCCTCATCATCGGCGCGGGCACCGGCGGCTATGTCGCGGGCATCCGTTGCGGCCAGTTGGGGCTGGACACCGTGCTGGTGGACGGCGGCGACGGCCTGGGCGGGACGTGCCTGAACGTCGGCTGCATCCCGTCCAAGGCCATCATCCATGCGGCGGGCAAGTTCGAGACCGTGGCCAAGGCGGTCGACGGCGGGACGCTGGGGATCACGGCGGCCAAGCCGGCCATCGACCTGAAGCAGACGGTCGAATGGAAGGACGGGATCGTCCGCAAACTGAACGCCGGGGTCGCGGCCCTGCTGAAGAAGGCCAAGGTCAGGGTCATCAAGGGCTGGGCCGAGTTCGCCGACGCCAAGACCTGCATGGTCAGGACAGAGGACGGCGAAATCCGCATCACCGCCGAACACGTCATCCTGGCGACGGGGTCCGAGCCGGTCGAACTGCCCTTCCTGCCGTTCGGCGGGGACGTCATCTCCTCGACCGAGGCGCTGAGCCTGTCGGGCGTGCCGAAGAAGCTGGTCGTCGTCGGCGGCGGCTATATCGGGCTGGAGCTGGGCATCGCCTTCCGCAAACTGGGCGCCGAAGTGGCCATCGTGGAAATGGCCGACCGCATCCTGCCGCTCTACGACAAGGCCCTGACCGATCCGGTGGCCAAGTGGCTGGAGAAGCACGGGGTCGAACTGCACCTCGGCGCGCGCGCCGGCGGGTTCGGCGACGGGAAACTGTCGATCACGACGAAGGACGGCGAGCCGCTGCAACTGGACGCCGACAAGGTGCTGGTCACCGTCGGTCGACGCCCGCGCACCCAGGGCTGGGGGCTGGAAAACATGGGCGTGGCCATGGCCGGGCCATTCGTGAAGATCGACCAGCGCTGCGCCACCTCGATGAAGAACGTCTGGGCCGTCGGCGACCTGACCGGCGAGCCGATGCTGGCGCACAAGGGCTCGGCGCAGGGCGAGGTGGTCGCGGAGATCATCGCCGGTCATGATCGGGTGTTCGATCCGGTCACCATCGCGGCGGTCTGCTTCACCGAGCCGGAGATCGTCTCGGCAGGCTTGGGACCCAACGATGTCGCGGGCCGCGACGACGTGATCCAGTCGGTCTTCCCCTTCGCCGCCATCGGCCGCGCCCTGGCCATCGAGGCGGGCGAGGACGGCGGCTTCGTGCGGGTGATCGCCTCGAAGGCCGATCATCGCCTGCTGGGAATCCAGGCCGTGGGCCAGCATGTGTCGGAGCTGTCGAACAGCTTCGCCCAGATGCTGGAGATGGGCGCGGTGCTGGAGGATGTGGCGGGCGTCATCCACGTCCACCCGACCTTGGGCGAGGCCTTCCACGAGGCGTCCCTGCGCGCCTTGGGCCACGCCATCCATATCTGACCAAGAAACCCTTCTCCCGTTGGGAGAAGGTGGCCCGGCAGAGCCCGGACGGATGAGGGTCGGACGGTTCCGTCGGCGTCAGCCGTCGCGCCGGCCCTGACGCGGCTGACGCACGGCCTCACCCTTTCGCCTTGCCGATCGCTGCGCTCTCGGAGGCTCAAGCCCTCTGCCGCCGGGAGAGGGCGGCGACAATCACCGCCCCGTGGAGCCGAAGCCGCCGTCGCCGCGGGCGGTGTCGTCCAGCGCCTCGACCTCGACCCAGTCGGCGCGTTCGTGCCGGGCGATGACCAGCTGGGCGATGCGCTCGCCGCGGCGGATGACGAAGGGTTCGGCGCCGATGTTGGCCAGGATCACCCCGCACTCGCCGCGATAGTCGCTGTCGATGGTGCCGGGCGCATTGGGGCAGACGATCCCGTGCTTCAGCGACAGGCCCGAGCGGGCCCGCACCTGCGCCTCATAACCGAGCGGCAGGGCGATCTTGAGCCCCGTCGGCACCAGCGCGCGCTGCCCCGGCGCCAGGATCATCGGCTGGTCTTCGGGCACCGCCGCGCGCAGGTCCATGCCCGCCGATCCCGCCGTCTCATAGGCCGGGAGCGGCAGGCCCTCCGAATGGGGCAGGCGCTGGATCTGGACGCGGGTGACGGTCATGCGGGGTCCTTGAAGCGGTCGGCGATACGGGCCGCCAAGCGGCGGGCTATGGCGGTCTTGGACTGGCGCGGCCAGGCCTCGGCGCCCGAGGCCGTGACCAGGAGGACGGTGTTGCCGTCCGAGCCGAACACCTCGTCCGAGACGTCGTTGCCGACGATCCAGTCGCAGCCCTTGCGCGACAGCTTGGCCCGGGCGTTGGCTTCCAGGTCGCTGGTCTCGGCGGCGAAGCCGATCACCAGCGTCGGCCGGTTCGGCCCCGGCGCGGCGATCCCGGCCAGGATGTCGGGGTTCTCGATCAGGGCCAAGGTCGGCGGGCCGCCCGGACCCTTCTTGATCTTGCCGCCGGCGACGGTGTCGATGCGCCAGTCGGCGAC
Organism: Pseudomonadota bacterium; assembly: GCA_023451375.1. Taxonomy (GTDB): domain Bacteria; phylum Pseudomonadota; class Alphaproteobacteria; order Caulobacterales; family Caulobacteraceae; genus Brevundimonas. The sequence goes on from JAEXZS010000079.1 coordinate 16,177, forward strand.
GGCGGCCGACAGCACGGCGATGTCGGCGGGCAGGCTCGCTTGCGTCGCCTTCTGCATCTCCAGCGCGCTCTCGACATCGACGCGCGTCACCCCGGGCGGCGCGCCCAGCGCCGTGGGGCCGGACACCAGCGTCACCGCGCAGCCCAGCTCGGCCAGGGCGGCGGCGATGGCGTAGCCCTGCTTGCCGCTGGAGCGGTTGGTCAGGCCGCGCACGGGATCGATGGGTTCGAACGTCGGGCCGGCGGTGACCACCGCCTTGCGCCCCGTCAGCGGCCGCCCGGCGGCGCCGATCATCAGGCCCTCGATCGCCTCCAGGATCGCGGCCGGCTCGGCCATCCGGCCGGGTCCGTATTCCCCGCAGGCCATCTCGCCTTCGTCCGGCCCGACCACGGCGACGCCGTGGAAGCCGTCGAAGGCCTTCAGCCGCTCGACATTGGCCTGGACCGCCGGGTGCAGCCACATGCGCACGTTCATCGCCGGGGCCAGCAGCACCCGCTTGTCGGTGGCGATCAGGGTGGTGGAGGCCAGATCGTCGGCGAGCCCGTTCGCCGCCTTGGCGATCAGCCCGGCCGTGGCCGGAGCCACGACCACCAGGTCGGCCCAGCGCGACAGCTCGATATGGCCCATCGTCGTCTCTTCCTCGGGATGGAACAGCCCCGAGCGCACCGGATGGCCGCTGAGCGCCGCCAGCGACAGCGGCGTGACGAACTGCGCGCCGGACTCCGTCAGGATCACCCGCGTCTCGCCGCCCGCCTTGGCGATCAGCCGCACCAGCTCCAGCGCCTTGTAGGCGGCGATGCCGCCGCCGACGATCAGCAGCACCTTGCGGTTCGAGAGCGGGCGCATGTCCATGCCCCTGCTCTAGCCGCCCCTCATGACGCCGTCGAGACGCACAAAGGGAACATTGCAGGAACAATCAAGTTGTGCTTTCGTCCCGCCCAGCGGGTAGTGGAGGGAGAGACATGAACACGCTTAAGACGGGAACGGCCGCGCTGGCGGCCGTGGGAATGCTGGCGCTTGGCGCGTGCGACAACGCCTCGGCGGTGGAGACGCGGGAGCGGGCGGCGGTGGAGACGGCGCGGCCGGCGGGACCGCCCTCATCGCCGACGGATGCCGTGGCTGCGGAGGCCAAGCCGGTGCTGACCGCCAGCCGAAGCGAGACGGTCGACGCCAAGGTCGCCCGCCTGTACCAGCGCAACGGCGCCGATTTCGGAGCAAAGTCGGCCGAGGACTATCTGGCCAAGGTCATGGATTTCACGACCAAGACGCCCGCCGGGACCGAGACGATCAAGCGGCCGAACGGCGACACCCTGCTCTATCAGGCGGCCACCAACACCTTCGCCGTGGTAGACCGGGACGGGGTGCCGCGCACCATGTTCAAGCCGACGACGGGCGCCGCCTACTGGGCCGAGCAGAAGGCGCGGGCGCCGACCTTCGGTCAGCGACGCGGCGCCGAGGGCTGATCGACGGCCCGATCCACGGCCCAATCGACGGCGGGAACAGGCTGCTATAGAGGCGGGGTTCGACAGACCTGATTTCGGGACCCGCCTGATGGCCGCCACCCCTGCCCCCGCCTTCGATGCGCCGCCGCTGAAAACCGCCCTGATCTACGACTTCGACGGGACGCTGGCGCGCGGCAACATGCAGGAGGTCAGTTTCATCCCCTCCGTGGGCATGGGCATCGGCGACTTCTGGGAGGAGGCCGAGCGCCTGACCAAGGAGGCCGACGGCGACGGCATCCTGATGTACATGCAGCTGATGCTGCACCATGCGCGGCAGAACGGCCGGCCGGTGACGCGCGAGACCCTGCGCGATCACGGCCGCGAGGTGGCCTTGTTCGAAGGCCTGAAGGACCTGAGCTGGTTCGAGCGGATGAACGCCTTCGGAGCGCGGTACAATCTCGATATCGAGCACTACATCGTCTCCGCCGGTCTGGAGGAGATGATCGAGGGCACGCCGATCCGGCCGGCCCTGACCCACGTCTTCGCCTCCCACTATGTCTATGACGACAAGGGCGAGGCCGCCTGGCCGGCGGTGGGCGTCAACTACACCACCAAGACCCAGTACCTGTTCCGCATCAACAAGGGCGTCCGGAACCACTGGGAGCATGAGCGCATCAACCACTTCATCCCCGACGACGAGCGGCCGGTGCCGTTCGAGCGGATGATCTTCATCGGCGACGGCGACACCGACGTGCCGACCATGAAGATGATGCACACCAAGGGCGGCTTCTCCATCGCCGTCTACGATCCGCGATCGAACGAGCGGGATCAGAAGAAGGTCTACAGCCTGATCTCCGAGGACCGGGTCAACTTCGTCGCCGCCGCCGACTATCGCGAGGGCTCGGCGCTGGACCTGATCGTCAAGGGCCTGATCGGCCGCATAGCCATCACCGCCGGGACCATGCCGGCCGGCGTCTGAGCCTCAGTCGTCCTCGCGTCCGTGACCCAGCCAGTCCTGGCTCTGCATCTCGTTGAAGCGGGACACCGTGCGCTCGAACTCGAAGGCGCCGACGCCTTCGGTGTAGAGGACCTCCGGCCGGGCGGCGGCCAGCACGATCAGCCGGGTCTTCGCCTCGTAGAGCGCGTCGATCAGCGTCACCAGACGGCGCGCCTCGTGGTGATTGGCCGGCCCGAGGATCGGCACGTCCTCCAGGAACAGGGTGTGGAAGCGCCTGGCGATCGCCAGATAGTCCTGCGGCCCCAGCGGCCGGCCGCACAGCTCGGCGAAGGTCGCGCGGGCCATGGAGCCGACGGTGCGGTCGATCGTCACCTCGCGCCCCAGCACCGCCAGATGCGCCGGCTCCTCCGGCTCCCCGCCCTTCAGTTCCCGCCACAGGGTCTCGAAGGCGGCGCGCTCCTCGGGCGTGTGCCACACCCGCGCCGAGCGCATCCGGTCCAGCCGCCAGTCGCGGGCGCCCGTGGTCTCCACCACCTCGCAACGCGCCCGGATGATGTCGATGAAGGGGAGGAAGAGTTGGCGGTTGATGCCGTTCTTGTAGAGGTCCCCCGGCGCGCGGTTGGAGGTCACGGCCAGCACCACCTTCTCCTCGAACAGCGCCTCGAACAGCCGCCCCAGGATCATGGCGTCGGCGATGTCGGTCACCTGCAGCTCGTCGAAGCACAGCAGCCGCGCCTCCGAGGCGATCAGCCGGGCGACCGGCGGGATGGGATCGTCGCCCCGGTGGGTTCCGAAGACGGCCCTGCGCGCCCTGGCGTCGCCGTCGCGCCATTGCCGCACCAGGTCATGGACGCGGGCCATGAAGGCGTGGAAATGGGCGCGCCGCTTCCGGGGCTCGGGCGTCGCGGAATAGAACAGGTCCATCAGCATGGACTTGCCGCGTCCCGGCGGCCCCCAGAGATAGACGCCCCTCACCTCGGGCGCGCGCCCGAACAGACCCCTTTTCGCCAGGTCGGTCTCCAGCCGCTCCAGCGCCGCGATCACCTGCTCCTGCGCGGGATCGGGCGTCAGCACGCCCTCTTCCACGCGGATGTCGTAGGCGTTGCGGATACGGGAGGTCATGGCAGCGCTGCTTAAAGCCCCCCGCAGCGAAAAGCGATTGCTTCGCGACGGCGAACGCCTAAGTGGATGTGCCGCGCCACATCGGGCGCGCTTTCCGTCAACAGGACAGGATCATGGGTTATCGCGTCGCGATCGTCGGGGCCACGGGCAATGTGGGCCGCGAGATGCTGAACATCCTCGAGGAAGTGAACTTCCCCGTGGACGAGCTGCACGCCATCGCCTCGCGAAAATCCAAGGGCGTCGAGGTGTCCTTCGGCGACAAGACGGTCAAGTGCCAGGACATCGAGCAGTTCGACTTCTCCAAGGTCGACATCGTGCTGATGTCGGCGGGCGGGACCGTGTCGAAGGAATGGTCCGAGAAGATCGGCAAGGCCGGTCCCATCGTGATCGACAACTCCTCGGCCTTCCGCAAGGACCCGGACGTGCCGCTGATCGTGCCCGAGGTGAACCCCGACGCGGTCAAGGACGCCAGGAAGAAGAACATCATCGCCAACCCCAACTGCTCGACGGCCCAGCTGGTCGTGGCGCTGAAGCCGCTGCACGACGCGGCGAAGATCAAGCGGGCGGTGGTGTCGACCTATCAGTCGGTCTCCGGCGCCGGCAAGGAAGGCATGGACGAGCTGTGGAACCAGACCAAGGCCATTTACGGCCTGGGCGACGCGCGTCCGAAGAAGTTCCCCAAGCAGATCGCCTTCAACGTCATCCCCTACATCGGATCGTTCCGCGACGACGGCTACACCGACGAGGAGGCCAAGATGTGGGACGAGACGCACAAGATGCTTGATCCGGACATCAAGCTGACGGTGACCTGCGTCCGGGTGCCGGTCTTCGTCGGTCACTCAGAGGCTGTGACGGTCGAGTTCGACCGGCCGATCGAGCCGGACGAGGCCCGCGCCATCCTGCGCGAGGCGCCCGGCGTGCTGGTCGTCGATAAGCAGGAGCACGACGGCTACATTACCCCGGTCGACGCCGCGGGCGAGTTCGCGGTCTACGTCAGCCGCATCCGCAAGGACCCCACGGTCGAGAACGGCCTGAGCTTCTGGGTGGTGTCGGACAACCTGCGCAAGGGCGCCGCCCTGAACGCGGTCCAGATCGCCCAGCTGCTGGACGAGACCGGAACGATCAAGTCCTCGACCGGCTATCGCACCCTGACGGTGTGACGCCCACACGCCGCCGGGCGGGCTCCCCTCGCCCGGCGGACAAGGATCCTGGCCATGTCTTCGACGCCAGCCGCCGCCGGGGCCGACCCCCGCGCGGTCGCGACCGCCATCGCCTGCTACACCCTGTGGGGGATGCTGCCGCTGCTGTTCATGGCGATGGCGGCGCACGGCTTCGCCGCGCCCGAGATCCTGGCGCACCGCGCGGTCTGGTCGGTGTTCGTCGCGGGGCTGTTCCTGCTACTGGCCGGCCAGTGGGGCGAGGCGCGCGCCGTGCTGGCCCAGCCGCGCACCTTCGGATGGCTGGTGCTGTCGGCGGTGATGATCGCCACGAACTGGAGCCTCTACGTCTACGCCACGACGCACCACGCGACACTGGAGGCGAGCCTGGGCTACTACATCAACCCGCTGCTCAACATGGCGGCGGGGGCGGTGCTGTTCCGCGAGCGGATCGATCGGCTGAGCGGGGCCGCCATAGCCCTGGCGGCGGTCGGCGTGGCGATCCAGACCGTGGTGCTGGGCCATGTGCCGATCATCGGCCTGACGCTGGCGATCACCTTCTGCGCCTATGCGGTGATCCGCAAGCGGGTGCCGGCCTCGGCGCAGACGGGGCTGTTCGTCGAGTGCCTGGTGCTGCTGCCGGTCGGTGCGATCTTCCTGGCGTGGCTGGCGACGCATGGGCAGGCGGTGGGCTTCTCCTCGCCGGCCGGACTGGCCTGGGCGCTGGTCAACGGCCCGGCGACGGTGATCCCGCTGGTCCTGTTCGCCTGGTCGGCGCGGCGGCTGCCGCTGTCGACGGTGGGCTTCATCCAGTTCCTGGCGCCGACGCTGCAGTTCGCCTGCGGCGTCTGGGCGGGCGAGGCGCTGACGCCGCTGCGGGTCGCCTCCTTCGTCTTCATCTGGGCCGGGGCCGGCGTCTTCGCCCTGGCGGCCTTCCGGCGCAGCCGGGCGGCGCGGCAGGCGATCCGCGAGACGGCCGAGCCCGCCTAGAGCGCGGCGTACAGCGCCTCCAGCAGGCGCAGGGCGCGGGGGTCGCCGATCAGATGGGGCGACTGGCGCGTCATCACGTAGGCGGCGGACAGGCGGCGTGACGGATCGGCCATGGCCATGGAGCCGCCCCAGCCGTAATGGCCCAGCGACGGGCCGGGGCCGAAGACGTTCAGCCCGTCGTTGCGCATCAGGCCGGCCGCCCAGCTGATGGTGTAGGGCAGCACCCTGTCCGGGCCGTGGATGCGTTCGCGGGTCAGCTGCGCCAGGGTGGCGTCCGACAGCACCTGGCGGGCGCCCAGCCGACCGCCGTTGGCGACCACGCCCATGATCCGCGCCAGGCCCAGGGCCGTGCCGTGCAGGTTGGCGGACGGGATCTCCATCCTGCGCCATTCGCTGGAGCCGCGTCCGCCCGGGGCCGAGCCCCGGTCGAGGAAGGCGGCCTGTTTGATCGGATCGATGGCGCCGAGGCTGGGGGCGGCCGTGGGCTTGCGCATCTGCGCCACCCGGTGATGTTCGGCCTCGGGCAGGCCGATCCACAGGTCGAGGTCGGGGAAGTCCTCGCGCAGGGCCTGGCCCATGGTTCGGCCCGTGACGCGGTGGAACAGCTCGTTGGCCAGGTAGCCGACGGTGATCGGGTGATAGCCCGAGGCCGAGCCCGGCGCCCACATCGGGGCCTGGGCCGCCAGCCGGGCCACCACGGCGGGGGCGTCGAACCACAGGGCCGGATCGACGGCCTGGGAGAAGCCCGGCAGGCCGGACTGGTGGCTCATCAACTGGGCGACGGTGACGTCCTGCTTCCCCGCGGCCGCGAACGCCGGCCAGACCGAGGCGACCGTCTGGTCGTAGGACAGTTTGCCCGCCTCGACCGCCGTGGCGATCAGCAGGGCCATGACCGCCTTGCCGGTCGAGAAGACCGGGGTCAGGGTCGTCTCGGCGAACGGCTGTGTCCGCGCCGCATCGGCGTGGCCTGCCCACAGGTCGATGACCGGCCGGCCCTCGATCAGCACGCTGAACCGCGCCGCCTGCTCGTTCAGCCCCTCGGGCGCGTCGGTGAAGTTGGCGGCGAAGGCGTCGCGGACGGCGGCGAAGCGCGGCTCGCAGGTTCCGTGGATGTCGATGGCGTCGGTCATGGGTTGGTCTTTAGCCGCTTGGCGGATCGATTTCAGACCCTTGGGCCGAAAAAGGGAGTCTGAATGGTGTGAATCGTCTGAAATCGGGGGCGACTGGGATCGGGCCCTTGGCGTTTCAGGCTCGAGCGCGAAAACAGGGACTGAATGGTGCGAATAGTCTGAAATCCAGCGGCGCTGGAGCCTTGGCGCCGTCGGGCTCGTCCCAAGGGTGACGGGGATGGGACGACGCCACGAGAAACAGGGTCTGAATAGTGTGAATGGTCTGAAAAGTCCGAAATGCGCCGGCGATGCGCGAGATGGCGGTCATGTCTTTCCCGCAGCTGGTCCGGGACGAGGTGATGATGGCATGGGCCGAAACCCGGGCGCGACGATTGTCCGACGGCGCCGCCAAGTGACGGAAATTGCTGGGTTAGGCGATCGCAAATGGGAAGCTCGGGGTCGGCTGTGCGCCACGCCGCAGACCCGGACGGCCTTCCGTCGGAGCCGTCGTCACCGCGCCCTCTCGCAGCGCGAACGGCGTTAGGGCGCAGCGAGGCTGGGATCCCTTAGGCGCGTGCAGGCGCGCAGAAGGATGGACGGGCGTCCTGAGCGCGAAAAACATTGGCGACGAAGGCCAGCCGGCGGCCACGGGTGCGCTTCACCAGCACGGTGATCAGGGGCCGGTGGAGTTCCGCCGTACACCACGCAGTGCGGACATTGTCTTCCTGCGTGAAGGTCTGTCCTTCAATGAAGTCCCCATGCCGCGACAGCAAGGCGAGCGCCTCGGACCGCAAGCCCTCCGGGTCGCCGCCCTCGACACCTGCGGAACACCCGCCGTCAGGCAAAGCCGCCACGAAGACTTTGGAATAGGAGGCCAGACGCCACGCCGCGGTTGCGGTGGGTGAACCGGTCGAACGTGGCGACACCGGGCGCAGCCAGTGATCCAGCGCCAGAGCCTCGATCGAGGCGCCATCGCGCACAGCGGTCATGCACACATCGGAGAAGGCGATCGTCATGGCGGCGGTGGGCGATGTCAGCGCCGCGTATGGCGCAGGCTGGTTGCGGTGCGCTCCAGAAGGCGCGGACCCGCAACTCGCGGCCAGGATCGCAAATCCAGCGACAGCGATCCTGAATCTCGATGACGGCATGGCGCCCCCCTTAGCGGCACGAAAGGGTTGTGGACACACTCGCCATAGTCAACACTTGAACCGCCGAGCCAATAAAAAAGCCCCGCACGGCGTGCGGGGCTTTCATGCCGAGAGTTCCTCAGGATCAGGCGGCGGCGACTTCCGTGGCTTGTTCGGCCAGGATGGTCAGGCCTTCGCCGTTGACATCGGCGAAGCCGCCTTTGACGTCGAACTGGGTCCTGGCGCCGCCGTTGTAGACGGTGACCAGACCCTCGCGCAGGGCGGTCATGAAGGGGGCGTGGTCCGGCAGGACGCCGAAGTCGCCCTCGACACCCGGCGCGTCCACCTGGTCCACGAGGCCGGAGAAGACCTCGCGTTCCGGCGAGACGAGGGAGAAGTTCAGCTTGCCGGCCATGGCTATACCTTTGAACCCAATTCGCTCGCTAATCCGAGCGTGTTATCACGAAGCCGATTTACATCGGAAAAGAGATTATTGATGGCGGTGGCGGCGTCTTGGTTGCGTTGATTGGCAACCTGCCACTCTGCCGTTCCAGATGCCAAGCTCGTCAGAGCGATCCCAGCCTGCTGCTGCTCAGTCGCCAAATTCCGAATGATCGTCACCCAGATGTGGTTATCACTAAGCTGGTCCGCGATCCTGCTTCGCAGGGCCTCGTCCTTGATCCAGACGAGCCATTCTCGGTTTCGCTCAAATGCCTGAAATACAGCCTGCATCTTGTCAGCATCGATAAAGCTGAACTGCCCGCTTTGAGCCGCTCGATAATCACCGATTTTGCTCAGGTAGCGCCCTTGCTCCCGAAGAAGGTGGCTGAAGAGATCGACCGCCGCGCGGTCGCGCGCCGTCCGTTGTTCCCGCGATTGCCATGCGATCGCTACAACCGCCCCTACAGCAGAAAGCAAACCGCCGAGCGCCGCAGCACCGAAGGGCACCCAAAAGGCTGTGAGCCAGTTGATTGCCTCTGTCGGCGCTACGGGCGCGGCCATGATCAGGCGTCCGCCGCCATCTTCTCGGCCTTGGCCACGGCTTCCTCGATGGCGCCGACCATGTAGAAGGCGGCTTCCGGCAGGTGGTCGTACTCGCCGGCGACGATGCCCTTGAACGAGCGGATCGTGTCGGCCAGTTCGACGAACTTGCCGGGCGAGTTGGTGAACTGCTCGGCCACGAAGAAGGGCTGCGACAGGAAGCGCTGGATCTTGCGGGCGCGCGAGACGACCAGCTTGTCCTCTTCCGACAGCTCGTCCATGCCCAGGATGGCGATGATGTCCTTCAGGCCCTTGTACTGCTGCAGCACTTCCTGGACCGAACGGGCGACGTTGTAGTGCTCCTCGCCGATGACCAGCGGGTCCATGATCCGCGAGGTCGAGTCCAGCGGATCGACGGCGGGGAAGATGGCCTGGGCGGCGATGTCGCGGCTCAGCACGGTCGTCGCGTCCAGGTGGGCGAAGGAGGCGGCGGGCGCCGGGTCGGTCAGGTCGTCGGCGGGGACGTAGATGGCCTGGACCGAGGTGATCGAGCCCTTCTTGGTCGAGGTGATCCGCTCCTGCAGGTTGCCCATCTCGGTCGCCAGGGTCGGCTGATAGCCCACCGCCGACGGGATGCGGCCCAGCAGCGCCGACACTTCGGAACCGGCCTGGGTGAAGCGGAAGATGTTGTCGACGAACAGCAGCACGTCCTTGCCTTCCTCATCGCGGAAGTATTCCGCGATCGACAGGCCGGTCAGGGCGACGCGGGCGCGGGCGCCGGGGGGTTCGTTCATCTGGCCGTAGACGAGGGCGCACTTGGAGCCTTCGGTCGAGCCGTTGTTCTGGGCCGGGTCGACGTTGACGTTCGACTCGATCATCTCGTGATACAGGTCGTTGCCTTCGCGGGTGCGTTCGCCCACGCCGGCCAGCACCGAATAACCGCCGTACGCCTTGGCGATGTTGTTGATCAGCTCCTGCATGGTCACGGTCTTGCCGACGCCGGCGCCGCCGAACAGGCCGATCTTGCCGCCCTTGGTGTAGGGGCACATCAGGTCGATGACCTTGATGCCGGTGACGAGGATTTCCGACGAGGTCGACTGTTCCTCGAAGCTGGGCGCTTCCTTGTGGATCGGGCGGTACTCGACCGTCTTGATCGGACCGGCCTCGTCGATCGGCTGGCCGACGACGTTCATGATGCGGCCCAGGGTGCCGGGGCCGACCGGCGCCTGGATCGAGGAGCCGGTGTCCGTCACCGGCTGGCCGCGGGTCAGGCCCTCGGTGGTGTCCATGGCGATGGCGCGGACCATGTTCTCGCCGAGGTGCTGGGCGACTTCCAGCACCAGGGTGAAGGGCTCGCCCGTCTTCTGGTCGACGTTCTGGGTGTGAAGGGCGTTGAGGATCGCCGGCAGATGGCCGTCGAACTCGACGTCGACGACGGCGCCGATGACCTGGGTGATGCGGCCGGTGGCGACGGCGGCGACCGGGGCGGCGGGCGCGGCGGGCGCGGCGGCCTTGTTGGCGGCCGGCTTGCGGGCGGCGGGCTTCTTGGCTGCGGCGGTGGGGGCGACGGTGTCGGTCATGGGTGGGGTCCGTGTCGGAATGTCTGTGCGGTCGGGATCAGAGGGCTTCGGCGCCGGCGATGATCTCGATCAGCTCGGTGGTAATCTGGGCCTGACGCTTGCGGTTGTACTGCAGGGTCAGGGCGTTAATGAGGTCGCCCGCGTTGCGCGTCGCGTTGTCCATCGCCGCCATCTGCGAGCCGAAGAAGCCGGCCTGGTTCTCGTACAGGGCGGCCAGGATCTGCGTCGTCAGGTTGCGCGGCAGCAGGGTCTCGAGGATTTCCTCTTCCGAGGGCTCGTATTCATAAACCGCGCCGTTCAGGTCGATCGGGGTCGCGTCCCCCTCCACGACGGCGGGGATCAGTTGCTTGGCGGTCGGTACCTGGGCGATCACCGACTTGAACTGGCTGTAGAACAGGGTGACCACGTCGGCCTGACCCTCCTCGAACGCCGTGGCGATCATCTCGGCGATCGGCTGGGCCGAAGGCAGGCCGAGGGTCTTGTGCTCCGACAGTTCGAAGGTGCGCACCAGCTTGTCGCCGTACAGACGCGAGAGCTGATCGCGCGACTTCTTGCCGACGGCGATGATGCGGACATCCTTGCCGGCGTTGATCAGGCCGTTGATCCGCTCGCGCGCGGCGCGGATGACGTTGGTCGAGAAGCCGCCCGCCAGGCCCTTGTCCGCCGTCGCCACCACGACCAGGTGGCGCTGGTCCTGGCCCGTGCCGGCCAGCAGCCGGGGCGCGTCGGCGCCCGAGACGCCTGCGGCCAGGTTGGCGATGACCGAGGCCATCTTCTGCGCATAGGGCCGGGCGCTTTCGGCCTGGTCCTGGGCGCGCTTCAGCTTGGCCGCGGCGACCATCTGCATGGCTTTCGTGATCTTCTGCGTGGCTTTCACGCTTCCGATCCGATTGCGCATTTCCTTGAGGCTGGCCATCCGGCGCTTACTCTCTCAGCTTATCCGGTTGAACTCAGGCGAAGGTCTTGACGAAGGCGGCCAGGATGTCCTTCAGCTCGGCTTCCAGCTCGGGCGTCAGGTCCTTCTTGGTGCGGATGCCTTCCAGCAGGCCGGCGTGGTTCGCATGGACGCGGGCCAGCAGCTCCTTCTCGAAGCGGCCGACGTCGGCCACGGCGATGCCGTCGATGTAGCCGCGCGTGCCGGCGTAGACCGAGACGACCTGCTCCTCCATCGCCAGCGGCGAATACTGGGGCTGCTTAAGCAGCTCGGTCAGGCGGGCGCCGCGAGCCAGCAGCTTCTGGGTCGAGGCGTCCAGGTCCGAGCCGAACTTGGCGAAGGCGGCCATCTCCCGGTACTGGGCCAGCTCGCCCTTGATGGTGCCGGCGACCTTCTTCATCGCCTTGGTCTGGGCCGAGGAGCCCACGCGCGACACCGAGATGCCGACGTTCACGGCCGGGCGGATGCCCTGGTAGAACAGGTCGGATT
>JAEXZS010000009.1 GCA_023451375.1 Pseudomonadota bacterium
AAAAAACTCCCCACTGCTAAGGGATTGACAAAAGAAAAAGAAGTTGATAGAATATATACAGACCAACCGTCGGTTTTAAGGAGGAGCACCATGGGAAGAAATAAATATCCAGAACAAACGCAGGAAAGAATAGTTGATACGTCCATAAAGCTATTTATTGAAAAAGGCTACGAGCAGACCACAATACAGGATATTTTGGATGCACTCAACCTTTCCAAAGGGGGATTGTATCACCATTTTAAGTCAAAAGAAGAAATTTTAGAAGCTGTGAAAGAAAAACGAGCACAGTACGCCGCTGATATGCTGCGAGAATTAATTCAAAACACTAAGGCAGCAAACGCAAAGGAGAAGTTGAAAAAAATTCTTTATCAACTGGGTACAAATAAGAAAACTCATACGTTTGATGCAGTTTTGACTTCACAAACAAACAATCCATATTTTGTTATAGGTGCCTTGCAAAATGCTGTCAATCAAGATGCGCCTATTATAGCGCAGCTGATAGAAGAAGGGGTAAAAGATGGCTCGTTACAAACTGCACAGCCTAAATTATGTGCGGAAATATTTTTAATGCTTTTAAATTTTTGGGCGAGTCCAATGTTGTTTGAGCGTAATTTAGAGGAGACGCAAAAGCGTTTAGACTACCTGCAATCGGTTATGTGTATGCTGGGACTAGATATAATTGATAGTGAATTTATTGCGAGCATAACAAGTGGGTATGATAAGACGGGAATGTTTTAAAAGCGTTTGAATCACAAAATGGCTGTTATTATAACAGTCCATTTTTTAACACATCATAAAGACCGACAGTCGGTTTTAAATTAGGAGAAAATATGAGTATACAGACATCCATACCAATAGCGATACAAACAAATCATTTATCGAAGTTCTTTGGCAAAAATGAAGTTATTAAGGATTGTTCTATGTGTATTGAACAAGGTACAATCTATGGCTTTCTTGGCGCAAACGGTGCAGGAAAGACCACCATATTTAAGCTACTGACTGGTTTGCTGATACCCGATTCTGGTAGTATTGAAATATTGGGGACAGATATGCTAAAGAACCGTGACCGAATGCTTTCTCAAATAGGAAGTTTAATTGAATCACCTACCTTTTATGAGCATCTTTCGGCACGAAAAAACTTAAAAATTCACTTAGCCTATATGAATACTTCTGGATTTGGGGTTGAAAAAGCATTGCAAATGGTGGGGTTATCTAATGTTGGAGAAAAAGCCATTGCCAAGTTCTCACTAGGTATGCGACAGCGACTTGGAATCGCCAGAGCATTGATTCATCAACCTAAGATTTTGATTTTAGATGAGCCGATTAACGGACTTGACCCTATGGGGATTAAATCGATGAGAGAATTATTTTTAATTCTTACAAAAGAAAACGGTATGACAATTTTAATATCCAGTCATATCCTAAGTGAAATTGAACATATAGCAGATAAAATTGGTGTTATTGTTGATGGAAAAATTGTATGCGAATCTGAATTGGCGCAAATTAAAGCAGAGCACAAAGGCAGTCTTGAGAATTATTATTTTGCCATCATGAGTGGAGGAAATCAGCTATGATGAAACTTATTAATTTAGAATTAAAGCGTATCAAATTTCGCCCCTATCTCATCAGTAGCGCTATTAGCAGTTTTGTACTATTGGCCTTCACCTACTTTATTGCTTACGTGGCACAGGTGGAACAAGAAGTGCAATTTATGAACTATGAGAACATCTTTCTATTTACTGGTGCAATGAGTATTCTCATTTTTGGTATTTTATCAGCAACCATGTATGAAAAACTGATTATTGAAGAGTATTCCGGAAAGCGGCTGGCATTACTCTTTTCTTATCCCGTAGGTCGTAAAAAAGTTTTTACAGCAAAAATATTGATTGTTTTCTTATTCGTGTTGCTATCCATGCTGCTCTGCACGATACTGCCTATTTTTGTTTTTGCTGCTACTGAATCGTTCACCCCGATTGTATCGGAGACTATGACGAGCGACATCTTGATAAAAGCAGTTGGCACTATAGTTGTTTCTTTAGTTTCTGTCAGTGCAATCGGGTTATTGGCCATGCGCATTGGGTTTATTAAAAAGTCCGCACCTGCTACATTAATCAGTACGTTTATCTTATCTGGTATTTATGGCAATATTGCGATTAACAGTACAGGAAATTTTGTCATTTCCTTGCTGATTATAGGAGTTTCCTTGCTTGCTATTTTAGCGGTATTTGTTACGTTGTCCCACAAAATCAATCATATGGAGGTAGAATAAATGAAACAGGATAAACTTTCTGAAGTCACAAGAAAAGCAATAGAGACACCCTTAGAATTTACACAAACACTTTTGGAAAAAACAGAAAAAGTACGAACACCTTCGCCAAGAGTTGATAAAATCGGACGGACAATCGGTGCCTATATCGGTATCGGCTTGTTGTTGACAGGAACAGTTCAGCTATTTGTTTGTAAAATTCCGTGGGCGATTGGAACAGCAGTTGCAGGAGGGGTCACAATATTATCAAATCTTATATATATTCATAGGGATAAAAAGCAAAAATAATTACTCTATGGGTGTCCTAAATGTGGAGGTCCGATATATACCAACAAACACGCTTGGACAAATAAAGATGGTACCTACAAGGAACACATAAAAATCTTTTATACCCTTATAC
>JAEXZS010000070.1 GCA_023451375.1 Pseudomonadota bacterium
GGCGGAGCCCGTGTTGGCGGGCGCGGCGGCCGGGGCCGGGGCAGGGGCCGCCGCCGGAGCGGCCGTCGAGCCGGCGGCGCCCGAGGCGGCGATGCTGCCGATCTTCTGGCCGGGCGTGACGGTCTCGCCCTCGTCGGCGGCGATGGTCAGGACGCCGTCGGCGGGAGCGGAGACCTCGACGGCGACCTTGTCGGTCTCGATTTCGACCAGCAGTTCGTCCTTCTTCACCGCTTCGCCGGACGACTTGAGCCACTTGCCCATGGAGCCTTCGGCGACGCTTTCGCCCATGGTCGGGACGTTGATCTCGACAGCCGAAGCGGCGGCCGGGGCGGCGGCGGGCGCCGCTTCGGCCTTAGGGGGCGCCTTGGCCGTGGAGGGCGCGTCGGAGGCGCCCTCGCTCACCACGCCCAGGACCGTGCCCGGAACGACCGTGTCCCCCTCGGCGGCCTTGATGTCGCCCAGGGTTCCGTCGGCCGGCGAGACGACCTCCAGCGAGACCTTGTCGGTCTCCAGCTCGACCAGCAGTTCATCCTTCCTGACCGGGTCGCCGACCTTCTTGGTCCACTTGGCGATGGTGGCTTCGGTGACGGATTCACCGAGGGCGGGGGTCAGGATGTCGGCCATGTCGGGTCCAGCTTGTCTTGGTCAGTCGGTCGGGGAAAAGGCTTATCAGGCGAAGGCTTCGGTGGTGAAGGCCTCGAGTTCCTTCAGGTGGCGGCTCATCAGGCCGGCGGCCGTGGAGGCCGAGCCGGGACGGCCGACGTAGCGGGCGCGCTTGGACTTCACGTCCAGCTTGTCCAGCGTCAGCTCGATCCAAGGATCGACGAAGGTCCAGCCGCCCATGTTCTTCGGCTCTTCCTGGCACCAGACCACCTCGGCCTTGGGGAATCGCGCCAGTTCCTTGCGCAGCGACTGGATCGGCCACGGATAGAACTGCTCCAGGCGCAGGATGTAGACGTCGTCCACGCCCTGCTTCTCGCGCGCGTCCAGCAGGTCGTAATAGACCTTGCCCGAGCACAGGATGACGCGGCGGATGTCCTTGTCCGCCCTGATCTTGACGCCGGCGATCTCGGGCCGCGTCTGGGCGTCGTCGTGCAGGACGCGGTGGAAGGACGAGCCCTCCGCCAGGTCCGCCAGGGTCGATGTCGCCTTCTTGTGCCGCAGCAGCGACTTGGGCGTCATCAGGATCAGCGGCTTGCGGAACGACCGGTGCATCTGCCGCCGCAGGATGTGGAAGTAGTTCGCCGGCGTCGTGCAGTTGGCGACCTGCATGTTGTCTTCGGCGCACTGCTGCAGGAAACGCTCGAGGCGCGCCGAGGAGTGCTCCGGTCCCTGGCCCTCGTAGCCGTGCGGCAGCAGCATGGTCAGGCCGCTCATGCGCAGCCACTTGCGCTCGCCCGACGAAATGAATTGGTCGATCACCACCTGGGCGCCGTTCACGAAATCGCCGAACTGGGCTTCCCACAGAACCAGGGTGTTCGGGTCGGACAGCGAGTAGCCGTACTCGAAGCCCAGCACCGCCTCTTCCGACAGGGCCGAATCGATGACCTCGAAATGGGCCTGGCCTTCACGCAGGTTGTTCAGCGGGAAGTACCGCTCCTCGGTCGTCTGGTCGATGATGCCCGAGTGACGCTGCGAGAAGGTGCCGCGCACCGAATCCTGCCCGGACAGGCGCACCGGGAATCCCTCGTCCAGGAGGGTGGCGAAGGCCAGGCTTTCGGCCGTCGCCCAGTCCAGGCCCTGGCCGCTGTCGATCGCTTCGCGGCGGGCGTCGATGACCCGCTTCAGCGTCTTGTGCATGTCGACGCTGTTGGGAACCGTCGTCAGCCTGTGGCCGAGATCCTTCAGCTTCTCCAGCGGCACGGCGGTTTCGCCGCGCTGTTCTTCCTTGGGCGCAGCCAGGCCCTTCCACTGGCCGTCCAGCCAGTCGGCCTTGTCCGCCTTCCAGGTCTTGCCGGCCTCGAACTGCTCGTCGAGGAACTTCTCGAAGCGCTCGACCTCGGCGTCTATCTCCGCCTGGGTGATGACGCCCTGCTCGACTAGGCGCTTCGAATAGATCTCGCGCGTCGACGGCTGGGCGCGGATCTTCGAATACATGACCGGCTGGGTGAAGGTCGGGTCGTCGCCCTCGTTGTGGCCAAAGCGGCGGTAGCAGAACATGTCCACCACCACGTCCTTGTGGAACTTCTGGCGGTATTCCGTGGCCACCTTGGCGGCGAAGACGACCGCTTCGGGATCGTCGCCGTTCACGTGGAAGATCGGCGCCTGGACCATCAGCGCCACGTCCGACGGATAGGGCGAGGAGCGCGAGTTGCGCGGGCTGGTGGTGAAGCCGATCTGGTTGTTGATGACGAAGTGCAGGGTGCCGCCGGTGCGGTAGCCCTTCAGCCCCATCAGGGCGAAGCATTCCGCCACCACGCCCTGGCCGGCGAAGGCGGCGTCGCCGTGGATCAGCAGCGGGGCGACCTTGGTGCGGTCCAGCGCCCATTCGGCCTCGGGCTTGCCGGCGTTGGCCTCGCGGATGTCGAAGGCCTGCTTGGCGCGCGCCTTGCCCAGCACGACCGGATTGACGATCTCCAGGTGCGACGGGTTGGCGGTCAGCGACAGGTGAACCTTCTGGCCGTCGAACTCGCGGTCGGAGCTGGCGCCCATGTGATATTTGACGTCGCCAGAGCCCTCGATGTCGCTCGGCACGGCCGAGCCGCCCTGGAATTCGTGGAAGATGACCTTGTAGGGCTTGCCCATCACGGCGGCGAGCACGTTCAGGCGGCCGCGGTGGGCCATGCCCAGCACGATCTCGTCGACGCCCAGGGCGCCGCCGCGCTTGATGACCTGCTCCAGCGCCGGGACCATGGCCTCGCCGCCGTCCAGGCCGAAGCGCTTGGTGCCGGGGAAGCGCTTGTGCAGGAACCGCTCGAAGCCTTCCGCCTCGATCAGCTTGTTCAGGATGGCCAGCTTGCCTTCCTTGGTGAAGGCGTTCTGCTCGAACTTGTCGGGGCCTTCGAACCGCTGCTGGAGCCAGGACTTCTCCTCCGGCTCGGCGATGTGCATGAACTGGATGCCGACGTTGCCGCAATAGGTGCGCTTCAGGATCGACAGCACTTCGCGGATGGTGCCGGTCTCCAGGCCCAGAACGCCGTCCAGGAAGATCGGCCGGTCCAGGTCGGCGCCGGTGAAGCCGTAGAATTCCGGCGTCAGCTCCGGGTTCTCGATGGGCTGCTCGATGCCGAGCGGATCCAGGTTCGCCTGCAGGTGGCCGCGCACGCGATAGGCGCGGATCAGCATCAGCGCGCGGATGGAATCGTGGGCGGCGGCGCGGACGTCGGCGGCCGAGACGGCGGTGACCGGCGCGGCCTTCTCGGCCGGGGCGGACGCGCCCGGCTTCTTGGCGTCAGGCTTGGGGGTGGGCCAGCGGCCGTCGAACACGGCCGTCTGCTCGCTGGGCTCGGTCGCGGTGGAACGGCCCCAGGCGCCGGCGGAGGCGCTGGCCTTCACGCTGTCGGCGTTGTCGCGAAGCTGGTCGAAGAAGGCCTTCCACTCCGCCGAGACCGAGCCGGGATCATTGGCCCATTTCTCGTGCAGCTCCTCGATGTAGGCCGCGTTCGACCCGTAGAGGAAGGAGGTCTCGGCAAAGACCTGGTTCAGCCGACCCGCATCGTCCGCCATCGTTCTCGTCAGTCCCTTGGAACCTTCGCGGACACATCTCCGTGAAGGCGCGCCCGTCATATAGGCCCGCTTTCCTTATGGGTCATGACCGAAAGGGGGCAAATGGGTGAGAATTTGGTCGCAGGGCCAAAGAAAAACGCCCCCGGCCGGCACCGGGGGCGTTCACTGATGCGGACACGGCATTTTTGATGCGCGTCGCGTGCTCATGCCGCGCGCCGGGGCGCGCCGCGCCTCGGAAGGCTCAGCCCTTCAGCACTTCCACCAGGGTCTTGCCCAGGCGGGCCGGGGAGGGCGAGACCTTGATGCCGGCCGATTCCATGGCGGCGATCTTGGATTCCGCGTCGCCCTTGCCGCCGGAGACGACCGCGCCGGCGTGGCCCATGGTGCGGCCCTTGGGCGCCGTGCGTCCGGCGATGAAGCCGGCCATCGGCTTCTTGCGGCCCTTCTTGGCTTCGTCGATCAGGAACTGGGCGGCGTCCTCTTCGGCCGCGCCGCCGATCTCGCCGATCATGATGATCGACTGGGTGGCTTCGTCGGCCAGGAACATCTCCAGCACGTCGATGAACTCGGTGCCCTTGACCGGGTCGCCGCCGATGCCGACGGCCGTGGTCTGGCCCAGGCCTTCGTTGGTCGTCTGGAACACCGCCTCATAGGTCAGGGTGCCCGAGCGCGAGACGATGCCGACGTTGCCCTTCTTGAAGATGGAGCCCGGCATGATGCCGATCTTGCACTCTTCCGGCGTCAGGATGCCGGGGCAGTTCGGGCCCAGCAGGCGCGACTTGGACTTCTCCAGACGCGCCTTGACGCGCACCATGTCCAGCACCGGAATGCCCTCGGTGATGCAGGTGATGAAGGGGATCTCGGCGTCGATCGCCTCGATGATGGCGTCGGCGGCGCCGGCCGGCGGAACGTAGATGACCGAGGCGTCGGCGCCGGTGCGCTCCTTGCCCTCGGCGACCGAGGCGAAGATCGGCAGGGTCTCGCCGCCGGCGCCCGTCCAGGTCTCGCCGCCCTTCTTGGGGTGGATGCCGCCGACCATCTGCGTGCCGTAGTAGGCCAGCGCCTGTTCGGTGTGGAAGCTGCCGGTCTTGCCGGTCAGGCCCTGGACCAGGATCTTGGTGTTCTTGTTGACCAGAATGGACATGTCTGAGCTCTGAATCTTTCGTGTCTGTGGCGGTAGCGGCGCTTACGCGACCGCCGCGACGATCTTCTGGGCGGCGTCGTCCAGGTCGTCGGCGGCCGTGATGGCCAGGCCCGACTCGTTCAGGATCTTCTTGCCCAGCTCGACATTGGTGCCTTCCAGGCGAACGACCAGCGGAACCTTCAGGCCCACTTCCTTCACCGCCGCGACCACGCCCTCGGCGATGACGTCGCACTTCATGATGCCGCCGAAGATGTTGACCAGGATGCCTTCGACCTTGGGGTCGGCGGTGATGATCTTGAAGGCCGCCGCGACCTTTTCCTTGCTGGCGCCGCCGCCGACGTCGCAGAAGTTGGCCGGCTCCTTGCCGTACAGCTTGATGATGTCCATCGTCGCCATGGCCAGGCCGGCGCCGTTGACCATGCAGCCGATGTTGCCGTCCAGCGCGACATAGGCCAGGTCCCACTTGGAGGCCTCGATCTCCTTGGCGTCCTCCTCGGTCTCGTCGCGCAGTTCCTTGATGTCGTCGTGGCGGAACAGGGCGTTGCCGTCGAAGCTGACCTTGGCGTCCAGGACGCGCAGGTGGCCGTCGGTCATGACGATCAGCGGATTGACCTCCAGCATCGCCATGTCCTTCTCGACGAAGGCCTTGTACAGCGCCGGGAACAGCGACTTGGCGTCCTCGGCCGCCGCGCCGGTCAGGCCGTAGGCGTCGGAGATGGTCTTGACGTCGGCGTCGGTCACGCCGGCTTCCGGGTCGATGACGATCGTCTGGATCTTCTCGGGCGTGTCGTGGGCGACGGCCTCGATGTCCATGCCGCCCTCGGTCGAGACGACGAAGGCCACGCGGCCGTACTGGCGATCCACCAGCAGCGAGCAGTACAGTTCACGCTCGATGTCCGCGCCGTCCTCGATGTAGAGGCGGTTGACCTGCTTGCCGGCGTCGCCCGTCTGGGCGGTGACGAGCGTATTGCCCAGCATTTCCTTTGCGTTGGCCACGACCTCTTCGATTGAGCGGGCCAGGCGCACGCCGCCCTTGGCCTCGGCGCCCAGTTCCTTGAACTTGCCCTTGCCGCGGCCGCCGGCGTGGATCTGCGACTTCACGACATAGAGCGGGCCGGGCAGTTGCTTGGCGGCGGCCTCGGCCTCGTCCGCCGAGGTGATGGCCACGCCCGACGCGACCGGCGCGCCGAAGCCCTTCAGAACCTGCTTGGCCTGATATTCGTGAATGTTCATGAGAACCGCCGCGATCTGTGCTGGGGAAAAGTTGCGGGGCTTATAGGCCCCGCGCCTTCGCAGGCGCAACAGGCGGTGGTCCGACTTTTCGTCGGCTTTAGTCGACCCAGTCCTTCTTCAGCGTGCGCGACGCCCCGATCAGCAGCACGGCCGCCAGCAGATAGAAGCCCATGCCGGTGTAGATGGCCCAGCGCAGGCTTTCCTCGCCGAAGCGCGGCGCCAGGAGGTCGCTCATCCAGCCGAAGTAGTAGAAGCCGACCGCCAGCCCGAGCAGGTTGTTGATCAACAGGAACAGCGCCGAGGCGGTCGAGCGCATGACTGCGGGGACCAGATGCTGCACCGCCGCCGTGATCGGCCCCAGCCACGCCAGGTTCAGTCCGGTCGGCAGCAGGAAGATCAGGAAGGCCAGCACCAGCTGCTGGGTGTTGGTTCCGCCGCCCGGCAGCACCAGGCCGATCAACCAGGGCGAGTTCATCGCCAGGATGAAACAGGGCGCGGAGATCAGAAAGGCGATCGCCGGGGTCAGCGGATAGGCGCCCTTGCCTCGCTTCGAGAGCCGGTCGGCGATGACGCCGCCCAGCCAGATGCCGAGGACGCCGCCGATCATGGCGATGCCGGAATAGTACCAGCTGGTCTGGGCCAGGGTCAGGTCGAAGCTGCGCATGAAGAACAGCGGCAGCCAGCCGGCCACGCCGTAGCCGCACACCGAGGACGAGGCGGCGCCGAGCGCCAGCAGCCAGAAGCTGGGCTTGGGGATGACGAAGGAAGCGGTGCGCCGGGCGATCATCAGCGACACGCCGATCACGCCCGCCAGCAGCCCCCCGAAGGCGAAGACCAGCGGATTGCCCAGCGCCAGGCCGGCGAAGCGGATCAGGGCCGCCAGCGCCAGGGCGCCGCCGCCCACGCCCAGCATGATCTGGGCGGCGATCTTGCCGACACGGTCGCTGCCGGCCGGCGCCGCCGCGAGGGCCGCGACCTGGGCCTCGGTCTTGACCGCGTCGGTCCCCCCGCGCTTCGGATCGCGCACCGTCAGGCGCAGCAGGGGCGCGAACAGCAGCCCGATTAGGCCGACGACGATGAAACTGGTGCGCCAGCCGTAGTTCGCCGCCAGAAGGCCGCCGACCAGGGTGCCCGCCGCCGTGCCCAGCGGGATGCCGAAGGCGAAGGCCGCCAGCGCCCGCGCCCGCTGGCGCGGCGGAAAATAGTCGGCGATCAGCGAATAGGCGGGGGCCACGCCGCCCGCCTCGCCCACGCCCACGCCCATCCGGCACAGGAACAGCTGGCCGAACGATCCGGCCGCGCCGCACAGGGCGGTGAAGCCCGACCAGACCGCCAGCGCCCCGGTCATGATCCACACCCGGCTGAACCGGTCCGCCAGCCACGCCAGCGGAATGGCCAGGGTCGAATAGACGCTGGCGAAGGCGATGCCGCCCAACAGGCCGAACTGGCTGTCCGACAGGCCGAACTCCTGCTTCAGCGGCGCGGCCAGGATGCCGATGATCTGGCGGTCCAGGAAGTTCAGCATGTAGACGAAGATCAGGACCGCCAGGACGTAGAAGCGGTACCCCGGACGTTCGACGGCGGGCGTCGATGCTGCGTCTGTCATGGCGTTTCCCTGGATCGTCTTGTTCTGTTTGGCTTGACCGTAACCACGGCGTCGGGCGCGTCAAAGAAAAAGGGCGGCGGCCCCGAAGCCGCCGCCCTGTCCGTCGTCGCACCGCTCGTCAGTACCGAGCGGTGAACTTCACCATCCAGGTCCGCGGGGCGCCGTAGTAGGCGGTGCGGATATTGCCGATGGACGAGAACTCCTGAGCGTCGGTCTTGTAGACCTCGTCCGACAGGTTCTGTCCGTACAGTCCGATCGAGTAGCGATCTGAAGGATCGTTCCAGACCACCCGCGCGTCGTAGAGCCAGTACTCGTCCTGGAACATTCCGGCGATCTCGGTTCCGTCGAGCAGGGTGTTGTCCACCGCCAGCGCCATGCGTGAGCGGTACTTCGCCGCCGCACCGAACGTCAGGCTGGAGCCGCCCGCCAGTTGGTGCTCGTACTGGCCGCCGAACCGCATGGTCCAGCGGGGCGAGAAGGCGGGGTCCTGGAACGAACGGCTGCCGCCGAAGCCGGCGAAACGGGCGTCGTCGAACTCCTTGTAGTCGGCGTCCAGGAAGCCGATCTGGGTGTCCAGCGTCAGCCCTTGAACCGGAACCGCCACGCCTTCGATCTCGAAGCCGAAGATGTCCAGCGCGCCCGCGTTGATGACCGATAGGACCGGGGCGGGCAGGCCCGTCACAGGGTCGGTGTCGATGCCCGACACGCGCGCCTGGAAGTCCTCGTACTGCGTCACGAAGGCCGCCAGGTTCAGGCGCAGGCGGTTGTCCCAGTAGGTGGTCTTGGCGCCCACCTCGAAGGTGTCGGCGGTCTCGGGGTCATAGGCCGTCGCTTCCGTGGCCGAGTTGGCCCGGCCGTTGAAGCCGCCCGACTTGAATCCCTGGGCGTAGCGCGCATAGACCATGGCGTCCGAGGATAGCTGGTAATCGGCCGACAGCATGATCGAGGTGTCGTCCCACTTACCCGTCGGCGGCGCGAAGACGTAGGTCGCGTTGAAGGCCGGCAACAGGCTGTAGAAGGTGGATGTCGTCCGCCAGTAGTCCTTCTCTTCCTCGGTGTAACGCACGCCCGCAGACAGGCGCAGCGCCTCTGTCACGGCATAGCTGACGTTGCCGTAGACGGCCTTCGAGGTGGTCTCCAGCGTATCGTCGATCGTCCGCAGGAAGCCGGAGTTGCCGAAGGCCGGGCCAAGCAGGCCGTCGTTGTAGCTCTCCTGGTGAGAGTCGACGTTCTCCTTCAGCCAGTAAAGGCCGCCCACGGCTGTGGCGCGCTCGCCGGAATAGGTGAGCTGCAGCTCCTGGCTGGTCTGATTCTGATCGACGGCGACCAGGGCGTCGGCGATCTCCAGCTCGGTCGCGTCGAAATCGATGTAGTCGTCGGTTTCCAGCTCGCGATAGGCGGTGATCGACTTCAGCGAGAGTCTGTCCGACAGGTCCCAGGTCAGGCGCAGGGCCGTGCCCCAGGTTTCCAGACGGGTCTCGTTCGGCAGGCCGGGGGTGGTGCGGGTCTGGAAGTCGTACTCCGGGACCGGCGAGGGCACGGGATAGACCACGCCGCCCGTCAGATAGGTCAGGCTGTTCTGCGCCTGGCCCACGGTCAGGCCGGCGTCGTCCTTGGCGTAGTCGGCGTTCAGATCGACGCGGATGTTCGACGCGGGGTCCCAGGCCAGGCTTGCGCGGACGGCGGTCGAGTTCTTGTCATTGTACTCGGCGCCGGTGGCGGGGTCGGTGACATAGCCGCCCCGCTCGGAATGCAGGGCCGACAGCCCGAGCGCCAGGCTATCCGTCACCGGACCCGAAACGGCGCCCTGGACGTCGATCATGTCGTAGTCGCCGTAGGCGGCCGAGGCGCGGGCGCGGAAGTCTTGGTCGGGACGCCGCGAAATCAGCTTCAAGGCGCCGCCGATGGTGTTCTTGCCGTAGAGCGTCCCTTGCGGCCCGCGCAGAACCTCGACCCGCTCCAGATCGAGCAGGTCGAACTGCGTGCCCCGGATGCGGCTATAGTAGACATCATCGACGTAGACGCCGACGGCCGGATCGAAGGTCTGCAGCGCGTCGGGTTGACCCACGCCGCGAATATAGATGTTGGTCGCGTTCGATGAGCCGCGGCCCTGGACGAGGTT
Source organism: Pseudomonadota bacterium (assembly GCA_023451375.1). Taxonomy (GTDB): domain Bacteria; phylum Pseudomonadota; class Alphaproteobacteria; order Caulobacterales; family Caulobacteraceae; genus Brevundimonas. The sequence goes on from JAEXZS010000070.1 coordinate 9,772, forward strand.
GAGGTTCGGCACCGTACCTTGCAGATCGGTCACCTGCTGCGCGCCAGCGCGGGCCAGGGTTTCACCGCTGAAGGCCGTGAGCGCCAACGGCGTGCGTTGAGCCGATTCCTCTGTGCGACGGGCGGTGACGATGATGTCCTCGACCGTGGCCGTGTCCGCCTGGCCCGTCGGAACGGCGTCCTGCGCCAAGGTCGGCGACGTGGCGGCTAGCGCCGATACGAGGCCGAGCGCCGATCCCGCCAGCAGGACGGTTTTCACACGATGGGTCATTGGCTTCCTCTTTGTTCCAGCCCGATTGACGCATTTATTCAGCGTTCAATGATTTTCCCGGAAACTGACCCGGATTGGCGCACCTGTCAAACCTTCACGGTTCCCTTGCGTCACGTCATGGCCGAGCGTGGCGCCGTTGCACCGCCCGCCCCGCCCGCCTAGCGTGAGTCCATGAACAAGCGTGACGCTCCTGTCGCTCCGCGACCCGTCGCCGCCGCCCGGCGCAAGCC
>JAEXZS010000069.1 GCA_023451375.1 Pseudomonadota bacterium
CCGCCGCCCGGCGCAAGCCCGGCGGCGCGCCCCCCGCGCGGCGCGGGCGCCCGCCCAAGGCCCAGGCCCAACAGGCCGGGGAAACCCGCGAGCTGATCCTGGACGCGGCCGAGGACCTGTTTTCCAAGCACGGCTTCTATGGCGTCACCATCCGCGAGGTGGCGCGCGAGGCGGGGGTCGATACGGCCCTGGTCCATTACTATTTCGGGGCCAAGCGCGAGCTGTTCGACGCGGTCTTCATCCGCCGCGCCCAGGTGTGGAACAACGAGCGCGTGGCCGCCATCGACCGCTACGCCGAGGCGTCGGGCGCCGACATGACCCTGGAGGGCCTGCTGGAGGCCTTCCTTCGACCGCCGTTCGAATGGTCGCTGAAGGGCGGGCCCGGATGGAAGCACTATGCGGCCCTGGTGGCGCAGACCAACGCCAACCCGGCCTTCGGCGGCGAGACCATGGCCCGCTATTTCGACCCGGCGATCCACCGCCTGATCGAGCTGATCGCCCGCGTCCTGCCCGGGGCCAGGCAGGTCGACCTGTACTGGGCCTATCACAACCTGTCGGGCGCCCTGACCCTGACGCTGGGCGAGACCGGGCGCCTGGACCGGCTGTCTGGCGGCCTGTGCCGTTCCGGCGATCTGGAGAGCGCGTGCGACTACATGGTCCGCTTCGCCGCGGCGGGGTTCCGGGCCGTCTGCACCCCGGCGCGGGCGACGGACGGACGATGAGCCTGAGCGAGGCCACGCCGAAGACCGTCAGCCTGACGCTGGACCGCGCCCTGCTGCGCGGGATCGGGCTGACGCTGGCGGGCGCGGTGGTCCTGGCCCTGACGGGGGCCTTCGGCATGGACGAGGTTCCGCTGTGGTTCCGCCTCGCCTACTGGATCCCGGTCATGATCCTGGGCGCGGTCTGGGGCCATCTGTGCGGACGGCTGGTGGAGCGATACATCGACGCCGATCGCCGGCCGTGGGCGACGGCGGCGGCCTTGACGGCGGTGATCTCGGGCCCGCTGTCGATCATGGTCTGGGCCATCACGACCCGCTTCTTCGACGACGGTCGCGCCCTTGATCCGTTCCGCCTGCCGGACTTCCTGATGCCCGTCATCGTGGTGACGGCGGTGTTCAGCGTCCTGAACGTCTTCCTGGGGCGGACCCCGGTCCAGACCCATGCCGCCCCGGCCGGAACGTCGCCGGCCCGTCTTCTGGAGCGCCTGCCCGCCCGGCTGAGGGGGGCGAGGATCAGGGCCGTCGTCTCAGAGGACCACTATCTGCGCATCCATACCGAGCGCGGGTCGGACCTGATCCTGATGCGGCTGGGCGACGCGCTGAAGGAGCTTGAGGGGCTGGAGGGGGCGCAGACCCATCGTAGCTGGTGGGTGGCGCGCGACGCGGTTCGCGCCGTGGCGCGCAAGGACGGACGGGCGGTGCTGACCCTGGAGGGCGGCCTGAGCGTCCCCGTCAGCCGCCGCTACGCCCGGGCCCTGCGCGAGGCCGGCTGGTGGTGAGGCCTCAGCCCGCCGGCTGATCGACCACCGGGCCGCTCTCCGAGGCGGAGGCCAGCGCCGAAACCGACGCGGCGCAGCCGTTCAGCGTCTGGTCGCCGATCTCGACCCGCGCCGTCAGCGGATAGGTGCGGTCGCTCATGCCGTCCGAACATTCCGTGGCGATCAGGGCGACGTTCAGCGGCTGGTTCAGCTGGGTCGTGGTGGTGAAGGTCGCGACCGTGCCCTGCACCGTCGCGCCCCGGTTCGGCGCGCGCTGCTCGGGCTGGTCCATCCGGGTGTAGACCAGGGCGTCGTGGGTGATCTCCACGCCCCAGAAGGGTTCCGTGCCCAGGGCCCGCACGGGCTTGCTCAGGTCCACGCCCGCCAGGACCGGAGCCGCTTCCGGCGCCGGAGCCGACTGCGGGGCGTCGTTCTGACGATCGTAGCAGCCCGCCAGCGCCAAGCCGGCGATGAGGGCGGGGGCCCGTCGGCTGGCGGTCGGGCGCATGGGGGGTCTCCTCTGGTCGCCTTGGCAGGTGAGGACGGAGACCGCCTCGGTCAAGGGCGGGCGCTGCGGTAAGGTGCGGCCATGGCGATTCGTCCGACAGCCTATGAGTTCTTTGCCGGCGGCGGCCTGGCGGGGCTGGGCCTGTCGGGGCTGGACGTCGCCTTCGCCAACGACATGGATCCGATGAAGGCGGCCGCCTTCCGCGCCAATCATGGTTCGATCCGGTTTCACCAAGGCGACGTCTGGGCGCTGACGCCGGCCGACCTGCCGGGGCGGCCCGACCTGTGCTGGGCTTCGTCGCCCTGCCAGGACGTCAGCCTGGCGGGCGCGCGGGGCGGGCTGGAGGCGGGGCGATCCGGCGCCTTCTGGGGCTTCTGGCGTCTGATGCAGGGATTGGCGGCCGAGGGCCGGGCGCCGTCCATTGTCGTGCTGGAGAACGTCGTGGGCCTGCTCACCTCGGGCCAGGGTCGGGATTTCGCCGCCGTCTGCACCGCCATGGCCGAAGCCGGCTACCGGGTCGGCGCGCTGGAGATGGACGCCGCCCTGTGGCTGCCGCAGTCGCGCCCACGCCTGTTCATCGTCGCTGTCCGGGGCGAGGCGCCGAACGCGCCCGGACCGCAGGCGCCCTTTCACACGCCCCGCCTGGTCGCCGCGCGGGAACGGCTGCCCGAGGCGGCGCGCCGGGCCTGGGCCTGGTGGTCCCTGCCGGCGCCGGCGCGCCGCAACCTGGACCTGGACGCCGTGCTCGAGCCGGACGACGCGGTCGAGTGGCTGGAGGACGGAGAGGCCGTCCTGGCGCTCGCCTCGCCCCTGCACCGCGCGCGGCTGGAGGCGGTGCTCGCCGCCGGCCGGAGGCGCATCGGGGCGGCCTATCGTCGGGTGCGGGTGGAGAACGGCCGCAAGGTGCAGCGGCTGGAGCTTCGCTTCGACGGCCTGGCCGGCTGCCTGCGCACGCCGGCGGGAGGATCCTCGCGGCAATATGTGGTGGTCTGCGAGGGCGGACGGGCGCGGCTGCGCCGCCTGACCGCGCGCGAGGCGGCGCGGCTGATGGGCGTGGCGGAGGACTATCGCCTTCCCCCCAGCCAGAGCGCCGGCTTGAAGCTGATGGGCGACGCGGTCGCCGTGCCGGTGGTGCGCGCCCTTTCGGACGGGTTGCTGACGCCGGCGCTGCAGGGACGACGGCGGGCGGCTTAGGACGGGTCGTCCTCGCGGCCGGGGTCCATCCGGTTGTCGACCTGGTCGTCCCAACCCTCGCGGTCGGACTTGAAGGCCAGCGCCATCAGCAGCCAGGCCAGCAGCACCGTGCCGACGACGCCCAGCGTCAGGGCGATCCAGCCGTGCATGGTCAGTTCTGCCCCGCCGATCGCGGACCAGGCCAGCGCCAGCAGCGCCGTGGCGCAGGCCGCGACGAAGCCGGCCAGAAGCAGGGCCAGCAGCAGGCGGACGATCCGGCCGTGCATCCGGGCCGCCCTAGCCGCCGGTCCCTAGCGCTGGACCCACTGCCCTTGGGCGTTGCGGTACCACTGGCCGGATTGGATGCGCGGCAGCAACTGGCTCTCGAACATGCGGGCTCCGGCCACGTCGGCGCTGGTGCCGGCTTCGGCGGCGCTGCGGGCGTAGGCGGCGCGGCGGCCGCTGTTGGTCGCCTCCACGGCCGCGCGCAGGGCGGCGTCCGGCGAGGCGGTGCGGAAGCCGACGTAGCCGTCAGCCTGTTCGCCGACGACGCCCTGGGCCTTGGCCTGGTCGATCAGCGTCTTCTGGGCGGCGGTCTGGGCGATGGCCGCGCCGGCCACGCCCAGGGCGGCGACGGCGGCGCCGATCACGAAAAGCTTGCGGAGAGTCATGTCAGCCTGTCCTTTCAAAAGAGAGAGGCGATCAGAAGAGGTTCGGATTTTCCTGGAGAAGCTGCTGCAGCTCCTGGTCCAGGCGAACCCGCACGTCGGCATCCAGCTTGGCGTATATCTGAATGGGCGCCACTTCCAGTCGGATGGTCGGGGCGCAGGCCGAAACGGCGACGACGGCCGCTCCCAGGCCGAGACCGGCCAACTGGCGCTTGGTGATCATGGCGAAGGCTCCGGTTCGGCCAAGGTTGAGGGGTCTTCTAGCACGCCACGGGGTGAACGGCGTCTGAATGGATCCGATCCCGATCATTGCTGAGCCGCCTCCTCGGCCTTGCCCTGGCGGGCCCGGTTGACGGCCAGCAGATCGCCGATCAGCTGGTTGAGGTTCAGCGTCGTGTCCAGCGTCAGGTCGATCTCCGTGTTCGACGGCAGGGGCAGGTTGCGCTTCAGGAATTGACGGCTGATCAGCTCGGCGAACGTCAAGCGCAGCTCCTGCCGCTGCGGCGGATCGTGGCGGCCCCTGATGTGGAACAACACGGCCATCCGGTCGTCCCCGCGGCTGTTCACCTCGGCGGTCAGGATGTCGAAGGCCAGGTTCTCCATCGCCTGATAGGCCAGGTCCTCGACCATGCCGGGCGGCACGACGTCGCCCCCACCGCCCGCATCGACATCGGCCAGGGCCTCGCGGCTGATCGACAGCCGGCCGGGCTCGACCGCCGTCAGGGACCCGCCGGCCACCTTGAAGCCCGTCTTCGGATCGGAGGTGAAGGGCAGGCGGCCGGAGACCAGGGCGTCCAGCCGCACCTTTTCGCCGAAACCGGAATCGGCCAGCACCTGGCCCAGCTGGACCCGTTCCAGCACCACCACGCCGCTGAACGGCTGGGTGGGATCCAGCGGCATGGCGAAGGGCTCGACCGAGACGAAGCCGCCGGCGGCCGCCACGCGCGCGCCCTCGACCGTCAGGCTGGTCTCGTTCAGCGAGAAGACCAGGTCCAGGCCGGTGGCGTCGGTGGCCGTGTCCAGCCGTTCGACCGTCAGTCGCTGTCCCGGCGCGGTGACCGGCGGCGTCAGGCTGGTCAGGGCGATATCGCCCTTCAGCCCTTCGACCGGGCCGGCCGGGCTGACGAAGTCCAGGTCGGGAATGCTCAAGCGCCCGCTGGAGGCGGGCTCGGCGTCCTCGGTCCAGTCGAAGCGGCCCTCGAAACCGACCGAACCGGTCACGGGCGACTGGACGTAGTCGTCCAGCAGCGGCGTAAGGTCGGACGGCTGCAGCCCTTCTTCGGCGAAGGTGACCCGCGGCGCCGAAATGACGATGCCGCCGGCCCCCGTGCGGCCGTCGTGCGCCAGGGTCAGCCGGCCCAGCCGCGCGCCGCCGTCGTTCAGATCGAAAGCGCCCGTCCAGCGCTCTCCCGCCAGCCGGGCCTCGCCGGTCGCCGCCAAGGGATGGAAGCGGCGCGGCTCCATGGCGTCGACGACCTGGGCCGAGGCCACGGCCGCCGTCAGGCCGACCCCCGCCTCGCCGCCGTCCGCCACGACGCGACCCTGGGCGTCCGCGAACCGCATGCCGAGGAACGGCGCCTGGGCCCGGACGTCGCGGAAACCGCCGGCCACCCGCCATGCGCCGTCCTGCGAAACGAGCAGCGGCCCGTCCTCGGGACAGAGGAGGCCGGCGACCTGGTGGATGTCGTTCTCGTCCAGCTCCAGCCGCTCGACGGTCAGATCGACGCAGTCCTCCGGCGCATAGGTCAGCCGGCCGCCGGTCATGGCCAGCAGGCCGGCGGTGCGGGCGTCGACGCCGCGCGCCAGGTCGAAATCCAGCCGAGCGCGGCCGTCCAGCCTCGCCTGGAACCCCGTCTCGGTAAGGCTCCATTCCGGCACGACGACATCCAGCGCCGGCAGACCCAGGCCGCGCGTGGCCTTGAGCGTCAGCGCGCCGCCGCCAAGGCGGCCGGGCTCGGCCTGATAGGCGGCCTCTCCGCCCTGCGCGATCGTCAGGACGCCGCCGTTGCGGGGACGGATCGTCGCCGGACGCGCCAGGCTCAGGCTGGTGCCCGCCGTGCCGGTGGCGAAGCGGAAGGCCGGGGCCTCGAAGGCGGACGATCCGAGCGCGCGCTTCATCGCGGCCAGGTCAGGCAGGTCGTCGGCGGCGATGGGGCCGAACAGCGGCCAGGCTCCGTCAGCCGCGCGCAGCGATCCATCCACGCCGATCCGGGTCGCGCCGTCATGGACCAGGTCGAGGGACAGGCGGCTGGACGCCCGCGTCAACGCCAGGTCGCCGAAACCGACGGACCCGAACGACGCATCGGCCGAGCCGGTCGCCTCGAAGGCCGAATCGCGGCCGCCGATGTCCAGCCCTGCGGAGCGGATGGACAGGTTCCGCGTCCGCGCCTCGCCCGCCTCCGCCGAGCCGGCGGTGAGGGCCAGCGGCGTCGCCAGGCTCCAGCGGAAGGCGTCGTCCCGCGCCAGGACCAGGCGTCCGTCGCGCGCGGCGACCTCCACGTCGCCGACCCGCAGATCATTCCCCGTCACCGAGGACGCCGCGAAGACCAGCGTCTGGGCGCCCTCGATCCGGAAGGCCTCCAGCCATCCGGCGGTCCGGCCGTCGAACCGGCCGGCGAGGTCCGCGTCCCGCGCCTGAAGCGCATCGGCGCCCAGGCGTTCAGCGGTCAGCCGGGCGTCGAGCACCGCGCGCCCGTCGCCCCGCCGCTGCTTGAGGTCGGGGTAGGGCAGGTCGCCGGACAGCGTCAGCCGGGCCGTCCGCCCCTGCAGCGCCGGCGTGTCGAAGGCTTCGGCCGCGCCCTCCAGCTTCAGGGCCACGCGGTCGCCGGCGGTCGTCAGGTCGATGCGGGCCCCGACGGCGCGGGCCGAGATGTCGCCGCTCTTCAACGCCGCGGCGGAGACGCCCCCGACCAGGCGCATCAGCTTGCCGTCGTTGATGCGTGCGTCGCCCCGGGCCAGGACCTCGCCGTATTCGGTGTCCACGCGCGCCCGCCCGCCTTCGACGATGACCAGCGGCGCGCGGGAATCGGGACGTGGAGGCCGTCCCGTGAACTCTTCGACCAGCGGATCCAGCGAGCCCAGCGACAGCTTTCCGCCGCGCCAGCTGGCGCGCAGCACCGGACGGACCAGTCGGATGCGGCTGGGCGTCACGCCCAGCCCGGCGCGCGACCAGGGCAGCCCCACCGCATAGTCGACCTCGACCCGCTCCACCGTGACGTCGGGATTGGCGGGGTCGCCGATCCGGATGCGGCCGACGAACCGGTCCAGCTCGATCCGCTCCACCTCCACGTCGGCGGGGATGCCCCGCTGGTCCAGCCAGCCGACCAGGGCCTGACGCGCCGCCGCGCGGCGGTTCACATACAGAGCCGCGATCGCCACCCCGACGATGGCCAGGATCACCACGGCGATCACGCCGATCCGGCGCGACCGTCGGCGGGCGCGGGGGGAGGGAGACGGAGAAGCGGCCGGCGTGTCGGTCAAGCGCGGATCGTCCCGGTAGGGTCCAAGATGGACGACAGCATCGTCGCCTCTGACGTCACCATAAGATTAAATCGGCGATCGGCGAATATCGCGACGCCGGTTGCTCGCAGCCAAGCTGGGCGACAAGAGGGCGGGCGGCGCGGCGATCATCCCCGGAATTCCACGTTTCATCTTAAAGCTATGCTTTTGCACGCCTTCAGGCGAATCAACGTGTTCCTGCCGAATCCCGGCCCGTTAACCATTTGTAACGGACTATCTTCCCAAACTGAGACAGGCGGGCTATAGGGCTGCCTTCGCGCCTCGGGGCCTTTGGGCGCGAGCAATCGAGTTTGCAGTAACGCTTTGGCGCCGCAGGCGTCGCAGTCCGACGGGGAACGATGGCTCAGTTCGACCCACGCCGCCAGCCGATGCGCATCGCACCGCACATGTTGACCGCGGTCGCGGCCATATCGGTGGCTCTGTTCGCCGGACGCGCCTATCAACCTGCTCAGGCCGAAGAGGTTCCCGCCCTCAGCGCCGCCCAGATCGCCGCGCTGGAAGCGCAGGCCTTCGCCTCCGCCGGCGCCCCGGCCGGCCTGACGGCGCCGGAAGCCGTCCCCGTCCAGATTCGCCGTGGAGAAACCTTCGAGCAGGCCGTGCGCCGCACCGGCGTCGCCGCCGAGGAAGCCAGCGCCGTCGCCGCCACCATCGCCAACGCCTTCGACCTGACCGAGCTGCGCGCCGGCCTGCGGTTCGAAACCGCGATCGCCAAGCCGCGCGACGGCCGCGGCGACGCCCGCCTCATCGGCCTGACCATGCGCACCGGACCGGCCAGCCAGCTGACCGTGTCGCGCAGCTTCGACGGCGCGCTGCGTCTGCGCTCGCTGGAGGAGAAGGTCACCCACGAGACCGTCGTGCTGAAGGGCGACGTCGAACGCTCCCTGTCGGCCAGCGCCCGCGAACTGGGCGCCACCGCCTCGATCGTCCGCGCCGCGAGCCGCCTGTTCGCCACCAAGTTCGACCTGCAGCGCGACATCCGCGCCTCGGACGAGTTCACCCTGGTGTTCGATCGCGACGTGACCGAAGCCGGTCGCACCGTCGACGTCGGCGCGCTGCTGTACGCCGAGCTGAAGGGCAAGACCTTCTACCGCTTCCAGCCCGCCGGCGCGAAGGAGCCGCAGTTCTTCGACGAGAACGGCAAGAACCTGCGTTCGGCCATGATGCGCACGCCGTTGCAGAGCTTCCGCCGCGTCAGCTCCAACTTCGGCGTCCGCACCCATCCGATCTCGGGCTATCGCAAGATGCACCAGGGCATCGACTTCGCCGCCGGCTCCGGCACGCCGGTCGTGGCGCCCGCCGACGGCGTGGTGGTCGAGGCCCGGCGCTGGGGCGGTTACGGCAACTGGCTGCGCATCCGTCACGCCAACGGCTTGGAGAGCGGCTACGGCCACCTTTCCCGCTACGCCTCGGGCGTGCGCGCCGGCCAGCGCGTCAGCCAGGGCCAGGTCGTGGCCTACGTCGGCTCGACCGGCGCGTCGACGGGCCCGCACCTGCACTATGAAATCTGGCGGCGCGGCCAGCGGATCAATCCGGCGGGCATCCGCACCCAGGAAGGCACCGAGCTCGCCGGCGCGGACCTCGTCGCCTTCCGCGCCGAAAAGGCCCGGATCGACCGCATCATCGCCAGCGGCGGCCAGCGCCGCCCGGCGGTGCAGCAGGCCTCGGCCGCCGGCCTGCGACCCGCCAGCGCCTGATCATCCCACCAGGACCGGCCTGACCCCCGCCTGATCGGGACACGACAGGCCGTGCACGCGCACGTCCGCTTCCCCGAACCGGAGGCCCAGCAGGTAGAACAGGGGGTTCAGCGTGGCGTCGAGCGCAGGACCGATCGGCGCCAGCAGGCCGCCCAGCGATCGCGTGAGCGCCCCCAGATCCAGCGGCAGGTTCAGCACCTTGGGCGTCAGCTCCAGGCGCTGGAACAGAGATGAGACCAGCCCGTTCGCGAAGCTCCGCGACGCCGCCGTTCTCACCGTCTTCGCCTCGATGTCATCGCGGCTGAAGCGCAGGGTCTTGAAGGCGGTGTCCGCGACCTCGACATCCGCCTTGGCGTTCAGCGCCACCAGCCCGAGCAGCGACAGGACGGTGGCGGGACGCGGCGTCAGCGGCCGCTTGAAGTCGTCCAGACGGCCTTCATCCACCACGCCGATCATGGCGCGCGCCAGGCCCGGTCGGACGCCGATCTCGACGGCTTCGTTCCTGCCACACGTCAGGGCGTTCAGCCGCGCCTCCGATGAAGCCAGCTCGATCAGGATCGGCAGTTCGACCTGGGCCAGACCGGCCAGCTTTGACGACGTCTTCAGCCGAAGGTAGAGCCGCGCCTGCGCCGTGCGGATGATGGGCGCGCCCTTGTCGGTCACCGTCAGCCATGGCGAGCGGTTGGGCCGTTCCCCGATCGCCAGGCTGGTCTTCAGGTCCGCGACGCCGAGCGGCGCGTTCAGGGCCAGCGCGATCTGCCGGTCGCCGGCGCCGACCTCCAGCATGGCGGTGATCAGGTCCAGCGCCGCGACATCGGCGTTCAGCCCCTCACGCAGCCCTTCCGGCGCCTGCACGTCGGCCCCGATCAAGGAGCCGAGCGGCGCCTTCACGCCGATCGCCGCGCCTGTAAGCTTACCCAGCGCGCCGCCATCCTCGCCGCCGGTCAGGTCGTTCAGGACGCCCAGAGCCGTTCCCGCATCGACCGTGGTGGACAGCAGGGTCTCATAGTCGCCGGCGGTCACGCCGAGATGGGTCGCCAGGGCGTCGGTGAAGGTCAACAGGTTCACGTCCAGATCGGCCAGGGCGCGATAGTCCATCGCGCTCAGGGACACGCGACTGCCGGTCAGGCCGGACAAGAGCTGGTTGGCGACGCCGCCGTCCAGCCTCGCCAGGCGCGATCCCAGGCTGAACATGGCCTTGGGCGTCCGGGGCGCGGCGGCGGTGGCCGAGCGGGTGACGAGGACCTTGTCCCGGCCCAGCAGCCAGCGGCTGAAGAACAGCGGCGCCGGCGCGGTGACGGTGACCCGCGCGGCGTTCGGCGCATCCGCATCGGTCGAGAAGCGCTGTTCCGGCGCTAGGTCCGGATTCGCCGTGTAGCGGCCTACGGCGGTCTGGACGCTGAGGTCGTCGGCAGGGAGATTGGCGGCCGCGGTGGCCTGGGCGGCGCTCGCGGCCTTGTCGAGGCGGCTGACGGCCGACAGGGCCGACAGGTCGGCGGCGCCCTGCGTCCGGCGCGCGTGGAGGGCCAGGGCGCCCAGGTCGATCGCGACCGCGGCCACCAGGCACAACAGGCAGGCGCCCGCGGCGGCGACGATGCCGACCGCGCCGCGCCGGTCGGCCATGAAACTGCGCCGCGAGACCATGTCAGCGCTCTCCGAACCGGATGGCGGCGGATCGCTCGATCGTCTCCGGCGGCTTGGGCAGCATCCCGCCCAGGAGCATGATGGGATGGTCGCTGGCGTCATAGGCGGCGACGACGCGCATGCCGGCGCCGTCGTCCTCTACCCGGACAACCAGACGGGACGCGTCCAGAACGCCGAGATCACGCGCGGCGGCGGCGGCCTCGGCGCGGGCCAGCCGCGCCCGTTCCTCGGTGTCCAGCCCCCCGATGGCGGCGCGGGCGGCTTCGGACGCCAGGGACTGGACGGACTGCGCCATCAGAAACCAGCCGCCGTACACGACGGCGGCCAGCAGGATGGCGATGAGGATGGGGCCCACAAGGGCGAACTCCACGGCGGCCGACCCTCGGCGATCGGCGACGGGACACGGCGTTGACGGCCTGGCGAACATGATCTGCGCCCCCACAAAGTGCTGCTCGTTTAAGTTGTATGCGGGGGATCGTTAATGGGGCGTGTGCGATCCGCATCTACAGGGTGCATGAAATCGACTCTCGACTGCGTGCATCACCGCGCGCTGAAAATCTATGGTTGTTCTGACCTTTCAGGGACTTGGCTGGTCCACGCGGCTCGCATGGGGATTCCCGATCCTCCGCCGGTTGGAAAATACCCCCGCCCTGATCTTGACGGGCGCTGGGTTTTCAGGCCTCAACCCCACTTTCCGCCGAGCTTCATAGGCCCCAATGAACGACGCAGTAGACCCCGTTGACGTAGCGATCGGCGCCCGAATCCGCACGCGCCGTGAGGAACTCCGCATCACCCAGGCGCAGTTGGCCGCCGGGGCGGGCGTGACGTTCCAGCAGATCCAGAAGTACGAGCGGGGTGTGAACCGCGTGTCCGCCGCTCGCCTCCTGCAGATCGCGGCCGTGCTCAAGACCACCGGCGCCGCCCTGCTGGGCGAGCTGGAAGGCGATCACGGTGACGAACTGGCGCTTGCGGCGCCCGGCGTGGCCGAGCTGCTGACGGCGTTCCGGGCCATCGACGACGCCGAAAAGCGCGACGCCCTGCTGCTCGTGGCGCGCGGCCTCAAGAACTAGGTCCGACCTGCTGTCGTGAAGAAGCCCTCCGACGCCCGGCGTCGGAGGGCTTCTTCATGTCCGGTCTCCGGCCCGGGGGATCGCGTCGGAAAGCCTTGAACATATAAGCATGTCTTTATATGTGTGTCCGACCGGCACATAGACAGGAGCCCTCGCTTGGCCCGTTCGTCCTTCCTCTTCACCTCGGAAAGCGTCTCCGAAGGCCACCCAGACAAGGTCGCGGATCGCATCTCCGACACCGTCGTCGACGCCTTCCTGGCCAAGGACCCCGAGGCGCGGGTGGCTTGCGAGACCCTGGTGACGACCCAGCGCATCGTCCTCGCCGGCGAGGTCCGCGCGACCCAGCCGGGGAACACCAAGGAACAGAACGAGGCGTTCACCCAGTCGATCATCGACGGCCTGGAGCCGCTGGTGCGCGCCGCGGTCCGGGACATCGGCTACGAACAGGACGGCTTCCACTGGGAGACGGCCGAGTACGCCTGCCACCTGCACGCCCAGTCGGCGGACATCGCCGTCGGCGTCGACTCGACCAACGAAAAGGACGAGGGGGCGGGCGATCAGGGCATCATGTTCGGCTACGCCTCGAACGAGACGCCGGAGCTGATGCCGGCGACCCTGGCCTACAGCCACGCCATTCTGAAGCGCCTGGCGCAGGTGCGCCACGCCGGCGGTTCGCAGCTGGAGCCCGACGCCAAGACTCAGGTGACCATCCAGTACGAGGACGGCAAGCCGGTTCGCGCGACCTCCATCGTCCTGTCGACACAGCACGCCAGGGGACTGAGTTCGGAACAGATCGCCGAGATCGTGAAGCCCTACATCCTCGAGGTGCTGCCGGAAGGCTTCACGGACGAGAACACCGTCTGGCACATCAATCCCACCGGCATCTTCGAGATCGGCGGGCCCGACGGCGACGCCGGCCTGACTGGCCGGAAGATCATCGTCGACACCTACGGCGGCGCGGCGCCCCACGGCGGCGGCGCCTTCTCGGGCAAGGATCCGACCAAGGTGGACCGCTCGGCCGCCTACGCTTGCCGCTACCTGGCCAAGAACGTGGTGGCGGCCGGGCTCGCCGATCGCTGCACCATCCAGATCTCCTACGCCATCGGCGTGGCCGAGCCGCAGTCGATCCACGTCGATCTGCACGGCACCGGCAAGATCGATGCGGCCGTGCTGGAGCGGGAACTGCCGAACATGATCGGCGGCGCGACGCCGCGCGCCATCCGGCAGCACCTGGGCCTCAACAAGCCCATCTACGCCCGCACGGCCGCCTATGGTCACTTCGGCCGAGAGCCCGACGCGGACGGCGGTTTCAGCTGGGAGAAGACCGATCTGGTCGACAAGCTGAAGGCGCTGGCCTGAGGCGTCTCAGGCGGCCTGGTCGAGGATCAGGCCGCGCACGCCGGTCAGCACGGCTTCGGTGAGGTCGGCCTGGCGGGTCTGCGCGCCATGCAGCGTGGCGCGTCCCAGGTCGGCTCCGGCCAGGATGGCGCGACGCAGGTCGGCTCCGGTCATGTCCGCCCCGCGCAGATTGGCGCCGGTCAGATCCGCCGGCAGCAACCGATCGGCCGTGATCATCAACGGGCCCAGCTGGGCCTCGCGCAGGTCCGCCCCCGCCAGTCTGGCGCCTCTCAGCCGCGCCCCGCGCAGATCGGCGCGGCGCAGGTTGGCCGAGCGCAGGTCGGCGTTTTCCAGATGGGCGCCCTGAAGCTGCACCCCTTCCATGTCGAGGCCGTAGAAGACCGCGCCCTTAGCGGACAGGGCCGTCAGGTTCAGGCCCACGATCGACTTCAGCGGGCGCAGGTCGACGCCGTCGAAGACCGAGGGCTGGCCGTCCGCGCCGCCGCTCTCGCACCAGCGGGCGTGTTCGCGCAGCATTTCGGCGGCGGGCATTTCGGAGACGGGCGCGCCGGCGCAGCGGGTGTCGGTCAGCGCGCCTTCCATGTCCGCCCCGTCGGCGCGCCACATGGTGGTCTTGGCCCCCACCAGGATGGCGTCGCGCAGGTCGGCCCCCGACAGGTCCGCGCCGGACAGGTCGGCGCCGGCCAGGTCCGCGCCGCGGAAATCGGCCTGCTTCAGATTGGCCCGGACCAGCTTGCAGTCCTTCATCACCGCGCCGGAGAAGTCGGCCTTGATGGCGATGACGCCGGCCATCTTCGAGCGCTGCAGGTTGGCGCCCGCCAGGCAGGCGCCGCCGACCTGGGTCTGGTCGCGCTGGCGAGGTTCGATGATCTTGAAACCCAGTTTGGCGTCGGCCGCGGCGATGGTCCCCTCGCGCAGGTCGGCCTCGAACAGGTCGGCGCCCGACAGGTCCGCGCCGCGCAGGCACGCCCCGCGCAGGTCTGCCCGGCGCAGCGAGGCGTCGGACAGGATCGCGTCCTGCATGTCGGCCCCGAAGAAGTTGGCGTTGTCCAGCCGCGCCCCGGTCAGGTCGCAGGTCTCCAGACAGGCGCCGGCGAAGTCCGCGTCGGAGAGGTTGCGCCCCTTCAGGCTCAGCCCCGTCAGGTCCATCCAGGCGAAGACAGCGCGGGCGCCGCCGGGGCGGGCCTGGAACAGCCGGTCGTGCCGGGCGCAGATGGCGTCCAGCTCGGCCTGCGAAAGGCGCTTCCTAACGATCGGTTCGGCTACGGCGACCATCCGACCAACCTAGACGGCCGGACTTAAGAAAGATTTTCGATGGGACTATTCGGTCAGCAGGCCCTGTTCGCGCAGGGCGTCGGCCAGTTCGCCCGGCGCCGTCCACAGGCGGGTGTAGCCCGCCTCGCCCAGTCGCTTCAGCTCGGTGACCAGATCCGCCTTGGCCGAGGCGGCGAAGCGGCCGTCGAAGCCGGCGCCGTCCTTGGACACCCGCACCATCGGCCGTCCCGTCTCCAGCCGGTGCAGGAAGCCCTCGCACAGGGCCGCGCCCTCTTCGCACATCAGGCCGGTCTCGACCGTCAGGCCGGCCGCGCGCAGGCGCTCGGTGCCGCGCCCGGCGGCGAAGGGGGAGGGGTCCAGGCAGGCGATGACGACCCGCGCCACCCCCGCGTCGGCCAGGAAGTGGGCGCAGGACTTGCGGCCCGACGACCGCGCTCCGCACGGCTCCAGCGTCACATAGGCGGTGGCGCCCACGGCCCGGTCGCCGGCGGCGGGCACGGCCTGCTCCTCGGCGTGGGGACGGCCGCCCGGCGCCGTGGCGGCCTGGCCGACGATGTGCCCGTCCTTGACCAGGACGCAGCCGACCGCCGGATTGGGCCAGGTCTCGCCCATGCGTCCGGTCGCCAGCTCGATGGCCTGGGCCATGAAGGCGCGGTCGGCGTCGGTCCAGTTCATGCGACCGCCGGCAGGTCTTCGGCGCGGGACGGATCGAGGTAGCGCGCCGCCGTCGGCTTCAGCTCGGCGTCCAGTTCGATCTCCAGCGGATTGCCGGTCGGGATCTCGACGCCGACGATCTTGTCGTCCGGCACGGCGAACAGCAGCTTGACGATGGCGCGCAGCGAGTTGCCGTGGGCGGCGATCAGCACGTCCTCCCCGGCCTTCAGGCGCGGCGCGATCTCGGCGTCCCAATAGGGCTTCACCCGCTCCAGCGTGGTCTTCAGGCTTTCGGTGTCGGGGATGGCCTTGCCGGCGTAGCGGGGGTCGGCCGTGAAGTCGAACTCGCCGCCGGGCGCCAGCGGCGGCGGCGGCACGTCATAGCTGCGGCGCCAGACCTTGACCTGGTCCTCGCCGTGCTTCTCGGCCGTCTCCGCCTTGTTCAGTCCGGTCAGCCCGCCGTAGTGGCGCTCGTTCAGCCGCCAGTCCTCGATGACGGGCACGTCCTTGAGCCCCGCCGACTGCAGCGCCAGCGCGCCAGTGCGCTTGGCGCGCGTCAGCACCGAGGTGAACATGACGGCGGGCTTGAAGCCGGCCTCGGCGATCAGCTCGCCGCCGCGCCGCGCCTGAGCCTCGCCTTCTTCGGTCAGGTCGACGTCGACCCAGCCGGTGAAGCGGTTCTCGAGGTTCCACTGGCTCTGGCCGTGGCGCAGCAGGATCAGGCGGGGCATGCGGGTCTCCGGGAGGCTTCGCTCGGGCGTAGGCCGCCGTCATCGGTCGGTCAAGTTTCCGCCGCGATCGACCCGCCCGGCGCAGCCATATCCGACTTCGCGCGTTGTTGCGGCCAGACCGGGGCCGCCGCTATAGCTACGTTCATGTCCGACCGCCTGTTCTTCGCGCTGGCCCTGACCGGCGTCGTCCTGATGGTCGCGCTCGCCCTGGTGTGGCCCTAAGGCCCGTCACGTTCAACATCTTCCCAAGGATCACCATGCTCAAGCCCCGCCAGGACCTGAAGCCCAACACGGCCGCCTATGAGACCCAGGCGCTGGTCAAGCCCACGGGCTTCCGCGAGTACGATGCGCGCTGGATCCTGGAGAAGGAGATCAACCTCCTGGGCGTTCAGGCGCTGGGTCTGGGCCTGGCGACCTATGTCCACGAGATCGGCGTCCAGCCGAAGATCGTCACCGGCCATGACTTCCGGGGCTATTCGCTCAGCGTGAAGCAGGCGCTGATCCTCGGCCTGCTGGAAGGCGGCATGGAGGTGCTGGACGTGGGCCTGGCCCTGTCGCCCATGGCCTATTTCGGCCAGTTCGAACTGGACGCGCCCTGCGTCGCCATGGTCACCGCCAGCCACAACGAGAACGGCTGGACCGGCGTCAAGATGGGCGCCAATCCGCCCCTGACCTTCGGCCCCGACGAGATCGGCCGCCTGAAGGAGATCGTGCTGAACGGCCAGGGCGTGGCGCGCGAGGGCGGCAAGCTGGTCCGGGTCGAGGACTTCCGCGAGAAATACATCGCCGATGTCGCCTCCAAGGTCCAGGTCAAGCGCCCGCTGAAGGTGGTCTGCGCCTGCGGCAACGGCACGGCCGGCGCCTTCGCCCCCGAGGCGCTGCGCCGCATGGGCGTGGAGGTGATCGAGATGGACACCGAGCTGGACTTCACCTTCCCCAAATACAATCCGAACCCGGAAGACCACGCCATGCTGATGCAGATGGCCGCGAAGGTGAAGGAGACGGGCGCCGATCTGGCGCTGGGCTTCGACGGCGACGGCGATCGCTGCGGCGTGGTCGACGACACCGGAGAGGAGATCTTCGCCGACAAGATCGGCCTGATGCTGGCCCGCGATCTGTCCGCCATCCACCCCAATGCGACCTTCGTCGTCGATGTGAAGTCGACCGGCCTCTACAAGACCGACGCGGTGCTGAAGGCCAACGGCGCCGAGACCGTCTACTGGAAGACGGGCCACAGCTACATCAAGCGCAAGACCGCCGAGATCGGCGCCCTCGCCGGGTTCGAGAAGTCGGGACACTTCTTCATGGCCGGCGAGCTGGGCCACGGCTACGACGACGGCCTGGTCGCGGCGGGCGCGGTTTTGGCCATGCTGGACCGCAACCCGGGCAAGACGCTGTCGGAGCTGAAGGCGGCCCTGCCGGACGCCTGGACCAGTCTGACCATGAGCCCGCACTGCGACGACGAGCTGAAGTACGAGGTGCTTGAGCGGATCGTGAAGGAATACTCCGACCTGGCCGAGGCCGGCGGCGAGATCCTGGGGCGCAAGATCGTCGAGGCCATCACCGTCAACGGCGTTCGGGTGCACCTGGAGGACGGGTCGTGGGTGCTGGTCCGCGCCTCGTCCAACAAGCCGGAGCTTGTCGTGGTGGTCGAAAGCATGCGCTCCGAGGACGACATGCGCGACCTGTTCCGCAAGGAAGTGAAGCCGCGCCTGGCCGCCTATCCGGAGATCGGCGCCTTCAACCAGGAAATCTGACGCTGCCGGGCGGATAGCCGCCACCGCTGCTCCGATACCCCCGCCGTCATCCTCGGGTTTCACCCGAGGACCGGAGGTTCAGCGGCGCATGCGATGCCGGCGGTTCAGCGCCCGTTCCACGCCGATCCCCGGGCCGAGCCCGAGGATGACGGAAGGGGGCGGGCTCCCCACCCGCATTCACGAGCGGGGAGCCTGTCGATCAGTCCTGATACACGTCGCCCGACCCGGAGATGTCCGTCGTCAGCTTCGACGGCCGATCCGTCAGGGCCACGTCGCCCGAGCCGGAGATGCGGATCGAGGTCTCGCCGGTCGGCGCGATGCGGGCGTCGCCCGAACCGGAGATGTCCACCGAGGCGGTTCCCGTCGCCAGGTCCTCGAGGCTGGCCTCGCCGGAGCCCGAGATGTCCAGATCCAGGGCTTCGGTGCGGCCCGACGCCCGGACCTCGGCCGATCCAGAGACCTCGATCGCCAGCGACGGCTGGTCGTAACCGGCGATGGACAGGTCGCCCGAGCCGTTGACCTCGAAGCGGTCCAGGTTGGGCGCGGTGACCGTCACGCGCAGTTCGTCACGCTCCGAACGGGCGTCGATCCCGTCTTTGCTCCAGCCGAAGACGATGCGCTCGTCGCCTTCCGCCAGGAACAGACGGCCGTTCTCCAGCCGGACGCGATCGGCCAGGCCCTTCGGGCCGGCGACCACCACCGTAGCGGCGTCGCCTTGGACGTAGTCGACGTCTATGGAGGAATCGACGCGCAGGGTGCGGCCGCCGGTCCAGGCCAGGGTGCGGGTCACGTGCGGCCCCAGGTCGTCGGTCCCGCCGCCCTTGATGCGCTCGATACGCACGGTCTCGCCGTCGTCGTCGTGGATGGTCCAGGCCCAGCCGTGGCGCTGCAGGTCCTGACCGCCCAGGGCGACCGCGCCGCCCAGGGCGGCGATACACAGCACCAGGGCGGCGCCCGCGATGATGAACAAGGTGCGGATCATGACGCGGCTCCCGGGACGGGGGTGGACGATTGCGGTTCCAGCGCCGGCTTCAGCAGGCGGTAGTGAAGGCGGGCGAACCAGACCAGCCCGTTGACCAGCCAGATAGTGACGACGGCCAGCAGGGCGGCCAGGAAGACCGCGCCCGCCATCAGGCCCAGGCCCATCAGGATGGCCGCCAGCGGCCCCCCGGGAAAGCCGGCGAACGGCCCCGCGACCATGACCCCGCCGCCCGCGAAGAACAGGGCGATCGCGGCGATGAAGAAGCCGAACAGGGTTCCCACCACGCCCATCAGGATGGGTAGCAGGATCAGGATGTCGATCGCGCCCAGGCCCAGCACCGCGAAGACGGCGGAGGCGGCGGCCGAGGGGTTCTTCTCCTGATGCCAGCGCTGGATGCCGGCCTCGGCCTTCAGTTCGCGCGCCAGCCGGGCGGGGTCGCCCAGGGCGGCGGCCACCTCGGCCTCGGTGCGGCCTGCCGCGAGGCCGTCATCGAAATGGGTTTCGTAGTCGGCGACGATGTCGTTGGCGGTCGTGGTCGGCAGGCCGACAAGACCGTTTTTCAGACGGGCGATGAATTCCGCGCGCGTCATTGGGCTCCCTCCGGTTGAGCTTGGGTCGCGTCGTCGGCCACGATGGCGTCGACGGCGCGGGTGAAGGCGTTCCACTCAGCGGTCTGGGCGACCAGGGCCGCACGGCCCGCCTCGGTCAGGCGGTAGTATTTGCGCGACGGGCCGGCGGAGGACTCGACCAGATAGGTCTCCACCAGGCCGTCGGTCTGCATGCGGCGCATCAGGGGGTAGATTGTGCCTTCCCCCATGTCGATCGCCTCCGACAACCGGCTGGCGATCTCATAGGCGTAGCTGTCCGCCCGGTTCAGAAGCGCAAGAACGCACAGCGCCAGCACTCCCTTCTTCAGCTGTATCTCGATGGTTTCAGGCACCTCGATCTCTCCTGTGATGGAGATTGACTACGGCAAGGTATCTGTCGACGCAAGGTAGCTATCGAAACATGACACCGATTTAATTGGAGTGTGGGAGGGGGCGGGTTTTCAGCCTCTGGGCGTTGTTCGCTTGGCAAGCCGAAAACGATCCGATAGGGACCCCACAAGCGCCGGGCGTGGGGATCGCGCCAGCGTGATTACTTGCGATCCATTCGCAAGTGTCTGCTGCAGAACGGTTTTATGGGGACTTCTCTGATGGGGATGGGCACGGGAGCCCGAGGAACGCTCAAGGGCGCCGTCACGACGGCCGTTCTGGGCGCCGGCATGGCGGTGTTTTCCGCCGCGCCGACCTGGGCGCAGGACTTGATGGGACAGCCGACGCCGGGCGGCATCGGGCTGCAACCGGCCGCTTCGCCGCTGAAGCATGACGCGCACTTCTTCCACGACATCATCCTGATGCCGATCATCACGGCCATCACCCTGCTGGTGCTGGGCCTGCTGATCTGGATCGTGATCCGCTACAACAAGAAGTCGAATCCGACTCCGGCTCGTTGGAGCCACAACACGGCGATCGAGATTGTCTGGACGGTGGCGCCGGTGGTGATCCTGCTGTTCATCGCGCTGTTCTCGTTCCGTCTGCTCTTCGCCTATCACGACATGCCGACGCCGGACCTGACGGTGAAGGTCACGGGCAACCAGTGGAACTGGGCCTATGAATATCCGGACCAGAGCGTGCCGGAATACATCTCCAACATGCTGCCGGAAGACGAGGCGCGCGCCCAGGGCGTGCCCTATCGCCTGGCCGCGGACGAGCCGATGGTCGTGCCGGTCGGCAAGACCGTCCGCCTGCTGGTCACCGCCGCCGACGTGATCCACGCCGTGGCCCTGCCGGCCTTCGGCCTGAAGACCGACGCCGTCCCGGGCAAGGTCAACGAGACCTGGTTCAGGGCCGAGCGCACCGGCGTCTTCTACGGCCAATGCTCCGAGCTGTGCGGCGTCGACCACGCCTTCATGCCGCTCCAGATCAATGTCGTCACCCAAGCCGAGTTCGAGCGCTGGGTCGCCTCCAAGGGCGGCTCGATGACCCCGCCGGCCGTCGCCGCGGCGGGGGGCACCGCCGCCCAGGTCCAGGCCGGAACCACCGGCGCTCCGGTCGTCGGCCAGGCCACCACCGGCCCCGAGGCCGGCGGAACCACGGTCCCGACCGCCCAGACGGCGACCACGCCGACGACGACTCCGGCGGCCGCCGCGGCCGCTCCCGCTCAACCCGCCCCGGCCTCCGCGCCGGCGGCCCAGTAGTTTCGCGAGAGGCTGAAAGACGATGGCCACCGCAGCCGCCGCCCATGACCACGACCACGGTCACAAGATGGGCTTCTTCACCCGCTGGTTCCTGTCCACCAACCACAAGGACATCGGCCTGCTGTACCTGGGCTTCGCGATCTTCGCGGGCCTGATCGGCGGCGCCCTGTCCGGCCTGATCCGCTGGGAGCTGGCCGAGCCGGGCATCCAGCTGTTCAAGGAAGGCACCATCATCCAGCAGCTGGGCCTCGTGGAGGCGACCAAGCACGGCTACAACGTGACGGTCACCGCCCACGCCCTGATCATGGTGTTCTTCGTCGTCATGCCGGCGACGATGGGCGGTTTCGCCAACTATTTCGTGCCGATCATGATCGGGGCGCCGGACATGGCCTTCCCGCGCATGAACAACATCTCCTTCTGGCTGCTGTTCTTCGCCTTCGTCCTGCTGTGCCTGTCGATGTTCGTCGACGGCGGGCCGGGCCGCGGCTTCGGCGGCGGCTGGACGGCCTATCCGCCGCTGTCCACGACCGGCCACACCGGCCCGGCCTTCGACCTGGCGATCTTCTCGCTCCACGTCGCCGGCGCCAGCTCGATCCTGGGCGCCATCAACTTCATCACGACCATCTTCAACATGCGCGCACCGGGCATGACCCTGCACCGCATGCCGCTGTTCGCCTGGGGCGTGCTGATCACCGCCTTCCTGCTGCTGCTGTCGCTGCCGGTCCTGGCGGGCGCCATCACCATGCTGCTGACGGACCGCAACTTCGGCACCAGCTTCTTCAATCCGGCCGGCGGCGGCGACCCGGTGATGTACCAGCACCTGTTCTGGTTCTTCGGCCACCCCGAAGTCTACATCATGATCCTGCCGGGCTTCGGCATCATCAGCCACATCGTCTCGACCTTCAGCCGCAAGCCGATCTTCGGCTATCTGGCGATGGCCTACGCCATGGTCGCGATCGGCTTCATCGGCTTCATCGTGTGGGCGCACCACATGTACACCGTGGGCATGAGCATCAACCTGCGCGCCTATTTCGTGGCCGCGACGATGATCATCGCGGTGCCGACGGGGGTGAAGATCTTCAGCTGGATCGCCACCATGTGGGGCGGCTCGATCACCTTCAAGACGCCGATGCTGTGGGCGATGGGCTTCATCTTCCTGTTCACCGTCGGCGGCGTGACCGGCGTGGTCCTGTCGAACGCCGGGATCGATTACAGCCTGCACGACACCTACTACGTCGTGGCGCACTTCCACTACGTGCTGTCGCTGGGCGCCGTCTTCTCGATCTTCGCGGGCTTCTACTACTGGTTCGAGAAGATGTTCGGCGTGAAGTACAACGAGTTCCTGGGCCAGCTGCACTTCTGGATCATGTTCATCGGCGTGAACATCATCTTCTTCCCGCAGCACTTCCTGGGCCTGCAGGGCATGCCGCGTCGCTACATCGACTATCCGGAAGCCTACACCCTGTGGAACCACGTCTCTTCGGTAGGCTACGCCATCACCGTGGTGGGCGTGCTG
Source organism: Pseudomonadota bacterium (assembly GCA_023451375.1). GTDB lineage: Bacteria > Pseudomonadota > Alphaproteobacteria > Caulobacterales > Caulobacteraceae > Brevundimonas. The sequence continues at coordinate 22,267 of JAEXZS010000069.1, forward strand.
GTCTTCCTGGTCATGCTGGCCGAGGCCGCCATCCGTCGCCGTCAGGGCGTGGCCAATCCGTGGGGCGAAGGCGCCACCACGCTGGAGTGGACCCTGTCCTCGCCCCCGCCGCAGCACCAGTTCAACGAGCTGCCGGTGGTCAAGGCCGACGAGCACTGATCGTCAGCCCACACGCGTAAAAAGAAGGCCGCCCTTTCCGACGAAGGGGCGGCCTTCTGCTTTCCGGTATGCTAAGCCGCCCGCGACCATGACCGACGTCCAGACCCGCCCCGTCATCTCCACGGCCCAGCCGGAAGACTATTTCCAGCTGCTGAAGCCGCGCGTCATGTCGCTGGTGGTGTTCACCGCCGCGACTGGCCTGGTGGTCGCGCCGGGCTCGATCAATCCCTTGGTGGCCGCCATCGCCGTGCTGTGCATCGCCGTCGGCGCGGGCGCGGCCGGGGCGCTGAACATGGCGCTGGAGGGCGAGACCGACGCCCTGATGCGGCGCACGCGCGGCCGTCCCGTCGCCGCCGGCCGGGTGCGCAAGAACGAGGCCATGGCCTTCGGCGTCATCCTCAGCCTGTTCTCGGTCATGCTGCTGGGCATGAACGCCAACTGGCTGGCGGCGGGGCTGCTGGCCCTGACCATCGTCTATTACGCCGGCTTCTACACCCTGCTGCTCAAGCGCCGCACGCCCCAGAACATCGTCATCGGCGGGGCGGCCGGCGCCTTCCCTCCGGTGATCGGCTGGGCCGCCGCGACCGGAGAGGCGCCGTGGCAGGCGTGGCTGCTGTTCCTGATCATCTTCCTGTGGACCCCGCCGCACAGCTGGGCGCTGGCGCTGTATTCCGCCGGCGACTACGCCAAGGCCGGCATCCCGATGATGCCCGTGGTGCGCGGCGCCCGCTCCACCCGCCTGCAGATCCTCATCTACAGCCTGGTCTTCGTCCCCGCCGCCATCGCCCCCGCCGTCTTCGGCATGGGCGGGCTGATCTATCTGGCGGTCTCGGTTCTGGGCGGCCTGGGCTTCCTGGGGCTGGCCCTGCGTCTCCAGCGCTCCCGCGCGGGGGACGAGCCCGACAAGACCGAAGCGGTGGGGCGCGAAGCCGCATTGTACGACGTGCGCGCCCAGGCCAAACCGGCCCGCGACCTGTTCGCCTTCTCCATCCTCTATCTGATGGCGCTGTTCGCGGCGCTGCTGGTCGAGGCCCTGTCCGGTATGGGAGCGTAAAGCCATGCGTCTGACCCCCGACGAACTGCGCGCCCGCAAGCGCCGCAACCGCTTCCTCGCCCTGGGCCTGATCGCCTTCATCGTGCTGGTCTTCCTGACCACCGTCCTGCGCCTGCAGCAGAACCAGGCCGACGCCCGCGCCGAGCTCGCCGCCGCCCAACTCGCCCCCGCCGGAGCCGCCCGATGAGGAAGGACCGCAAGAACGCCATCGCCATCGCCTGCGTCCTGGGCGTCATGGGCATGACCGGCGCGGCCTTCGCGGCCGTGCCGCTGTACCAGATGTTCTGCCAGGTCACCGGCTTCGACGGCACGGTGCGCAAGGCCGACAAGGCCCCCGACACCATCCTGGACCAGACGGTTCTGGTGCGCTTCGACACCAACGTCCGCGGCGTGCCGATGAAGTTCGTCTCCGAACAGACGACCCAGCGCGTCCGCATCGGCGAGACCGGCCTGGCCTATTTCGACGTCACCAACACCTCGGACCAGCCGATCCAGGTCCGCGCCGGCTACAACGTCGTGCCCGAATACACCGGCCCCTATTTCCAGAAGCTGCAGTGCTTCTGCTTCGAGACCCAGACCCTGGCCGCCGGCGAGACCCGCCAGTTCCCGGTCCAGTATTTCATCGCCCCCGAGCTGGCCACCGACCGCGAGGCCAGGGGCGCCCGCGAAATCACCCTCAGCTACACCTTCTACCCCTCCGACGACCCGGCCGCGCAGGGCTAGGGGCTCACGCCGCCTCGTCCCGCGCCTCCACCCCCTCCGGCAGCCCCAGCGCCTCGCGCAGATCCTCGGGATGCAGCCGCGCCATCTCGGCGTCCAGCACCTCCAGCGGCCTCAGCCGCCCGTCCGCGTCCCAGAACGCCTCCGCCCACGGCTGATCCGTCTCCCGCGCCCGCGCCCGGTCACGCGCCTCCGCCTCCGGCCCCAGCAGGTCCGCGCGGCGCCGGTACAGCCACGGAATGTGCCACAGCGGCGCGGCCCTCAGCCGGTCGTCCGCCATCGCCCCTTCCAGACACGCCGCCAGGTCCCGCACGTCCGCCAGCCGCGCGTCGAACGCCTCGCGCTGGTTCCGCGCATATTGCGCCCAGCCCTCCAGCGGCTCGGGCCTGGGATCGTCCGGCCGCAGCCTGCGCCACCCCTCCGCCGCGCGCCGCCGCCACAGGTTCGACAGCCCGACATCGTACCGCAGCGCCAGCGACGCCGCCGTCTCCCCACGCTCCCACGCCCGGCGGACCTCGTTCCAGGTCTGCTCGGAGCGGATCTTTCCATGTGACCGATTGCCCATGCGACAGGCCTAACCCGCGCCTGCGCCAGAATCGGCCGTGCCCCCCGCCGTCCCCGGCGCCGCCCCGCCGCCGTCCGGGCCGAGTTAGGCGCGTCGGCGCCGTCGACCTGACACGCCGCCTTCTGGAATTTCAGCCGCTTGACCCCGAAAACGGCCGATCTGCGCGCCTGAGTTGGGGCTCGACATATAATCGGGGCATGAAAAAACGCACATACAAACGCCGCTCCGAACAGGTCTGGGCCGAGGTCCGCCGCGACTATCTGGCCGGCATGCCCGCCGAGGACGCCGCCCGCCTCCACGACGTCACCGTCTCCGCCCTGCGCGCCCGCGCCGTCCGACAGGGCTGGTCCCGCTACCTCCACGCCCAGCCCGCCCCGGACGGACCGGAGGCGCCCTCCGACGACCCGGCCCCCGCGCCCCCGCCCCTCGACCCCGCCGCCGAGCAGAGCCACGACAGCCTTGACCCAGGGCCCGACAGCGAGGCCGACGAAGACGCCGACCCCGCCGACCTCGCCCGCGCCGCCACCCTGGCCTCGGGCCAGGCCATGCGCGCCGGCCATTGGACCCAGGCCCACGCCCTGGCCTCCCTGGCCGAGCGCTACCGCAAGCTGGCCGGCCGCGAGGACGCCCGCCGCAAGCCCCTGACCCCGGACACCGCCCCGCTGCAGCTGGTCGTCGACATTCTGATGGACGAAGACCTGCCCAACCGCCGCCTGGCCCGCCACCCCGACCACGCGCCCGACCCCGTCACGGTCCCCTACCACCACCGGCGCCAGCGCCTTAACCGCCTGAACTCGGAGTTCCAGCACGCCCAGGTGGGCCGTCGCGTCGCCTGCGACCGCCGCATCGCCGCGCTGGAGGCGCAACTGGCCGCCGCCGGCCTCACGCCCGTGGAGGAAGACGACCGCGCCCGCCGCATCCGCCTGGGCTACGACATGCACATCTGCCCGCTGGGTAAGGTGGTCTCGAGGGAGGAGTGGGAAAAGTCGCTGGACGAGTTGAACGAGCGGTGAGGGGGCGCCCGCTCACACCCGCCGAGAGGTCCCGCGCCCGTTGAACGCCAGCCACCCATCCCGGACCTGATCCGGGATCACGCAGCATCTGCAACTGCTGCCTGATCTTGGGCCGGACATTGCTGGTTGCCGGGATAGAGCGCCGCCAGACGCGGCTCGAAGGCATAGACATCCGCCAGGGTGAACTCCGCCTGCCCGATCGCCTCAACGCACCGCATCACCTCCAGCAGCCAGCCGCGTGCGTTCAGCCCGGCGTCCCGCAGGAACAGGGTGCTGCGCCATTGATCCAGCACCGCCGCCTTGGGCACGTGCAGTCCGTCCCGGATCAAAGGAATGCGCCCCGCCGCCGGAACCTGTCCGATCAGGATGTTGCAGCCCTGCCAGCCCGCCCGCCGCGCGTTCGGTCCCAGCGGCTTGCGCGGCTCGATGATCGCATTGGTGAAGAAGTGGCGCGGCACGACGATCAGGTCGGTGACGCGGGTGCGGCCCCTGTCATAGGCCATGACCAGCAGGCTGGGATTGTTGCGCGCCTCAAGGCGCGCGGTCATGGCGCCATAGGCGCCGTTCACGACCTTCGGTCCCAGGCGCCCTCGCTTGGCCTTCAGTTCGTATTCCTCGGCGCACTTCGGGCAGCCGAAGTCCGCGACGGGCGAGTTGTTGGGGAAGGGACGCAGCGCCTCGGCGCCGCAACTGGGGCAGAAGGCGTTGGCGGCGATCCAGCCTTCGGTCAGGACGCGGGCGTTCTGCGACGCGCTGACGTAGACGGCCGCCTCTTCGGCGAAGCCGAGTTTGCTCCAGGGACGATCCGTATCCGACATGCCGCCAGAATGGCGGCGTTAGGGTTCATCATCCCTTACCGCGCGTGTAGCCGTCGATGTCATTTCCGTCCTCGTCGATGGCTGACATGCGGACAGCATCGAACTCGGTCACGCCTTGGTTTTCCCATGTGACATTGAGGTCGCCGCTGTAGACGAGGTCGACGGCCTCCTCGGCGGAGTCGGCCTCGACCTCGCAGGTGTAATCGACATAGGCGTCGACCCGGCTGAGGACTGTAAACTTCGCCATTGATACGATTCCTCCACACGTTATCGTGGCGAAATGGAACATGACAAGAACGTGGACGTCAACGCGGGCGATGAACGCCCATTAGTACCGGCATTGCGGGTCGTTCATCTCGCGGGAGGCCTCAGGGCAATCGACTTTAATCAGCCCCAAGTCCGTATTGAGGTGGTGCCGAATGTGCAGTTCGGTAGTTTCCGAACGCCAGACTATCAGAATCTTTTCCAAGTTCTCGTGACGTTGGGCTTTCGCCCGATCGGCGCAGATTTCTATACGCGCCACGCGGATTCCGAGGGTTCGCCCCCTGATTGGCAGGCGTTTCGGGTCGATGGTGGATATTACGCGATGTTGGCAGAGCGGTCTTGGAGCGGTGTAAGGTATGCGGCAAGTAGGGATGGAAATGCTACGCTAGAAATTCTCGCGTCGAAAGCTCGCACGTATCTTAGATTACTTCCATTAAGGCTGAGACAGCTAAGTGAAGCGTATAACAGCAGCTTGGCTAGAGCTCTCACTGGCCGCTCAACGGTGAAGATTGGTCACCACTTTGGAAACGAATGGGGTGAGCATATCGACGCCGCCATTCACGCATTTCTATCTGACGCAGCGGCGTTTCGTGATGTCCTTTCGGAAATCGTCTGGCGCGTAATTTTGGGTAATGATGATAAATCAGTCACGAGTCTAAGCGGACTGCTAAATAAAACAAAGAACAATAGGCATCCAATTGTCGTTCTCATAAGAGAGAGCGCAAAAGACGGTTGGATTTCTCACCTTAGCGACCTCCGCAATCAGATTGTACACGTGGCTCCGGTGGCGGATAGTCAAGAGCACCATATGTGCGAACTGCGAGCTCATAGAAGCCCATCAGGTCAGGATATTCCAACAATACATTTGGCGTTACTGGAAGGAAGCGGTCATGTCAGAAAGCCGTCTAGCACATTTGTCGACTATAATGATGAAGAAGCCGTCAAGGCGTCACTCGCATCGTACCAAGAATATGTTCGATCAAGTCGAGATGCGTTGGATGTGTGCGAGTACTTTTGTGCCAAGCTCGTCTCGCTGAGCATGAGGATAAAAAATTTCGGTTTTCTTGAGGAGCGCGAAATCATCATAACAGACGATGACATCGTAGGGCCCATCGAGCTTTACTGACGTCGATCAAGACGGTGACCGCCCACCAACTCAGGTCGTGCGCGCCCTACCGCCCCTTCCGGAAAGCCTCCGCCTTCTCCGCCGCCGCCTGTGCGCGCCACTTCTTCGGCGCGGACTTGTCGATCGCCTCGCCCTCGGCGGTCAGGACCTCGTTGGCGAACTCCAGGTCCATCAGCTTCATTCGCTTGATCTCGTCGCGCAGGCGGGCGGCCTCCTCGAACTCCAGGTTGGAGGCGGCCTCGCGCATGCGGCCTTCCAGGTCCTTCAGGGCGGCCTGGAAGTTGGTGCCGACGAAGGGCTTGGAGGCCTCGGCGACGCCGGGGCGGGTCAGCTGGTCCATGGCGCGGGACTCATAGGGGCTGTCCAGGATCTCCTTGATGTCGCGCTTGACGCTGGCGGGGGTGATGCCGTGCTCGGCGTTGTAGGCCTCCTGCTTCTCGCGCCGGCGGTTGGTTTCGGAGATGGCGCGCTCCATCGAGCCGGTCATGCGGTCGGCGTACAGGATGACGCGGCCGTCCACGTTGCGGGCGGCGCGGCCGATGGTCTGGATCAGTGAGGTCTCGGAGCGCAGGAAGCCCTCCTTGTCCGCGTCCAGGATGGCGACCAGGCCGCATTCGGGGATGTCCAGCCCCTCGCGCAGCAGGTTGATGCCGATCAGGCAGTCGAAGGCGCCCAGGCGCAGGTCGCGCAGGATCTCGATCCGCTCCAGGGTGTCGACGTCGGAGTGCATGTAGCGGACGCGCACCCCCTGTTCGTGCATGTATTCGGTCAGGTCCTCGGCCATCTTCTTGGTCAGGGTGGTGACCAGGCTGCGGTAGCCGGCGCGGGTGGTGGCCTTGACCTCGTCGATGACGTCGTCGACCTGGTTGCGGGTCTGGCCCGAAACGGGGCGGATCTCGACCGGCGGGTCGATCAGGCCGGTGGGGCGGATGACCTGTTCGACGAAGACGCCGCCGGCGCGCTCCATCTCCCACGGGCCGGGGGTGGCGCTGACGTGGACCGTCTGGGGCCGCATGGCGTCCCATTCCTCGAACTTCAGCGGGCGGTTGTCGATGCAGGACGGCAGGCGGAAGCCGTATTCCGCCAGGGTCGACTTGCGGCGGTAGTCGCCGCGGAACATGCCGTTGATCTGGCCGATGGTGACGTGGCTCTCGTCCACGAACAGCAGGGCGTTGTCGGGGATGTATTCGAAGAAGGTCGGCGGCGGCTCGCCCGGCGCGCGGCCGGTCAGCCAGCGGGAATAGTTCTCGATGCCGGCGCAGCTGCCGGTGGCCTCCATCATCTCCAGGTCGAAGCGGACGCGCTGTTCCAGGCGTTGCGCCTCCAGCAGCTTGCCGTTCTCGACCATCCAGTCCAGCGTCTCCTTCAGCTCGGCCTTGATGCCGCCGATGGCCTGGTTCAGCGTCGGGCGCGGGGTGACGTAGTGGCTGGCCGCATAGACCGTGACCACGTCCAGCGCGGCGGTCTTCTTGCCGGTCAGAGGGTCGAACTCCTCGATCGCCTCGATCTCGTCGCCGAACAGGCTGACGCGCCAGGCCCGGTCCTCAAGGTGGACCGGGAAGATCTCGATGGTGTCGCCGCGCTTCCTGAACATCCCCCGCTCGAACGTCGCGTCGTTGCGCTTGTACTGCAGCGCGATCAGGTCCGCCCGCAGCTTCGCCTCGTCGATCGTCGCTCCGACCCTCAGGTCGAACGTCATCGCCGTATAGGTCTCCACCGACCCGATCCCGTAGATGCAGCTGACGCTCGCCACCACGATCACATCATCCCGCTCCAGTATCGCCCGCGTCGCCGAGTGCCGCATCCGATCAATCTGCTCATTGATCGAACTATCTTTTTCTATATATGTATCAGTTCTGGGCACATATGCTTCGGGTTGATAGTAATCGTAATAGCTTACGAAGTATTCGACAGCGTTGTCAGGGAAGAAACTCTTGAACTCAGAATAGAGCTGGGCGGCTAGTGTCTTGTTGTGGGCCAGGATCAGGGCCGGGCGCTGGGTGGCCTCGATCACCTTGGCCATGGTGAAGGTCTTGCCCGAGCCGGTGACGCCCAGCAGGACCTGGTCGCGCTCCCCGGCCTCGGCTTGTGCGACCAGTTCGGCGATGGCGGCGGGCTGGTCCCCGGCGGGGACGTACTGGGTCTCCAGCCTGAACTTTCCGCCCTTCTTCTTGCCCTCGTGAGAGGGGCGGTGCGGAACCCAGTCGGCCGGCGCGGCCGGCGCCACCTCCGGCGTCAGCCGCGGACAGGCGACCGGCGCGAACATGGGCATCTTGCCCGTATCCCTGATGAAGGCCGCTGCAGCTTCACGGACGCCGGGATCGGGGACGTGGACCGGCTTGTTAACCTTCGCGGGCGTGGACTTCGGCGTGGAGGAACGGTTCATGAACGGAAGGTAGGGCTGACGTCATCTCGGCGCCAGTCCAACGCATGCGAGCGTCTCTGGTTGAGCCAACGCGCGCGGCGCATCTTGACGCTGCCGTACAGGATGTCCTACACACTGTGTATCACACACTATGTGACGTCACGGAGTGCGCGCGTGATTCGGGACGAGGAACTGCTGTTCGAGAGTCTGCGGCTGGAGCTGCGGCGCGGATCGCTTGTCCTGGCCGTGCTGGCGAGCCTCCGGCGTGAGCAATACGGCTATTCGCTGCGGGTGGCGTTGGGCGAGGCGGGCGTCGAGATGGAGGAGAGCACCCTCTATCCGCTGCTGCGCCGGCTGGAGAGCCAGGGCCTGCTGGACAGCGAGTGGCGTGAGGAGGAGCGGCGCAGGAAGCGGTTCTACCGCCTGTCGTCGCGGGGGGAGGCCATGTTGGAGCGGCTGGCCGCCGAATGGCGGGGTCTGTCGGCCTCGCTGGAGAAGATGCTGTGAACACCGGCAAAGAGGGAGGGATCAGGATGGACCTGGTCGAACGCTATCTGAAAGCCGTCGCGGCCCAACTGCCGAAGGAGACGCGGGAAGACATCGTCGCCGAGTTGCGCGACGACATCATGGGCCGGATCGAGGATCTGGAAGGCCGGCTGGGCCGGGCGCCGACCGACGATGAGGTCGAGGCGCTGCTACGAGAGGTCGGCCATCCCCTGACGGTGGCGGCGCGCTATCGGTCGGGTCCCCAGGCGCTGATCGGACCGGAGCTCTATCCCTGGTGGCTGTTCGCGGTGAAGGTCGGCTTGGCGGTCATGGCATGCGTCACTCTGATCAGCCTGGCCGTTCGGGTTCTGGTCGGCGATGTCTACCTGGGCCAGGCGATCGGCCAGGGCTTCGCCAGCCTCTTCAGCGGCGCGGTCTCCATCATCGGCATACTGACCGTCGCGGGTTTCATCCTGGAGCGGCAGGAGAAGAAGCCGGATTTCATCGCCAAGTGGCGGGTCAAGGACCTGGGCCTGTTCGAACTGGGCGGGACCATCGACGCCGAGGAGTGGGGCCGCAAGCTGTCGGGCGACTGGTCGGAGCCCAAGATCAAGCCGGGTCCCGAGGTGAAGAAGAGCGCCGAGATGTCGCCGGTGGCGCGCGCGGTGGCCAGCGCCATCGGCTGGGCCGTGCTGCTGCTGTGGTGGACCGGCCTGCTGCAGGTGGCGCCGATCCGGCCGGAGGAGCTGGCGGGCGTCGTCGACGGCGTCGACTATGGGCGTATCCTGCGTGAGATGGTTCAGGCCGCCTATTGGCCCGTGACGATCTTTGCCGCGGCGCGCGTCGTGTTCGACCTGATGCGGGCCGCGTCAGGCGGGAACGTTCGTCTCACGGCGCTGGGCGATATGGCGTTCGGCGCGGCGGCGGCTTGGGGACTGCTGTGGATCTGGTTCTGGTCACCGCTGACGCCGGTGATCTGGGTTGGAACGATCACCGACTTTATCGACAGGGTGCTGGCGCTGTTCCAGCGGACGGGCGCAGACGTGGGCGGCTTGGCGACCATATTGATGGTGGTCGCGGTCTGGGCCTTCGCGGCGGAAGTCGTGCGCGTGATCCGCGCCGCCCAGCGATTGATCGTCGGACGCTGAGAGAAATCAGCCCTTTCCGTGAAGGAAGGGTCTGAACCTTCGGCCCATTTCGCCGTTCCGGGCGAGCGGCGTCATTCCGGCCCGCATCGGGGCTGGAACATCGCGTGACGCTGCAACAGGGCTTGGCCTTCGGACTGGTGGGGCTGACGGTGGCGGCCTTCATCTGGGGCCGGTTCCGCTACGATCTGGTGGCGGTCGCGGCGCTGGTCGCCGGGTTGGCGGTCGGGGTGATCCCGGCCGAGGACGCCTTCGCTGGCTTCGCCAACGACGTGACAGTGATCATCGCCTGCGCCCTGATCGTGTCGGCGGCCTTCGCCAAGTCCGGCATCGTCGAAATGGCGCTGAAGCGGGTCATGCCGCATCTGAAGACGGAGCGCAGCCAGGTGCCGGTGCTGACCACGGCGGTGACCCTGCTTTCGATGGTGACCAAGAACGTGGGCGCCCTGGCGATCATGATGCCGGTGGCGCTGCAGGTCAGCCGGCGCACCGGCACGCCGCAGTCGCGCCTGCTGATGCCGATGGCGTTCGGGGCGATGGCGGGGGGGATGGTGACCTTGGTCGGCACCTCGCCCAACATCCTGGTCGCCGAGGTGCGTCAGGATATCGTCGGCGAGCCGTTCCGCATGTTCGACTATGCCCCCGTCGGTCTGGCGCTGACGGCGGCGGCGCTGGCGTTTCTGGCGTTCGGCTACCGCCTCCTGCCGAAAGATCGAACGGGAGCCATCGGCCTGTCGGCGGCGCTTTCAGCCAACGCCTATTTGACCGAGGCGCGCGTGCCGGACGACTGGGCGCTGGAACCGTCCACCATCACCGCCCTGGGCCAGCTGGCGCCGGATCAGATCAAGGTCATGGCCCTGATCCGCGACGGCCGGCGCCGCGCCCGGCCAAGAGGCAACACGATCGTGCGGCCTGGCGACACCCTGCTGCTGAAGGGCGACCAGGAGGCGCTGGAAGGCTTCATCGACGCGGCGCGGCTAAAGCTGGTGCGCGGCGACCGGCCCGTGCTGCTGGAGCAGTCCAAGGACGAAGTGCACCTGGTCGAGGCGGTAGTCGGCGCGGATTCGCCGTTGACCGGCCAGTCGGTGCGGCAGTTGGACCTCTACGGCCAGCACGGTCTGAACCTGCTGGGCGTGTCGCGCAGCGGCTATGAACTGACCCAGCACCTGCGGACGGCCAAGCTGCAGACGGGCGACGTGCTGCTGCTGCAAGGGTCGGAGGCTGCCTTGCCGGGCCGGTTGGCGGAACTGGGCCTGCTGCCGCTGGCCGAACGCGAGGTGCGGCTGGGCGGGAGGCGGCGCAAGTTCCTGCCCGCTATCGTGCTGGCGACGGCGATGGTGATGGTCGGCTTCGGGGTCATTCCCGTGTCGATCGCCTTCTTTGGCGCGGCGGTGGTGATCGTGGCCTTGGGCGGGCTGAAGATGCGCGAGGCCTACGCCTCGCTGGACGGGCCGCTGCTGGTGCTGATCGCGGCGCTGATCCCGGTTTCGGACGCCATTCAACAGACGGGCGGCGCCGACCTGATCGCGGGCGCCCTGCGGGGGCTGTTCGAAGGCATCCCGCCGGTGGTGGCGGTGGCGGGCATGATGCTGGCCTCGATGGCGGTGACGCCGTTCCTGAACAACGCGGCGACCGTGCTGGTGGTCGCGCCGATCGCGGCGACGCTGGCGCAGGCGCTGGGGTATCGGCCCGATCCGTTCCTGATGGCGGTCGCGGTCGGCGCCGCATGCGATTTCCTGACCCCCATCGGGCACCAGTGCAACACCATGGTCATGGGGCCGGGCGGCTATAAGTTCTCGGACTATCCGAAGCTGGGGCTGCCGCTGAGCCTGTTGGTGCTGGTCATCGGCCCTCCGGTGATCCTGCTGTTCTGGCCGATGTAGGGCTCAGGCCAGGATGTCGAGCAGGGCGCCGGTCATCTTGTCGGCGGTCTTCAGCACGGCGGCGTTGGCGGAGAAGGCGGTCTTGTCTTGGATGCGTTGCACCGTCTCCTGCTCTAGATTGTTCAGCGGATCTGCGGCCGCGCGGCGGGCGCTGGCCTCGAACCGGCCCTGGGCGCCCAGCATTCCGGCGGCGGCGATGGAGAAGGCCTGCATTGGAAGCTCCTTTCCTTGTGGAGTGAGCTCGCCGGGCTCAACAGCGGCTGAAGGAACAGGGTGAACGGCGTTTTCCGCCCCGCTTAGGCCTTTATCCGTGTATAGAGCGGCTCTCATTCGCCCGGCCTGAGGTCCGTCCTCGGCCGGGCGCGGTCGTTTCGGCGCCCGCCTTGTCCGTTGTCCCAGGTTCCCGATGCCCTTTCCCGCCGTCCATCCCGCGCTCGATCGCGCGCTCCTCAACAAGGGCTACGCCGAGCCGACTCCGGTCCAAGCCGCCGTGCTGGAAGGCGAGCACGCCGAGCGTGACCTGTTGGTCTCGGCCCAGACCGGCTCGGGCAAGACAGTGGCCTTCGGTCTGGCTGCGGCGCCGACCCTGCTGGGCGACAAGCCGATCTTCGGACCGGGCGGCGCCCCGCTGTGCCTGGCCATCGCCCCGACGCGCGAACTGGCCATGCAGGTGGCGGCGGAGCTGCAGTGGCTGTACGCCGACTCCGGCGCCAAGATCGCCACCTGCGTCGGCGGCATGGACGCGCGTCGTGAAGCGCGCGCCCTGGGCTTCGGCGTCCACATTGTCGTCGGCACGCCCGGTCGCCTGAAGGATCATATCGACCGGGGCAACCTGGACCTGTCCGAACTGAAGGTCGCCGTCTTGGATGAGGCCGACGAGATGCTGGACATGGGCTTCCGCGAGGACCTGGAGTTCATCCTGGACCAGGCGCCGGCCGAACGCCGCACCCTGCTGTTCTCGGCCACCATCGCGCGCGAGATCGCGACCCTGGCCAAGCGCTACCAGAAGGACGCGGTGCGCATCGACGCCACCGACAAGACGCGTCAGCACGCCGACATCGAATACCGCGCCTACCGCATCGCGCCCAACGAGATCGAGCACGCGGTGGTCAATACCCTGCGCTGGTTCGAGGCGCCGCGCGCCATGGTCTTCTGCTCGACGCGCGATTCCGTGCGTCATCTGCAGTCGTCGCTGCTGGAGCGCGGCTTCTCGACGGTTTCGCTGTCGGGCGAGATGGGACAGCGCGAGCGCACCGACGCCCTGCAGTCGCTGCGGGACGGGCGGGCGCGGGTTTGCGTCGCCACCGACGTCGCCGCGCGCGGTCTGGACCTGCCCGACCTGGGCCTGGTCATCCACGCCGAACTGCCGATGAACCGCGCCGGCCTGCTGCACCGTTCGGGCCGCACCGGCCGCGCGGGCAAGAAGGGCGTCTCCGTAATGCTGGTGCCGCACTCGCGCCGCCGCAAGGCCGAGCGGCTGATGGACGATGCGGGTGTCGAGGCCATCTGGTCCGGCGCGCCGACCTTCGACGAAATTCGCAAGGCCGACGAGAACCGGCTGCTGGATCCGTCGCACTTCGAGGCCGAGGTGACCGACGAGGACATGGCCGTCGCCAAGCGAATGATCGCCGAACGCACGCCCGACGAGATCGCCGCCGCCCTGGTGCGCCTGCTGCGCAAGGAACAGCCGGCGCCGGAGGAACTGTCCGATCCCGGCTCCGACCGCGGTCCGGCCAGACGCGAGCGCGTCAAGAGCGACGACGGCGTCGCCTCCCAGCCGTGGCCGGGAGAACGGTTGCAGCCGGACGAGGTGGCTTGGTTCCGCATGGACGTGGGCCGCAATCGCAACGCCGATCCCAAGTGGCTGATCCCGCTGATCTGCCGCGTCGGCGGCATCTCCAAGCCGCAGATCGGCTCGATCCGCACCTTCCCCGAGGAGACGCGGTTCGAGATCGCCAAGACGCACGAAAAGGCCTTCCGCGACGCGGTCGCCTCATCGAAGGAGGAGGTCAGGATCACCCCCTCGGAGGCGCCCACGCCCGGCTCGATGAAGGCGGGTAAATTCGCCGGCAAGCCGCGCCGCGAAGACGGCGAGCGGCCGTTCCGCAAGCCGCCGTTCAAGCGAGCCGAGGCCGGCGAGGGCGACGCCCGGCCGCCGTTCAAGAAGAAGCCTTGGGCGCCAAAGGCCGACGGTGCTCACGCGGGGGGCGACAAGCCCTACGTCAAGAAGCCGTTCAAGCCGAAGCCAGGCTTCAAGAAGACCGGCTTCAAAGGCAAGGCCAACTGATTTCGTGATCCTCTCCCATGACGCGGGGGAGGGTCCGTCTTGCCAGCGGGCAGATCTCGGCGCACCCTCCGCCCATGACCAGCCCTAGCCAGCCCGAGGGACGATACGCCTCGTTCGAGGCCTTCTATCCCCACTATATCCACGAGCATTCGAACCGGGCCTGCCGGCGCATCCATGTGGTCGGGACCGGGCTGGTGATCCTGGCTTTCGTCGCCTTCCTGCTGACGCTGAACGCCTGGTGGCTGCTGGCCATGCCGCTGGTCGGCTACGGCTTCGCCTGGGTCGGACATTTCTTCTTCGAGAAGAACCGGCCCGCGACGTTCAAATATCCGCTGTGGAGCCTGATGGGCGACTTCCGCCTGTTCTTCGAGACGGTGAGCGGCAAGCGCCGTTTCTGATCCGCCCATCGGCGTTCGACTCCCTTTTCCGCGGCGCGCGAAGCGCCTATTCTGCGGGTGCGGCAGGGGGCCGCGCCTGGGGGGAGCCATCCAATGAGAACCATCGCCCTGGCGGCGGCCGTTTCGGCCCTGCTGGCGTCGGCCGCTGTCGCGCAGCCGGACATCAATGCAGACCCGAACTACGGGTCCGTCAATCTGGAAAGCGGCTTCACGCCCGATCCGTACGAGCACGCGATCCTGGCGGGCGGCGCCGCGCCGGCCGCTCAGGCCAAGACCGGCTGCGAGGGCAAGGTCAGCGCGGCGCCGGACCTGCACCTGTTCTTCGAGGCGGGCGACATGGACCTGACCTTCCTGGTCGAGGCGTCCGAGGACACGACCCTGCTGATCAATGCGCCGAACGGCCGCTGGTACTGCGATGACGACAGCGGCGACGGCTTCGACCCGCGCATCCAGATCACCAATCCGCAGAGCGGCCGCTATGACATCTGGGTCGGCGCCTACGGCGACGAGATGGTGCAGTCGACGCTGAAGATTTCTGAACTGGACTAGGCGTGGGGCGGCGGACATGAAAACGCCGGCGGGCCCAGGGCGCGCCGGCGTTTTTCATTCGGGTCGGAGGGACCCTTTACTTCGAGGCGGTGGTCCAGGCCGGGGGGCAGCCGTCGAAATCGCCGGCGTCGACGATCGTCAGGGTGCGCATGTTCAGCGGCATGGCCGGGCGCATCGAGCCGCGACCATGGCCGGTGTAGAGATCGATCTTGGCGCCCTTGATCGCGCCGCCGGTGTCGGAGGCGTACCAGTAGCCGTCGTGAACCGTCCCGTCGGCGAGACGCAGGCCCACCGTCTCGCGGATGAACAGCTTGGTGCGGCGGGGGATGACGCGCGGATCGACCGCCACGGTGCGCATGGCGATCGGACGGCAACCCAGGCTGTCGTTGCCCGTCGCGCCGCCG
Organism: Pseudomonadota bacterium; assembly: GCA_023451375.1. Lineage (GTDB taxonomy): Bacteria > Pseudomonadota > Alphaproteobacteria > Caulobacterales > Caulobacteraceae > Brevundimonas. The sequence goes on from JAEXZS010000069.1 coordinate 37,503, forward strand.
CCGCCCGCATGATAGAGCCGCGCCGAAGCGCGCCAGTCGGGGTCGCCGGCCATCAGCTCGGTCTGGTCGACGCTCAAAGCTCGCGCCGCCTCCGCAACCGGGGAACCGGGCTCGGCCTCAGGGGTTTCCACCCTGAACTCTTCCGCCGCGACAGCGACATTGTAGGGCGTGGGTCCGTTCGAAACGGCGGACACGGCGGCCCAGAACATGGCGAAGGCAGCGGAAGCGCCGATCATCCGTCAGACTCATGGAAGCACCGGCTCCCAACGCCGCCGGCGCGGGTTTTGTCTCGTTAACTTGTGACCGAAAAGTGGCGGCCCCTAAATGGCCTTGAGAACGACCGACGCCGCCGTCGCCAACAGATAGACGGCGAAGGCCTTTTTCAGGATGCGGCGGTCCAGCCGGTGCGCCAGCCGCGCCCCCAGCGGGGCCGACAGCGCCGTCATCACCCCCATGACCAGCGCGGCGGGCAGGTTGACATAGCCGAGCGAAAAGGGCGGTCGGCCGTCCGCGCCCCAGCCGAACACCACGAACCCGATCGCCGCGGCGGCCCCGATGGCGACCCCGAAACCCGAGGCGGTCGCCACCGCCTGATGAATGGGCCGACCGCATAGGCTCATGGTCATTCCGCCCAGGCTGCCGCCGCCCACGCCCATCATCGCCGAAAGCAGGCCGATCAGCGTGCCTATGATCCGCCGCCCCCAGCCGACCGGCATTTCCTTCCTTAAGGTGTAGCGATCCGGCAGCAGGCCCATCTGCGCCGCCACCAGCAAAAGGCAAGCGCCGTACACCACGGCCAGTCCCTCCATCGAGGTGAGGCCGGCGATGGCGGCGCCGATCGCCCCGCCCAGCGCCACCCACGGCGTCCAGGTCCTGAGCACCGTCTCGTCCACCGCGCCGTGCTTGCGATGCGCGGCCAGAGAGCGGACCGCGGTGACGACGATGGTCGCCAACGACGTGCCGATGGCCACGTGCAGATTGGCCTCGCCGCCCACGCCCAGCGTCTCGAAGGCGTAGAACAGCGCCGGGACCAGGATGGTGCCGCCGCCCACGCCGAACAGGCCGGCGATGACGCCGCCGATGAATCCGGCGGCGACCAGGGCGACGGCCAGGGTCAAGATTTCGGAAAGCGGCAGGCCGAGCATGGCCGTCCCTAGCAGGCCGTGGTCCGGCAGGTCACGCCGCCTCGCGTCGAGCCTCGGCCTCGCGCACCGCCTCGACCGCGCGGTCCAGCACCTCCAGCCCCGCGCCAGGCCGGATGCCCTCGACCGTCAGGATGCGGCGGAAGGCGCGCGCGCCGGGGCGGCCGTGCATCAGGCCCAGCATGTGCCGCGTCATGGCGGGCAGGGCCACGCCCTCGGCCAGGCGGGCGGCCATATAGGGGCGATACCGGCCCAGCGCCGCATAGGCCTCGACATCGTCCGTCGCCTCGCCGAACAGCCGGCGGTCAGCCTGACCCAGGATGGCCGGTTCGTGATAGGCGGCGCGGCCCAGCATGACGCCGTCCAGCGCCACCCCGTCCGCGTCGTCCAGATGCGCCTCGGCTTCGTCCAGTGAGCCGATCCCGCCGTTGATGGAGATGGACAGATGCGGCCGCTCCCGCTTCAGCCGCCGCACCAAGGCGTAGTCCAGCGGCGGCACGTCTCGGTTCTCCTTCGGCGACAGCCCCTGCAGCCAGGCCTTGCGCGCATGGACGATGAAGGTGTCGACGCCCGCGGCCGCGCAGGCGTCGACGGTGGCGAACAGACTGACCCGCGGATCCTGATCGTCCACGCCGATGCGGCACTTCACCGTCGCCGGTACGGACACGGCCTGGCGGATCGCCGCCATGCAGTCCGCCACCAGTTGCGGTTCGCGCATGAGGCAGGCGCCGAAGCGGCCGGACTGCACCCGATCGGACGGGCAGCCGACGTTCAGATTGATCTCGTCATAGCCGACGGCCTCTCCGATCCGCGCGGCCTCCGCCAACTGCCCCGGATCAGACCCGCCCAACTGCAGCGCCACCGGATGCTCGACCGGGTCGAACCCCAGCAGCCGCTCGCGATCACCGTTCAGCACGGCCGGCGCGGTGACCATCTCGGTATACAGCAACGCCCGATCCGTCAGCACGCGATGGAAGGCCCGGCAGTGCCGGTCCGTCCAATCCATCATCGGGGCCACGGCTAGTCTACGATCTTGATTTTTCAGCATTATTCTTGTAAGATCAAAAAGTTGGAAGGCGGCGTGTGCATTCAAATTTACGACGTGTTGCGACGATTTTTCCGGCTTTTCGACACCTCAGTGCACACAGAGCGCACACGAAATGGCGACGTATTCGAGACTCCCGTCAGGATCTTGGCGGGTCCAGGTGCGAAGAAAGGGTCGCTATATAAGCGAGACCTTCGTCAAACGCGATGATGCGAGGCGGTGGGCCACCGAAGCCGAGGGTCGGATCGATCGCGGCGAGACGCCGACGCCGTCACGCGCGGCGAAGCTCCGCACATTCGGGGAGCTCATCGATCTTCATATCGACGACATGAAGTCGGTCGGTAGAGCCCCTCGGCGGTCAAAGGCCGCGACCCTGAAGATGCTCAAGGCTCGTCTGGGCCGAAAGAAGATCGCTCAACTGGATAGGCCGTTGTTTATCGACTTTGGCCGGGAGCGCGCGGCCGAGGGCGCCGGCCCGATGACGCTTGGCATCGACATCGGCGCGATCAAGCTGGTGATCTCACATGCCGCCGCAGTCCACGGCTTGGCGGTCTCCACAGAGGCCGTGGACATGGCTCGTCTCGCGCTGAAGCGTTTGGGCCTTGTTGGCAAGGGCGTGGAGCGTGACCGGAGACCTACAGAAGAGGAGATCGATCGCCTGATCGCCCACTTCGAAGGCAACCCGCGCCAAACCATTCCTATGGGAGACATCATCCGGTTCGCCATCGCGACGGCGATGCGTCAGGAGGAAATCTTTCGTGTCGTCTGGGATGACTATGTCGCTCGCACAAAGATGCTCACGATACGGGATCGCAAGGATCCCAGAGAGAAGACGGGCAATGACCAGCGCATACCGCTCTTATCGGTTTCCGGGTTCGATGCGGCCACCCTTATCGAGGCGCGGCGCTCGTCACGAACGAATGCAGAGCAGCGCATTTTTCCGTTCAATCACCGATCCGCTGGGACGGCGTTCACCCGGGCCTGCAAGGATCTCGGCATCGTCGATCTGCATTTCCACGACCTTCGCCACGAGGGGACAAGCCGGCTGTTTGAGGCTGGATTTCAGATCCAGCAGGTTGCGCTCGTCACAGGCCATAAGGACTGGAAGATGCTGAAGCGATACACGCATCTGCGGCCGGAATCGCTGCACCTATTTGCAGCGAGAGTCGCCGCGTAAGGCGGGCGGGCTGCGGCGGATAGGTCGTCTGAGCGCCATCGGGCTCTGGACTGCCGCCGCAAGGCAGACCTTCAGCCCCTCCGCTCATCAGGCTGACTTGCGCGAGGCGCGATACATTTGCTTCGAGTCGGGATCATATCCCGCGGGTTACGTCAGGATGATCGTTGGAGAGGCTGTTGTCAGCTCAGACGCCCCGTTCCTTCTTCGCAGGCGCCGTCTCGGAATTCCTTGCGACCGAGCCGGAGCAGATCATCGGCCGGATGTCCGCGCGATTGGCGGCCCTGCATAGGAGCACCGAGCGCAGCCAGATCGAGGCGTGGGCCAAACAGATTGAACTCCTCGCCGACGCCTTCAGGCAGATCGGTAGTCCGGCGACCGAGTGGAGCATACTCTTCGAGACGCCGCTCCTACGGCTCGGCCGGCGTCTCGACGTGGTGGTGCTTACGCCAGGCGTGGTGATGGTGATCGAGTTCAAGGTGAACGCGGCGAGCTATCGCAGCGCCGATGTCGCTCAGACTGAATTCTACGCGCTTTCCCTGCGGGATTTCCACGCCGCCTCCCAGGAGCGGATCATTGGTCCGATCCTCTGCGCTGACCTGGCGAAGGAGAGCCGGCTGACCGCTCTTCCCATTATGGAGGGTGTTTCTCAGACGCTGCTCGTGAACGCAGCGACGCTCCCCGAGGCGATTCAAGCCGCGGCCAGCGTCACAGGCGGCTCGACAAGCCCGATCACCGCTGCGGAGTTCGAAAGGTCCCCGTATCGTCCCACGCCGACGATCATCGAAGCTGCGCGCGCTCTCTATGCCGGGCATAGCGTGGCCGACTTAGGGCGTGGAGACGCCGCGGCGGAGGAGTTGGAGCGATCTGCCCAGCGCCTGATCGAGATCGTTCTCGACGCTAAAGCACGGCAAGAGCGCGTCATCTGCTTTGTGAGCGGCACCCCTGGTGCGGGAAAGACCTTGCTCGGTCTCAACCTGGCCCTCAAGAGCCGCGTCGCGGGCGACGGGCTGCCGCCAGCGTCGCTTCTATCGGGCAACCCGCCCCTCGTTCACGTGCTCGTCGAGGCCCTCGCTCAGGATGCGCATGAGAATCGAGGTCTTAGAAAGCCCGACGCACGCCGCGAAGCCGGCAGCGCGGTTCAAGGACTGCTCGGCTTCCTTCGCGAGCACGGGGACGGCGCGCCACCGCCGGAGCACGTGCTGGTCTTCGATGAGGCTCAGCGCGCGTGGGATGCGGAGGTCGGACAAAAGCTGCTCGGCCGTCCAACATCCGAGCCCGAGCTCTTCCTCGACATCATGGCGAGGAGCGAGTGGGCCTGCCTGATCTGCCTTGTTGGCCCCGGTCAGGAGATCAATCGCGGCGAAGGAGGGCTGCCCCTATGGGGCGAGGCGTTGCTGGAGGCCGCCAGGAGCGGCTTCAACTGGCGGGTGTTCGCCGCACCCCAAGCCATCGGAGGAGGCCCCGATGTCGGCGCAAACGGGCTCTTCGAAGCTCCCCCGGCGGACATCGCGATCGAGGCGGAGCCGCTGCTTCATCTTTCGAACTCGATCCGCTCCTATCGAAGTCCGCTTCAGGTGCGCTGGGTTTCGGCGCTGCTCAACGGCGAGTTGGCTGCGGCGGCTGAGATCGCCGACGAAATGGCGGAGCCGCCCGCTCGAATTTCCCGCGATCTTCAGCAGGTGAAGGCTTGGCTGAAGCAGCGGCGGCGCGGCGGCCGGTCCGCGGGCCTCCTTACAAGTTCTGGCGCTGTCCGCCTTGTTGCTGAGGGTGTGCCGCCGGCGCCACGATCCAACGAGCTAGATGCAATCGCGCACTGGTTCCTAAAGCCTTACACCGACTACCGCAGCGCAGGCGCATTGGAGACGCCGCTCAGTGAATTCGGCTGCCAGGGGTGAGGCGCCCCCTTCCTGATCCCTCGTTTTGAGTGAGAGTCCGTTTCATCAAGGAGACGGATGTGAAGAAGAGCAGGTTCAACGAGGCGCAGATCATCGGCGTGCTGCGCGAGCAGGAAGCCGGAAG